>DATKBC010000119.1:0-2720 GCA_035514415.1 Pleomorphomonadaceae bacterium | reverse complement strand
TCCCAGCTCGGCGGCGGGACTCGACCCGAGGGCGGCCGCGGGTCGAGCAGGTCGCGCCCGTCGTATGACTGCCACCAGGCCTCGAGCCGAGCACTCCATGCCTTCTCCTGGCCTGGTGGAGTCCAGGCGAGGGGAGAATTGATGATCACCTGCTTGAGCGAGTCCATGCCGAACTCGCGGGCGATCCGGCCGAAGTTCAGGTTCGGGGGTGGTTCCGGGAGTGCGGGTAATCCTTGGAGGCCTGCTCCCACGTAACCATACAGGACCAGGCGGTCCACGCGCTCTGGAAACGCCGCAGCGAAGCGCAGCGCACTACCCGCGCCGGCCGAGAGCCCAACCACGGTCGCCGAGGCGATCCCAAGGCTGTCCAGCAGGGCGAGAAGGTCCGCCGGGTCCGCGGTCGGATCGGCATGACCGGTGGAGTGACCGAAGCCCCGGCGGTCATAGCGGACAACGCGCCAGTCCGGCGCGAACGCCGCGACCTCCGCGTCCCAGATGCCCAGGTCCTGGGCCCAGCCGTGGATGAAGACGAGTGCCTCCCCGCCGCCGATGGACTCGTAGCGGATCTCGGCATCACCGACGCTCACGGTGCGGGGTTGTGCCGCCAGCGGCATGGCCACGGCGGTGCCCAGCAGCAACGCGATCCTCTCCAGCGTCATCGTTCCCTCCCACCGCGAGGCAAGGTGAAATTCCGGTCGTCGAGCCCCAGACGCCGGACGATTTCCGCGAAGCGCGGATCGTGACGTATCAGGTCGAACTCCGGCACGCCGAGGGATACGAAGGTAGGCAGGATCTCGCGGCCCGCGACAGCCAACTCGAGGGCGCCGAGCGCCTGGTCGGCTTCGCCAAGCGCCAGGTGGAGCAGGCTCCGCCGGGTGTGGACCAGCGGTGAGGCCGGCTCGTCGTTCTCCAGCTCGCGCAGCATGCCGCGGGCTCGGCCCGGCTCGCCCAGCCGGGCCAGGGCGGCGGCCGCTACCGACCGCCAGGTCGGTGTGGTCGCCCAGAGTCGGTCCGCCAGCGCACGGGCCTCCGCGGCCCTTCCGTCGTCCGCCAGCGCATCGATCGCCATGGTCAGGGCGGGCGGGTTGGTCGAATCAATTTCCAGGGCCCGCAGGACCTCCACCAGCCCGCGCTCGTGGAGGCCCGTGAGGCGGCTGACGTAACCGACCCACGCGGAGGCGACGGCGGAGTACGGATCGAGCGCCCGCGCCCGCTCGAACTCCGCCAGCGCCGCCCGGTACTGCCCGGTGTAGGTCAGGAACCGGCCGAACTGGATATGGAGATCAGGCTCGTCGGCCTCGAGCGTCAGCGCGTGTCGGTACGCGGCCTCCGCCTCGCGCCACCGCCAGTCGTGCTGGTGCGCCATGGCCAGGGCGATGTGCGCTTCGACCAGGGTGCTGTCCCGGCGCAGTGCCCGCTGGGCGGCGCCGATCGACCGGTCGCGTACCTCGGCAGCCGAAACCGCCGCGAAGTAGGGCAGCAACTGCAGGGCGAGGGCCAGGCCGGCATGGGCGGCAGCAAACGCGGAATCGGCCGCGATCGCTGACTCGAAGTTCTGGATGGCTAGTTGCACCCCCGGCCCCCGCCGCAGCAACAGGAACCGGCCCCGCAGGTAGAGGTCGTACGCCTCGGGGTTGGTGGTGCCTGGGGCGGAGGCGGAGGCTGCCGTAAGGTCGGTTGCGGCCAGGCCCAGGCCACGGGGGAGGGCGCTCATCAGGGCACGGGTCACGGCGTCCTGGATCACCAGGGCGTCCTCAGACCTGCCGTCGAACATCTCCGCCCATACTTCACGGTTGTCGGCCGTGCTGATCAACTGTGCCGACACCCTGAGCGCGCTGCCGAGGTCGCGGACGCTCCCCCGAACCAGGAAGCCCGCCCCGAGCTCGCGACCCACTTCGCGGGCATCGAGCTCGCGCCTATCGCGGTAACGATAGCTGAGCGAGCGGGAGACCACCCGGATCCCCTGGACCTTGCCGAGGGCCGTGGCAAGGCCATCCGCCAGACCATCAGCGAGATAGGCACCGGCCGAATCCGCCCTCAGGTCGACGAAGGGGAGCACGGCCACCCCGGGTACCTCGGCCTCGATCCCTGCCGACCCGCGAAAGACCAGCACCGCCGCGACCAAGCCCAACGTTCCGAGTAATAGCCCCCATCGGACCACCAACCGCTGGGGCGCAAGGCGCTGCTGCAGCTGCCTGAGTGGGCCGGCCGGGTGGTACCCGCGTTCAAGCTCCTCCAGAACCTGCCGGGCCGACTCAGGTCGTCGAGCCGGCTCCTTTTCGAGGCAGCCCATGACCAGGCGGGCGAGGTCGGGTGGGCACGAGTGGCATCGTTCGGAAACTGGCGTCGGCTGCCGGAGGACATGGTCGGCAAGCAGGGCCTGCGGCGAACTGGCCTGAAACGGCGGTGCGCCGGTCAGGAGTTCATACGCCAGGCACCCGAAGCTGTACAGGTCAGCCCGGTGGTCGATTGTCGTATCGCCCGTGATCTGTTCCGGGGCGGCGTACGTCGGAGTCCCCATCATGACGCCGGTCGCGGTGACGCCCGTCGTCTCGGCCGCGCCGGAATCCCCCGCTTCCCGGGCGACCGCGAGGGCCTTGGCGATCCCGAAGTCGGTCACCATGGCGGCATCCCCCGACAGGAGGATGTTCTCGGGCTTGATGTCCCGGTGGATCACGCCGTGCTGGTGGGCGTCCGCCAGGGCGCGCGCGACGTCGCGC
>DATKBC010000118.1:0-16987 GCA_035514415.1 Pleomorphomonadaceae bacterium | reverse complement strand
CGTCGGCGCGAGCTGGGCGAGGTTTCCGAGCTGGCCGCGGCGTGACCGACCCGGGCGCCAGCGGTGGGCGCCAGATCGGGCCGCACCTGCTGGGAGTCACCGTCACCTGGCGCTATCGCTTCCAATGGGTGGCCGTTCGGATCCTGGTTCAAACCCTGTTCCGGATGGAAGTGAAAGGCCTGGAGCACTGGCCCAAGGCGCCATTCCAGATCACCGCCAACCACCATTCGGGTTGGGACCCGTTCCTGATCCACGCGGTGAGCCCGCTCCGACCACGGGTGACCTGGTTCGGGCCAAAGGAGGTTGATTTCTCAAAGGGCATCCGGAACCGGGTGCTGGGGTTCTTCGGGGGCATGATCCCTTTCAACCCGCGGAAGACGAACATGCCGTCCGCCGTGCGCGCCGTTCAGCGCGTGTTCGACGCGAGCGGCGTCCTTGCCATTACCCCGGAGGGCATGCTCGGCTTCCGGGAGACGGAGCTCTTGCCCCTCCAGGAGGGCGCAACTCTATTCGCCTCCCTGTCCGGGGTCCCCATCGTGCCCTGCGCCGTCATCGGCAGCTCAACCCTCTGGTTCCGCAAGCGGATCGTGGTCCGCTTCGGCGAACCCATCCAGGTCGAGCGAGGAGCCGGACGAGCCGGCCGCGAGGCTCTGGTTGAACGCGTCCGGGAAGGCATGCTGGCCCTGCTCCCCGACGTGGAGCCAACCTACCCTCGGAGACGTCCGGGCGGCGACTACCTGAGCGACCTGTTCAGTGGCAAGCGCGAGGCCGCGAACCGACGCGAATACATGGCCGAGCTGGAGCGGGCGGCCGCCGACTGACGCGGAGCACCGACTAGGATCGGTCCATGCTGCCGTTCGTCTGGGCCACGATGGTGCTGGCCGTGGTGGCCGGGTTCGTGATGATCGTGGCCTACTGGCTCGACATCCAGGACCGAGCCGATCTCAGGCCACGCGCCAAGATCGGTTGGTCGGCGGGCATCATCATCTTCCCCATTTCGATCCCGCTGTATGCCTATTTCGGTGGCGGCCGCTGGCCTCCGCTGCTGCGAGCCGCGTCGGTCATCCCGGCCGTGGCGCTGGGGCTGTTCCTGCTCTTCGTCGTGGGCGTCCTGAGCTGAGGCCAATGGTCGGCGCCCCTATGATGCGCCGGCATGCCGGATACGAAGAGCGGTACGGAAGTCGCCCTCGCCTACCTGCGCGAGCACGCGGAGGACCACCTCAAGGGCCTGGACGAGTTCCTGCGCATGGAATCAGTCAGCGCCGATCCGACCAAGAAGGACGAGATGGTGCGGACGGCGCAGTGGATCGCCGACGACCTGACCCGCATCGGCTTCGACCATGCCCAGCTGAACGAGACGCGGAGCCATCCGGTGGTCACCGCCGACTGGCTGCACGCCGGACCGGATAAGCCCACCGTCCTGGTCTACTGCCACTACGACGTTCAGCCCGCCGACCCGCTTGACGCGTGGGTCCGCCCGCCGTTCGAACCGCGGTACGAGAACGACATCGTGTACGCCCGGGGCTGCGGCGACGACAAGGGGCAGCTCTACATGCACCTCCGCGCCGCCGAGGCCTGGCTTCGTGGCGTGGGCCGTCTGCCCCTCAACCTGCGCGTGATCTTCGAGGGTGACGAGGAGTACATCAGCGAGCCGGTGACCGAGTTCATCGCCGCCCACCCGGAGCTCCTCACGGCTGACGTGTGCATCGTGTCCGACTCCGACATGCAGGACGACAACGGGACGCCTGCCATCACCTACGGCCTGCGCGGGATCGCGTACTGGGAGGTTCGGGTCCACGGCCCGTTCCAGGACGTGCATTCCGGGTCGTACGGGGGCGGGGTCGAGAACCCGGCCAACGTCCTGGTCCGCATGCTGGCCTCGCTGGTGGACGGCGACGGGCGGGTCACCGTTCCCGGCTTCTACGACCGCGTTCGCGACCTGACCGATGCCGAACGTGCCGCCTACGCGGCCGTGCCATTCGACCTGGCCGAGTGGCTGACCGTGACCGGGGTGTCGGAGCCCATGCTCGGCGAGCGCGGGTGGACCCTGTTCGAGCGCCTTTCCGGGCGGCCCACCTTCGACATCAACGGGCTCTGGGGCGGCTACCAGGGGGAGGGCTCCAAGACGATCATTCCCGGCTGGGCCGCCGCCAAGATCAGCACCCGCTTGGTGCCTGACCAGGACCCACGCGAGATCGAGGGCCTGATGATCGCGCACCTCGAGAGCATCGCCCCACCCACCGTCCGGGTGGCGGTGAAGAGCCTGTCGAACGGCTGGCCGGTGATGACGCCCATCGACCACCCCGCGGTCGAGGCGGCGGCTCGGGCCTCGGAGAAGGCGTTCGGCAAGCCCGCCGTATTTCACCGTTCCGGCGGCAGCATCCCTTTCGTCCCGGAGCTCGACCGCCAGCTCGGGATCAAGAGCGTGATGGTCGGCTGGGCCTCCCCGAATGGCAACTTCCATGCTCCCAACGAGTGGATGCCGCTGGCGAACTACCGCGGCGGGCTAGATGCCATCGTCCACCTGTGGGACGAGCTGGGCCGAATGACGGCTGACGACCTGCGCCTCCCCGGCCCGGAGACGAGCTAGCCGACGATCCTCAGGTCGCGACTGGACTGGTTGAGGCGCTCCCGGCCGCTGGCGGTACAGACCACGATGTCCTCGATCCGGGCGCCCCACCGTCCCTCGGCATAGATCCCCGGCTCCACGCTGAACGCGTCGCCTTCGCGGAGCGGATCGGGGTTGGACTCGACCAGGTACGGCTCCTCGTGGGTCTCCAGGCCAATGCCGTGGCCGGTGCGATGGGTGAACAGCGCCCCGTATCCGGCGTCGGCGATGATCTCGCGCGCCACGCGGTCGACATCCCTTGCCGGCACGCCGGGCCGGACTGCCTCACACGCGGCCGCCTGCGCCTCCTGGAGGACGGCGTACAGGTCCTGGAACTCCTCCGGGGGCAGCCCGACGAAGGCGGTGCGGGTCGTGTCACTCGCGTACCCGTTGGCCGTGCCCCCGATGTCGAGGACGATCGCGTCGCCGGCCTGGATGACGCGATCGCCGGGGGTGTGGTGCGGGCTGGCGGCGTTGGGTCCCGAGGCCACGATCGCCCAGTCGGCCGTGTCATGCCCTGCGTCACGCAGCAGCTGGCGGATGTGACTGCTGACCTCGGCCTCGGACCGCCCACTCAACTGCTCGGCGGTGATCGCCTCCATGGCCTGGTCGGCGGCCGCGGCGGCGGTACGCAGGCGTTCGACCTCCTCGGGGCTCTTCGTGCGGCGCAGGGCATTGATGGCGGGTCCGGCTTCCACCAGTTGGGTACCGTCCAGCGCCGCTCTGAGGCGGAGGACGAAGCGCGCCCACATCTGGTCCTGGAGGGCCACCCGCCCGGCACCTCTCACGAGCTGCCCGACGAGGGCGAACGGGTCCTCCGTCTCCTCCCAGGTGACCAGCTTGACCTCATCGGCCAGCACGCCCAGCTCGTGGCGGGCCAGGGGCTCTTCCAGGTGGGGCAGGACGAGCGTGGCTCCGCCCTCCGGACGCACGATCAGGCACGTCAGCCGCTCCAGGGGCGGCGCGTTGTAGCCGAGCAGGTACAGGTAGTCCGATGACGGGGTGACCAGGAGCGCGCCCAGGTCGCGGGTCGTCGCCTCGGCCGCAGCCGCGGCGAGTCGCTGGCGATGGACCGATGCCGGGAACGCGGTCATGGCCCGAAGGGTAGCCGACCGCGCCGCCTATTCGATTCGAAGCGGCACTTCGGTGGCCTCGCCATCCCGGATGCGCCAGGCGCGGAGCGCCCGCATCGGTATGACGTCCGGATCCGAGAGGGTCGCCAGCAGATGAAACGCGTCGGGGTACATGGCCTGGCGGCAGTCGGTGGGCGACGGGATGGCGGGCGAGCGAGTGTGGGAATGGAAGATGGCCACCAGGTCCTCGCCGGCGTCCTCGATGCCCAGCACGATCCGCACCAGGTCGTCGGGGTGGACGGTATAGACGAACGGGGACGCGTCGGCGTTGCGCGCGCGGTGGTAGGCAGTCGCCCGACCATCGGCCAGGGTTCCGGCCAGGATGCCGCACGCCTCATTCGGCGCCTCGGCCCGGGCGTGGGCCAGCAGCTCGCCAGCCAGGGGGGTGGAGAGGGTGAGCACATCGTCGGTCGGTTCGGTCACCACAGGACCGATCCCTCCATCTCGGTCTCGAGGGTGTCGAGGTCGCGATTCCACAGCCCGGCTGACAGGTACTTCGAGCCGTCGTCGGCCAGCAGCGCGACGATCGACCCTTGATCCATCTCGGCCGCGACCCGGAGCGCAACGGCCAGCGCAGCCCCCGATGAAAGCCCGGCGAAGATGCCCTCCTCGGCCATCAGCCTCCGCACCCCGACCACGGACTCGCGGTTGCTGACCAGGTAGCGGTCGTCGAGGACCGATTGGTCCAGGACCGGTGGCACGAAGCCCTCCTCCAGCGAGCGGAGGCCCTGCACCTGGTCCCCGGGGAGCGGCTCCGCGGCGACGATGCGGACGCCCGGACGCGTGGCTTTCAGCGCCCGCCCCACGCCAGTCAGCGTCCCCCCCGTCCCCAGTCCCGCGACGAAGACGTCGACCTCGGGTACGGCAGCCAGGATCTCCGGGCCGGTCTCCTCCTGGTGGGCCCGCGGATTGGACTCATTTCCGTACTGGAACGGCATATAGACCGATGGATCCGCCTCGGCCAGCCGCTGCGCCATCCGGATCGCCCCATTGGACCCTTCGGCCCCCGGCGAGAACACGATCTCCGCTCCGAACAGGCGCAGCAGACGCTCCCGCTCTGGGGTGGTGTTGTCCGGCATCACGATCCGCACCGGATGGCCCATCCGCGACCCGATCATGGCCAGGCTGATACCGGTGTTGCCGCTCGAGGGCTCGAGGATGGTCTGCCCCGGCTGCAGCGCCCCCGACGCGACGGCGTCGGTGAGCATTGATCGGGCGATCCGGTCCTTGACCGATCCGGTCGGGTTGGCGCCCTCGACCTTGGCGAACAGCCGCACGCCGGGGTGAGGCGCCATCCGCCGCAGCTCGACCATGGGGGTGTGGCCGATGGCGGCGACGATGTCGCCGAGGATCATCCTCCGGCCATGGCCGGCAGCAGGATCACCTGGTCGTCCGGACTGACCGGCGTGGCGAGGCCGGTGGTGTACCGAACGTCCCTCCCGTTGACATACAGGTTCACGAAAGGCGACAACTTGCCGTCGGTCGTCACCCGCTCGCGGAGGGTGGGGTGTTGCGCGAACAGGTCGTCAAGGACCTCGAGCACCGTGCCCCCCGAGGCTTCCAGCTCCCGAGCGCCGCCCACGGTCTCGCGCAGGACTGGCGGGATGCGGACGCGGCTCACGACGCGGCGACAGCTTGAGCCGCGCCAGCGGCAACTGGCTGCGGATGCGCGACCCCCTTCCCGCATGAAGGGCAGGCCGGGTCGCGCCACAGGCGGATCTCGTCGAACGAAGTGGTGAGCGCGTCGAACAGGAGCATCCGCCCGGCCAGCGTCTCCCCCACTCCCAGCACCAGCTTGACGGTCTCGTTGGCCTGCAGGAGACCGATGATGCCCGGCAGGACTCCCAGCACCCCCGCCACCGCGCAGGCCGGAGCCAGCTCCTCGGGCGGCTGGGTGGGGTACAGGCAGCGATAGCACGGCCCCTCGAACGGGACGAAGGTCGTCACCTGGCCGTCCCAGCGGTAGATGGAGCCGTGGACGACGGGCTTGCCGTATGTGACCGACGCGTCGTTGAGCAGGTATCGGGTCTCGAAGTTGTCCGTCCCGTCCACGATGACGTCGTACTCGGCCACCAAGCGCTCGACGTTGGCCGCATCCAGTCGCTCGGCATGGGGGACCACGCGGACGCCCGGGTTGAGCGCGGTCAGCGTCATCTGGGCGCTCTCCGTCTTGGGCATCCCAACCCGGTCCGCGGTGTGCAGGACCTGGCGCTGGAGGTTCGATTCGTCGACCACGTCGTCATCCACGATCCCCAGCGTACCGATCCCGGCGGCGGCCAGGTACAGCGCGGCCGGCGAGCCGAGACCACCGGCCCCGATCAGGAGCACCCGCGAGTCCAGGAGCCGGCGCTGGCCCTGTTGGCCGATCTCCGGAATCAACACCTGGCGGCTGTAGCGTCGTCGCTCCGTTTCGGACAGGAGCGGGGTGGGCACCTCCCAGGAACCTCCCAGCGCCTTCCACTCGGCCAGGCGGCCCTGGATGTTGACGACATCGGTGTAGCCCACCTGCGACAAGTACAGGGCGGCACGTCGTGAGCGGGCCCCGACCGCGCAGTGCACCAGGAGCGGCGTGGCCTTGTCCGGTACGACCTCTTCGATGCGGCCCGCCAGGTCGGCCAGCGGCACCAGGGTCGCCTCGGGGATGTGCCCCTCGTTCCACTCGACCGGCTCGCGGACGTCGATGATCCGCCGCTCCCCGCTGATCCGCAGCGCGTCGGCGACCGAGATTTCCAGCACCGTCCCGGGCTCGGCCATCAGACCGCCTCCGCCTCCGCCGGCCATTCCACCGACTCCCCGGCCACCGCGCCCTGGAGGACCTTGTATCCGAGCAGGGCGCACTTCAGCCGCGCGGGGCCGATGGGCACCCCCAGGTCGTCGAGCACCGCCTTGGGCTCGATGGCCCGCACCGCGTCGAGGGTCATCCCACGCAGCGTATCGGTCAGGATCGAGGCCGACGCCTGGCTGATCGCGCAGCCCCGGCCTTCGAAGGCCACGTCCTCGATCTCCACTCGCCCGCCATCCAGGCGCAGGGTCATGGACAGCTCGTCCCCGCAGGTTGGGTTCGAATCGGCGAAATGGAGGTCGTGGGGATCGAGAACCCCATGGTTGTGGGGGTTCCGGTAGTGCTCCAGGATGAAGTCGCGGTACAGGTTGTCCATCAGCCCGCGAACAGGGTCACCGCCGCGCGAACCGCATCGGCCAGGGCCTCGACGTCGTCGAGGTCGTTGTACACGTAGAAGCTGGCCCGGGTGGTGGCTGGGATGTCGTAGCGCTGCATGACCGGCTGGGCGCAATGATGACCGGCCCGGACCGCCACGCCATGGTGGTCGAGGATGGTCGCCATATCGTGGGGATGGACCGCATCCAGGACGAAGCTGATGACCCCGGCGTGGATGTCAGGATCGTCCGGGCCAAAGCGGCGTACGTCGGGGATCTCCCCCAGCGCAGCCCAGGCGTGCTCGAACAGATAGCGCTCGTGCTCACGGACGTTCGGCATGCCGATATCGGTCAGGTAGTCGATGGCGGCCCCCAGGCCGATGGCTTCCACGATGGCCGGTGTGCCGGCCTCGAACTTCTGGGGCACCTCGTTCCACTCGGCGCCCTCCATCGTGACCCGGATGATCATGTTGCCCCCGGTCAGGAAGGGCGGCATGGCCTCCAGCAGCTCGCGCCGGGCCCACAACACGCCGATCCCCGATGGGCCAAGCATCTTGTGGCCGCTGATGGCCAGGAAGTCGCAGCCGATCTCCTGGACGTCGATGGGCATGTGGGGGGCGGCCTGGGCCGCGTCGACGAGGACCAGGGCCCCCGCGGCGTGCGCCCGTTGGGTGATCTCGCGGACCGGGTTGATGGTTCCCAGGGCGTTGCTGACCGAGGCCACGGCCACCAGCTTGGGACGGGTTGCCAGGAGGCGGTCGAGGTCCTCGAGGTCCAGGCGCCCGTCGTCGGTGATGGCCACGTAGCGCAGCTCGGCGCCCACCTCGCGAGTGAGCTGCTGCCACGGAACGATGTTGGCGTGATGTTCGAGCTGGGTCGTGACCATCGTGTCGCCGGCGCGCAGGTTGGTCCGGCCCCACGAGTAGGCGACCAGATTGATGGCCTCGGTCGCATTGCGCACGAACACGATCTCGCGCTCCGACGGCGCGTTCAGGAAGGCGGCCACCTTGCGCCGGGCGCCCTCGAAGCGCCCGGTGGCGTCCTCGCTGAGCTCGTAGATCCCGCGGTGGACGTTGGCGTAGTGGTGCGAATACGCGTCTCGCATGGCCTCGATCACCACCGCCGGCTTGGGGGCCGAGGCGGCCGCATCGAGGTACACCAGGCGATTGCCGGTCGAGGTCAGTCGCTCGAAGACCGGGAAATCGGCGCGCCGGGCCGTTCCGCTGAAGGCGCCGGGGATGGCCTGGGGCTGCGCGCCGACGGTCATCGGCCTACTTCGCCGTTTCCGCCACCGGCTCGGTGGCCTCGTCGCCCACCTCGACCGGCAGGCCAACCTGCTCGCGGACCCAGTCGTAGCCGTTGGCCTCGAGCTGATGCGAGAGCTCCTCGCCGCCGGACAGCACCACCCGCCCGTCGAGGAGGACGTGCACCTGATCCGGCTTCACGTAGTTCAGCATGCGCTGGTAATGGGTGATCATCAGCACCCCCATCTCCGGGGAGAGGGTGGCGTTGATCCCATCCGCCACGTTGCGCAGGGCGTCGATGTCGAGCCCGGAATCGGTTTCGTCCAGGATCGCCATCTTGGGTGACTGGATCGCGAGCTGGAGCATCTCGAGCCGCTTCTTCTCGCCGCCCGAGAAGCCGTCGTTCACGTATCGGGTGGCAAAGGCGGGGTCCATGTTGAGGAGCTCCATCTTCTCCTCCAGCAGCCGCCGGAACTTGGCCAGCGGGATGCCGGTGTACTTGATGGCCGCCGCTCCATCGCCTTCGGCGTCCGGCTGGCGGGGATGATGCACCGCGTTGTAGATGTTGCGCAGGAAGCTGGCCACCGTCACCCCCGGAATGGCGCTCGGGTATTGGAAGGCGAGGAACATCCCGGCTCGCGCCCGCTTGTCCGGAGACACCTTCAGCAGGCTCTGCCCCTGCCAGGTGATGTCACCCGCATCGACCTTGTAGTCCGGATGGCCCAGCAGGGCATAGGCCAGGCTCGTCTTGCCCGAGCCGTTGGGACCCATCAGGGCGTGGACCTCGCCCTGGGCCACGGTCAGCGACAGGCCGCGCAATATTTGACGGCCGCCGGCGCTGACCTCGAGGTCGGTGATCACCAGCTTGTCGGTCATGAGGCTCCGTTCACCGTTTGGGCGGCATGGGCAGTGGCTTCTGCGACCGCGCGGATCCGGCGGCGCACGTCGGGCGAGTAGGGCGGGCCGCCGGCGGACTCGGCCCGCGCGGCCAGCTCGGCAAGTGTGGTTGCACCCAACGTGGCGTCGATCGAGGCGAACAGTCGTTCATAGGCCTCGTGGACCGAGCATGGCTCACGATCGCATTGCTCGCCGCTGTTGACCCCGGCGCACGGCATCTCCAGCAACGGACCATCCAGGGTCCGAATGGCGGTCGCCAGGCTGATCTGGTCCGGCGGTCGGGCCAGCCGATAGCCGCCGGCCTGGCCGCGCGTGGCGGTCACCAGTCCGGCGCGGCGCAGGTCGGCCACCAGCTGCTCGAGGTAGGCGTGCGGCAGCCGTTCGCTGCGCGCCACGCTGGTCAGCGAGACCGGCTCCTGCCCCTCGGCGCGGGCCAGCGCCAGCAGGACGCGGATGCCGTACTCGGATCGAGTGCTGATCTTCATGACCGATCACTCATGGGAGTTCCACCAGGACCTCGTCATCCTCGACCTGCACAGGGTACGCCCGGACCGGGATTACGGGCGGCAGGGCCAGGACCCGGCCACTGAACAGGTCGAAGCGACCGCCGTGGCGCGGGCATTCGACGGCATCGCCGTCCAGCTCCCCCTCGCCCAGGTCGCCCTCGTCATGGGTGCACACATCGTCGATCGCGCCCCATCGCCCGTCGGTGGTCTGTCCCACGCACAGCGGCACGCCCTGCACGACCACGGTCACCACCGTGCCCGGCGTGACGTCGGCAGCGCGCAGGCCAGTGGCGAAACCGCGGGTCGTCATGATGCTCATGCCGCCTCCTGACCGATGCGCGCGGCCAGCGCGGCCAGGACCCGGGCGCGAATGGGCTCGGAGCCGATGTCGGCCACTGCCCGCTCGAAGAAGCCGCGCACGATCATCCGCTCCGCCTCAACGGCGGTCAGGCCGCGAGTCTGGGCATAGAACATCTGGATCGGGTCGATGGCCCCTGCCGTGGCGCCATGACCGCAGCGCAGGATGTCATTGGTCTCGATTTCGAGGACCGGGATCGGCTCGGCGCCCGCCTTCGGGGAGAGCAGAAGGTTGCGGCACTCCTGGTAGGAGCTGGTCTGCTTGGCCTCCGGCCGGACCCGGGTCAGGCCGTAGAACGCGGAATGGGCCTGGTCGTACAGGGCCGACAGGTACAGCAGGTCCGAGGTCGTGTGGCTGGCCAGCAGGTCCTGGATGGAGTTGATGTCGATCTTCTGGTCGTCGCCGGCCGCCAGCACGCCGAGCAGCTTGCTGGTGCCGCCCTTGCCGGCCATCAGGACCTCGACCCCGAGCTTGGTGACCCGTGAGCCGATCTCGGCGTTGAGGGTCGTGACCTGGGCATCGGCGCCCACCACCACCCGCTGGGCCGAAACGCGCCAGGCGCCGTCGCCCAGCAGCTGAAGACTTGCGTAGCGCACCCGGGACCCACGCTCGGCGCGAACGTCCACCGTTCCACCGAACCAACCCGCGCCGCCATCGGGCGAGGCGAACTCCTCGAGCAGCGTGACCTGGGAGTCCTCCCCGGCGACCACCAGCGTGACAGGGAAAGCGGCCGCGTCCGCCCGCGATTGAACCGTTCGGGCCCGGAGGACCAGCTCGACCGTCACCCGCGGCGGGACGTACAGGAACGTCCCGGTGGTCCAGGCCGCCCGGGCCAGCTCCCAGAACGTGGCATGCGTCGCCGGACCGGGCGTGGCGTCGGTCAGATATGGCCGTACCAGGTCGGGATGGCCGGCCAGCGCCTCGGCCAGGGGAGCGAAGACGACCCCGCGGGCGGCCGCATCCGGGTCGAGGCCGGAGACCTCGGTCGTGGCCTTCTCGTCGAGCGGCGCATAGATCGGTAGACCGGCCAGCGACGTGCGGCGCCACTCTTCCTCGCTGCCGGTCGGCCAGGGCGTGGCCTGGTAGCGCTCCGCGCGCGTCAGACGCTCGGCGTGAAGCCAATCGGGCTCGCCGCGCGCGCTCGACAACGCAGCGATGGCAGACGGATCGAAGGCTGCCGGGGAGAGGCGGACCGGAGTGGCGGTCTGAGCGCCAGTTGTCATCGGTGCATGGACGGAATCGGTCTAGCCGACCGCGCCCTCCATCTGGAGCTGGATCAGGCGGTTCATCTCGACCGCGTACTCCATCGGCAGCTCCTTGACGATCGGCTCGATGAAACCGTTGACGATCATGGCTGCCGCTTCGGACTCGGTCAGGCCGCGGCTCATCAGGTAGAACAGCTGCTCCGAGCCGACCTTGGAGACGGTCGCCTCGTGCCCGATGGTGACGTCCTCCTCGTCGATCTCCATGTACGGGTACGTGTCGGAGCGGGCCTCGTCGGACAGGATGAGAGCGTCGCAGCGGACCGTGGACTTCGATCGCTTGGAACCGGGGTAGACCTTGATCAGGCCCCGGTAGCTCGTCCGGCCGGTCCCCATGCTGATGCTCTTGGAGGTGATCAGGCTGGTGGTATTGGGGGCGGCGTGAATGACCTTGCCGCCCGCGTCCTGGTGCTGTCCGCTCCCGGCGAAGGCGATGCTCAGGACCTCGCCGTGGGCCCGCTCGCCGAGGAGATAGATGCTTGGGTACTTCATCGTCAGGTGGGATCCCAGGTTGCCGTCGACCCACTCCATGACCGAGTCCTCGTACGCCACGGCCCGCTTTGTCACCAGGTTGTAGACGTTGTGGCTCCAGTTCTGGATGGTCGTGTAGCGCACCCGGGCGCCCTTCTTGACGATGATCTCGACCACGGCGGAATGGAGACTGGCGGTCGTGTACGACGGGGCCGTGCAGCCCTCGACGTAATGCACGCTCGACCCCTCGTCGGCGATGATCAGGGTCCGCTCGAACTGGCCCATGTTCTCGGTGTTGATCCGGAAGTAGGCCTGCAGCGGCAGCTCGACGTGGACGCCCGGCGGCACGTAGATGAAGCTCCCGCCACTCCATACCGCGGTGTTCAAGGCAGCCAGCTTGTTGTCGTTGGCCGGGATGACCGTGCCGAAGTACTGCTTGAACATCTCCGGGTACTTGATCAGGGCCTCATCGGTCCCCACGAAGATGACGCCCAGCTTCTCCAGGTCGGCGCGGATATTGTGGTAGACGACCTCGGAGTCGTATTGCCCACCCACCCCGGCCAGGTACTTCTTCTCCGCCTCCGGGATGCCCAGCCGGTCGTACGTGCGCCGGATGTAGTCCGGAACGTCGTCCCACGACTGGACCGCCTTGTCGGTGGCGGTCACGTAGTAGTAGATGTCCTGGAAGTCGATCTCGCTCATGTCCCCGCCCCAAGCCGGCATGGGCCGGGCCTCGAAATGGCGGTAGGCCTTGAGCCGGTTGTCGGTCATCCACTGCGGCTCGCCCTTGATGCGGCTGATCTCCTCCACGACAGCGGCGTTGAGCCCCTTCTTCATGACGTGCAGGGGCTTCATCTCCGAGTCGTGCCAGCCGTACTTGTAGCCGGCGGGGACCTGGGTCAGGGCGGGGTTCGGAGTGGGGGTGGGAAGGGCCATGTGACTCCCGATTCGTGCCTAATCCGACTCATTCAGTCGGGGATGCGACCATCATCGTCCCTGCGCCGAGATCGGTCAACCGGACCGATGCCCCTGTGGTCGCGTTGACAGCGCATCCCCGGACCGATACCGTCGGGAGGCTGATCACTCGCAGGCGAAAGGAGACGCACCGATGACGACCACCGTTGTCCTCGACCGATCGCGCTCGCGCCTGCCCGGAGCGACATTCCCGGCCTGATCCGGCCGCCGGCCGCTCCTCGTACCCGCAGGCGCGCTCCTCGTGGACTTCCCCCACTCCTAGGAGTTGCACCCTTGTCCGTTCCCACTCTCAGCGGGACCGTGCTGCGCGCGCGCAGCGGGTTCTACACCGTCACAACCGAATCCGGCACCTACGAGTGCCAGCTCCGCGGCCGCCTGAAGCGCGAGCGCCAGTCCGAGGACCTGGTGGTCATCGGCGACCAGGTGATGCTCACTCCCCTGGGCGAGGCCGAGGGCCTGATCGAGGAGGTCGCCCCACGGCGCAGCCGCTTCTCGCGTCGCCAGCCGGGTGGCCGAGGGGCCTGGAAGGAAGACCTGATGGTCGCCAACCTGGACCAGCTGGTCGTCGTCTTTGCCTGCGCCGATCCGGTCCCCCATGTGCGCATGCTCGACCGTTTCCTGGTCATTGCCGAACACAACCAGGTCCAGACCCTCATCGTGGCCAACAAGCTCGACCTGTGCGGACCGCAGGCGGCGGAGGCGGTGTTCGGGGCATACGAGCGCATCGGCTACCCGGTCTTGTACGCCAGCGCGCGGACCGGGCAGGGCGTGGCCCAGCTCCGTGACCGGTTGGCGGGCCGCATCAGCCTGGTCGCAGGTCCTTCCGGCGTGGGCAAGAGCACGCTCCTCAACGCCGTCCACCCGGGCCTCAACCTGGCCACCGGGCCGATCAGCGAGGCGCTCCACAAGGGACGCCACACCACCACCCTGGCCGAGCTGCTGCCGGTGGATGGACCGATGGGCGGACACGTGGCCGACTCCCCGGGCTTGCGCCAGATGGGCCTGTGGCAGATCCCACCCGACGAGCTGGCATGGTGCTACCCGGACCTGCGCCCGTACCTCGGGGAGTGCCGGTTTGCGGACTGCGCGCATGGCCCGGAGCCGGGCTGCGCAATCACCGCGGCCGCGGCGAGCGGAGCGATCAGTCCCGCCCGCCTGGATTCGTATCGACGCCTGGTGGCGAGCGCCTAGACGATCTCGCGGTCCACGAAGGCCCGCACCCCCGAGGCGTCAGGGCAGCGTGACGAACTCGTCGAGGAAGTCACGCGCCCACGGTGTGTCGACGCGGTAGGTCTTGTCGGTCGCCTTGCAGAAAACGTCGCCGGTCACGGTCAGCGATACGACGGTGGAGCCCAGGAAATGCGGGCCTCCCGAGTCGCCATAGCAGGTGCCCCCGTCGCCCGTCGCCTGGTTCATCGACAGGTTGAGCCACGCCGGGACGAGCGAGAGGGCACTCTGCTCGGCCCAACGCCGCTGGCCGTCGAAGAAGAATGCCTGGAAGGCACCCCTCTGCGTCTCTCGGACCGTGCCGTATCCGACGGCCACGAAGGTCTCCGACTTCAGCTGCATGTTGTGCATCTGGCCGAGCATGTTCGAGCCGGGCAGGTCCGCCGGCGTGATGCCAGCCACGGGCGGGTCGAGGACGACCACCGCGATGTCGAAGGTGTTGTTGGCCCCGCAGCAGGCGAAGCTGGGGTGCGCCTGAGCCGTCCCCTCGTGCAGGGTGTTCGTCGTCTCATCGACCGGTTCGTGCACGACGGGGTCGAAGCTGACCCACATCGTCGCCCCGTCATCGACGCAGTGCGCCGCCGTGAGGAAAACATCGGCGGCGATCAGCGTGCCCGAGCAGAAGATCAGCCGTTCGCCCTCGAACTCACCTATCAGGGCACCGACATTTGGATAGCTCTCGTCGTCGTCCACCTGGCCGTACACGATGCCCAGCGCCGGCGTGGCGAGAGCAAGAACCAGGATCAGGCTGGCCGGAAGGCCGATAAGGGGATGGCGCACGGGACTCCCTCCGGGTCTTCATGACTGGAGGGGCCATCTTGCGCCGGTGCCCAGTGGCAGTCAACGACTCCGGCGCGCCAACGCACCGCTTCCCTGGATTGGCGGTGCCGATGCGCACCATCATTACAATCGGCGAACCGATGGAAATTGCACCCCACGTTCACTCCGTTCAGCTGCTCGGCGCGAACGCGTTCGTGATCGACGAGGAGCGGCTCACACTGATTGACGCCGGGCTTGCCGGGTCGCGACCTCTCCTCCTCCGCTACCTGCGCCAGATCGACCGGTCCATCGACGAGCTGGATCGGATCGTGTGCACCCATGGCCATCCCGACCACGTCGGCGGCGTCGGTGAGCTGTTGGACGAGGACCGAATCGAGGTCTTCGTCCATCCCGCCGACCTGGAGGGCGTGAGCCTCACCCTGCGGGAGGCATTGGCCGCCCCGCAGGGCGGTACCCGGTTGGGCCATCTCCTCCAATACGTGACGCCTCATCCGGGCGCTGCGACTGCCCTGGGTGACGGAGACGTGCTCCCCGTCCTGGGGGGCTTGGAAGTGATCCACACCCCGGGCCACACGCCGGGCAGCGTGTGCCTCTATGCGCGGGGACCGCGGATCCTATTCACCGGCGACGTGCTCCAGGTCCGCTTCGGAAAATTGGCCTTCGCCAGCCCGATCTTCAGCCACGACCACGCCCAGGCTCGCGCATCGGTTCAGCGACTGGCCCACCTGGACGTGGATATCATCGCCTTCAGCCACTACCGGCCGATGCGTGATGGCGCATCGGCCGCACTGGCGGGTCTTGCCCGCCAGGCCGCCACCGGCCGATCGGGCTGACTCGGAGTGACGATGGAGACCGTTCTCGAACTCGTCCAGGATTCGGTCAAGCGCTTCGACCGCAGGCCGTTCCTGATCATCCGACCCGGCTTCCGGACCCGCACCACGCGCTACCGAGACCTCGGCCGGCTCGTGCCGCGCGTGGCCCGCGTCCTGCGCGACCGGGGCCTTCAGCCAGGCGACCGCGCCATCATCTGGGCCGTGAACCGCCCCGAGTGGGGCATCACATTCCTGGGCGCCGTGCATGCGGGAATCGTCCTCGTCCCGCTCGACGTGCGGAGCGCGCCGGACTTCGCGGCCAAGGTGGCGGCCAAGATGCGCGCCGGCCTGGTGCTGGCATCGGCCCAGACCGCGGCCCAGGCGGCCGGCCTGGGTCTGCCCGTGCTCCTCATCGAGCGCGTCCCGGACCTGGCCCGGCGGGCGGAGCCGTTGCCGGCCGCCGACATCGGTCCTGACGACCTGGTCGAGGTGGTCTTCACATCGGGCACCACCGGCGAGCCGAAGGGGGCCATGCTCACCCACGGCAACATCGCCAGCAATGCGCAGGCCCTGCTCAAGGTCTTCCCGCTGGGGCCCAAGGAGCGGATGCTCTCGGTCCTGCCGCTGTCGCACATGTTCGAGCAATCGCCCGGTTTCCTGGCACCCATGCACGCCGGGGCCAGCATCGTGTATCCGGTCAGCCGCCAGCCGTCGGTCCTGCTCCGGACGTTCCGCGACTTCAAGGTGAGCATCCTGCTCATCGTCCCGCAGGGTCTGAAACTGCTGGACAACGCCATCGAGCGCAAGGTGGACCAGGGCGGCAAGCGCGCGACGTTCGAGAAGCTCCACCGCTGGGCGCCGCATGTGCCGCGCTTCGTCAAACGGCTGCTCTTCCGACCGGTGCTGCGCAGCTTTGGCGGGCGCCTCCACACGATCGGCATTGGTGGGGCGGCCATGGACCCCGACCTGGGTCGTCGCTGGGCGGACATGGGCCTCGACGTCCTGCAGGGCTACGGCGCCACCGAGCTTGGGCCGTTGGTCAGCTTCACCCGCAAGGAGCGAAACCGGATTGGAAGCGTGGGCGAGGTCATCCCGGGGGTCGAGATGCGGATCGCGAGTGACGGCGAAGTCTTGGTCCGCGGGCCGAACGTGTTCGCCGGGTACTGGGAGGACCCGGAAAAGACGGCCGAGGCGATCGACGCGCAGGGCTGGTACCACACCGGCGACATCGGCGAGATCAGCCCGGAGGGATTCCTGACCCTGCGTGGCCGGAAGAAGGACATGCTGGCCATGCCGGACGGGACGAAGGTGTATCCGGAGGACATCGAAGCGGTCCTTGCCAAGGACGAGCGCATCCAGGACGCCACCGTGGTCGGCTTCCCGATCGGTCCCAACCTGAAGATCCACGCCGTATTCGTGGTCGAGGATGGCGAGGCGCCG
The DNA here is from genome assembly GCA_035514415.1 of Pleomorphomonadaceae bacterium. GTDB lineage: Bacteria > Chloroflexota > Limnocylindria > QHBO01 > QHBO01 > DASTEQ01. The sequence goes on along the minus strand of DATKBC010000118.1, from coordinate 118 downwards.
GAGCTGGTCGAGGCGGTCGTTCGGGATGCCAACGCCAAGCTGGGCGCACACCAGCAGATTCGTTCGCACTCGCTGTGGGCCGAGGACGACTTCCCGCGCACGCACACCTTGAAAGTGA
>DATKBC010000117.1:0-4453 GCA_035514415.1 Pleomorphomonadaceae bacterium | reverse complement strand
GTGGGTTCACTGACCGCCAGGCCATGTCGCGCGGCGACCAGCAATGCCACCCCGCGGGCCTGGCCCACGGCCATGGCCGTCCGCACGTTGCGCTGGAAGTAGAGGCGCTCGACCGCGACCCGGTCGGGGTGATGCTCGGCCACCAGGCGGTCCAGGGCGGCTTCCAGCTCCGCCAGGCGCGCGGCCTCGGGGCGCGCCGGGTCCGTCCGCACCGTGCCGGCGTCCACGAAGCGCAGGTTCGACCCATCGGACGCGACCACCCCGAATCCGCAGGCTGCGGATCCGGGATCGATTCCGAGCGCGATCATCCGCCGACGACCGACGCCTCGAGCCGCTCCATCAGCGCATCGGGAATGTCGAAGTTGGCGTACACGGTCTGGACGTCGTCGAGGTCCTCGAGGTGCTCGACGAATTCCAGGACCTGGCGAGCGGCGCGCTCGTCGTCGATCTCGACCCTCGTCGTCGGCTCCAGTGACACCTCGGCACTGTCGGGCGCGAACCCGGCATCGGTCAGTGCGCTGCGCACCCGCTCCAGTGCACTCGGCTCGGTCACGACCAGGATGGCGCCACCCTCCGGCGAGCCCACGTCGACTGCCCCGGCATCGATGGCCGCCAGCGACACCTCGTCCGGGTCGTTCCCCTTGAGCGGCACCGACAACACCCCGCGGTGCTCAAACTGCCACGACACGGGGGTGAAGGAACCGCCGGACCGGGTGAAGATGGCCCGCACCGCAGCCGCGGTCCGGTTCCGGTTGTCCGTCATGGCGGCCACGACGACCGCCACGTTGGCGGGTCCCAAGCCCTCGTACGTGATCTCCTCGTATTGCTCGGCGTCTGCCCCCGAGCCGGTGGCCCGCTCGATGGCACGTTTGATGTTGTCGGTGGGCATGGAATTGGCCCGTGCCTTGTCGACGGCCATCCGCAGGCGGTAGTTGGCATCCGGATCGGCCCCGCCCTGGCGCGCGGCGGTGATGATCTCGCGGGTCAGCTTGGTGAACAGCGCCCCGCGCTTGGCGTCATTTGCGCCCTTCTGCCGCTTAATTTGAGACCACTTGCTGTGTCCTGACATACGCTTCCGATTGTATGCTCCCGGCGTGACCCGGCCCTCCGCCGATCGTGGCGCCGACTCGACCTTCGAACACTGGGCGGGCCTGGCCGCCATCGCGGCCGGGATCGGCGGGCTCGTGTACGCCGTCGCCTTCCTGGGCGGAGTCGTCCTGGGCGCGAACCCCGCGCTCGGCATGCTGGTGGCCTCGATCGCCCTCATGCTGGGCGGCGTTCTCAGCCTGATCGTGCTGGTGGCCGTCTACCTGCGAATCAGCGCGGTCAGCCACGGCATTGCCCTGATCGGCCTGGCCCTGGCTCTGATGGGGGCACTCGGAGCAGTGGTGCATGGCGGGTACGACCTGGCGAACGTCCTCAATCCACCCGCTGTCGACGTCATCACCGATGCCGGGCTGCCCAGCCCGGTTGACCCCCGGGGCCTTCTCACATTCGGTGTCTCCGGCCTCGGGCTGCTGGTCCTGGCGGCCGAGGCACGACGCAGCCGGGCCCTCTCACGCCGGGTGTCCAACCTGGGTTTCGGGCTGGGGGTGATGCTGGTCGTTGTCTACCTGGGGCGCCTGATCGTCCTGGCCCCGACCAACCTCCTGGTGGCCATCCCGGCAGGCGTCACCGGGTTGATCCTGGCTCCGCTTTTCTACATCTGGCTCGGGCTGGAGCTCCGCGGCCGCTGAATCCGCTGCTCCCTATAATGGCCGTCCCCGCCCGAGGAGCCGCATGAAGCCGACCACGCCCGATCGGATCCGGAACGTCGCCCTCATCGCCCATGGTGGCGCGGGCAAGACCAGCCTCGCCGAGGCCATGCTCTTCGACGCCGGAGCCATTCCTCGCCTCGGATCGGTCGAAGCCGGCACCGCCGCCCTGGATTGGGAGCCCGACGAGCAGCGTCGACACCATTCCATCAACCTCGGCATCGGCACCTTCGAGACCGAGGGCGCCCGCATCACCCTGGTCGACACACCCGGCTACGCCGATTTTCAGGCCGATGTGGTCCAGGCCCTGGCAGCCGTGGATGCCGCCATCGTGGTCGTCGACGCATCGGCCGGAGTCGAAGTGGGCACCGACGCCGTCTGGCGACTGGCCGATGCGCGCCGCCTGCCGCGAATGGTCTTCGTCAACAAGATGGACCGCGAGAACGCGAACTATGACGCCACCCTGGACCAGCTGAAGGCTACCTTCGGCCCCAAGATCGCCCCGGTCTATCTGCCCATCGGCTCCGCGGAGTCGTTCCGCGGCTACATCGACGTCGTGGAGCAGCACGCTTCGATCTATGACAACGGGGAGCCGAAGGAGGTGCCCATCCCGGATGACATGCGGGCGGCCGAGGAGTCCCGTCGTCAGGCCCTCATCGAGGCCGCGGCCGAGGCCTCTGACGAGCTCATGCTCAAGTATCTCGAGGGCGAAGCGATCTCCGACTCCGAGATCGAAACCGCCCTGCACACCGGCACCCGAGATGGATCGGTAGTGCCGGTGTTCGTGGGTTCGGCCCAACGCAACATCGGGGTCCGCGAGCTGATCCGGATGATTGCGCGCCACGTGCCGTCGGCAGCCGAGGTCGGCGCCCGAACCACCAGCGACGACAAGCTCATTGAGCCCGATCCGGCGGGCCCATTCGTGGCCCAGGTGTTCAAGGTCACCGCCGACCCGTTCGTGGGCCGGCTGACCTATTTCCGGGTCATCTCGGGCCTCATGAAGGCCCAGGGCCACCTCCACAACGCCAGCCGACGCGAGGACGAGCGGTTCGGCAACCTGCTGGCCCTCCAGGGAAAGGAACAGGTCAATCTGCCCCAGGTCGGCCCCGGCGACATCGCCGCCGTCGCCAAGTTGGCCTCGACCCATGCCGGCGACACCCTGGTGACGGATCGGTCCTCGGCGGTCCAGCTTCCGACCTTCGCCTTTCCCGAGCCGACCCTCCAGGTCGCGGTCGAGCCCGAGTCCAAGGCCGACCTGGACAAGCTGGGGCAGGCACTCAACCGGATGCTCGAGGAGGAGCCGTGCATGCGGGTCCACCGTGAGGCGGCCACCTCCCAGACCATCCTGACCGCCATGGGCGACGCGCACGTGGACGTCATCGTGGACCGCCTGAAGCGCAAGTTCGGGGCGGCGGTGAAGGTGGTGGCCCCGCGCGTGCCGTATCGGGAGACGATCCGCCGCCCGGCCAAGGTTGACAACCGATTCAAGCGCCAGACCGGTGGTCACGGGCAGTTCGGGCACGTGGTCATCGAGTTCGAGCCCAACGAGGCCGGCGAAGGGTTCGTTTTTGGCGACCGGATCGTGGGCGGGGCGGTTCCCAAGCAATACATCCCGGCCGTCGAAAAGGGACTCCGCGAGTCAATGGCGGAGGGCGTGCTGGCCGGCTACCCGGTGGTCGACCTCAAGGCCACTTTGATCGACGGCTCGTATCACACGGTTGACTCCTCCGAGATGGCTTTCAAAATCGCGGCCTCGCAGGCCCTCAAGAAAGCCTTCACCGATGCCGACCCGACCCTCTTAGAGCCCGTCCTCGAGGTCGAGGTCATCGTCCCCGACGAGTACATGGGTGACGTCATGGGCCAGATCACCGCCAAGCGCGGGCACGTCCTGGGAATGGACTCCGCCGACGGGACCCAGTACCTGCGCGCCCAGGTTCCGCAGGCCGAGATGTTCCACTACGCCACCGAGCTGCGCAGCATCACCCAGGGCCGCGGGCGCTTCTCCCAGAAGCTCGACCACTACGCCGAGGTCCCGCATACGATCGCGGACAAGGTGATCGCCGAGCACCAGTCCAAGGTGGCCGCCGGGGAGCGCCACTAACCACCCCAGACCGCACCGAACTGCACCTATTCGCGGGGATTTTCCCCGCGCTTTTCCTATCTGGCGCCGGTCATGTCAGGCGCACTCTCCCGGCCTGGCGCTTCCCGACTCGGACCTCGTGATCGGTCCCGGCCGCGAACATGCGCAGCTCATCGGTCTGGACTTCGCCATCCACCCGCACTCCGCCCTGGCGGACGAGCCTGCGTCCAACGCTCCGCGACGACGCGAGACCCGCGGCGACCAGCAGGTCGGGAAGGCTGATCCCGGCCAGGGGAACGGTCACCGTCGTCTCCTCCATCTCGGACACGACCTGGCCACCGCTCACCTCCAGCTCCCAGCGGGCCTCGGCCTCGGCCGCCGCAGCCTCCGAGTCCCAGCGCGACACGATCTCGCGCGCCAGCCGCTGCTTCGCCGCCTTGGGATGGATCCGATCCGCCGCCAGGTCGGCCAGGAAGGCTTCGGCCTCGGCATCGGTCCACCGCGTGACCAGGCGCGCCCAGTTCGGAAGCAGGGCGTCGGGGATGCTCATGGTCCGGGCGTACTGCTCGTAGGGCTCATCGGTCAAGCCGATCGCGTTGCCCAGCGACTTGCTCATCTT
>DATKBC010000116.1:0-34585 GCA_035514415.1 Pleomorphomonadaceae bacterium | reverse complement strand
GGCGCTGGCGCCGCCCAGGAGACATCGGGCGGCAGCGCGGTCATCGGCCGCGCCTGGAGGATCCACAGCGCGCCAGCGGCGTCGATCGCCCACTCGATGTCCTGCGGGGTCCCGCGCGCGGCCGCGATGCGCTGCGCCTCGCGGGCCACGGCCAGGGCCTGCCGCTTGTCGAGCGCCTGCTCCGGCTGCCGGCGGGCGGTGGCCTCGCGGCCACGGATCACCCACTCGTCGCCGAGCGCGTTCCCGGACACCAGGCGGTCCCCAACGCCTCGCACCGCGGTGATCACCGAGGTGGACCGATCCCCGTTGATCGGGTCGGCGGTCAGGGCCACGCCGGCGGCTGCCGGCGCGACCATGCGCTGGACGATGACCGCGATCTTCCCGGTGCCGGACGGTTCGTACTGCGCGACGCGGGCGGCGCGGGCGCTAGCCAGCACCCGGTCCGAGGCCTCCGGCAGGTCGTCGGGCGCCACGTCCAGCACCGTCTCATAGATCCCGGCGAACGAATGCTCGGCGCCGTCCTCGGTGACGCCGCTGGAGCGGACCGCGAACGGCCCGCTCCCCAGGTCCGCGGCGCCAGCTCGGAGGAGGGCGCCGCGCTCGCTGGTGCTCATCTCCGCGGCATCCGCGGTGAGGACCAGCCCCTCGGGGACCCGGACTCCCGCCGCCATCAGGTCCCCCAGGCTGGCGGCCTTGCCGCCAACCTGGGCGGCATCGGCCATGCGAACATCTCGGAGTTGTCGGAGTGCGCTCGGATTCATGAACGTGCCTTCCTCCCTTGGGCCGTGGCGATCGCAGCGCGCAGGATCCAGACGATGTCGTCGGCCGCCTCGTCGACCGAGGAGCCCAGGTGGTCGCGCCAGATCCGCATCGCCGCCGAGCTGGTGAGGACTACGAAGATGCGGGTGATGCGTTCCAGGTCAGCGGGGCTGGCCCCCGGCGCCACCAGCCGGGCGAAGGCGCGGCTCTTAGCGATCCGCTCTGGCATGCTGATCCGGCGGACCTCGTCGGCCGCGGGGCTGAATAGCGCCGCCCGGCTCATCTCGTCGAATGACCCCATGCGCCCGAAGAGCTGGCGAACCATCTGGCCGAAGTCCTCCATGTTGCGCGGAGCGATCAGCTCGGAGAGGCCCGACTGGCGAACCATGTGGGGGTAGACCGCGGCCAGCAGGTCCCGCTTGGTCCCAAAGTGGCGGTACACGGTGGGGATCGAAACCCCTGCTTCGCGCGCCACGCCGGGAATCGAGATGCTCGCCACGCCGGCCGCGATGACCCGCTGCGTCGCGTCCAGGATCCGGGACCGCGTCTCCTCGGCCTGCTGGGCCCGAAGGTCACTCCGATAGGCACGCTGCGTGGGATTGGCGATACGAGTCATTTGGTGAATATATGACTCGTGTCAAGAGCCTCGCGCATCTGTCAGGCCGCGATGACCTCGTCGAGGAAGGTCGATAACGCGGCCGTTCCACCGACGGCAACCCTACCCCCCGCCCGTTTCTTGACATGGTCGGATCGTCGCCCGTAGACTCCGCCGGCGACCAACGCCGGGTGTGGCCGCCACCCGCCATCCTTCCCGTTCGCAACGAGGAGCCGCATCGCCATGACCTGCACGCTCAGCGCCCCGCGAAACGGGAGATCTGCGCCCGCGACCAGCTGAGATCCGGCGGCACCGCCGCCGACCAGACCCCAGCCGTGGGACCGATCCGGACCACGGCATTTTTGTGCCCGGCCCGCATCGGTCCAGCTGAACACATCGGTCCAACCAGAAGGAACTCCAGATGCAGACCGGAATCAGCCCACAGGAGAAGACGGTGACCGACGAGCGCCCCACCGCGACCGTGGAGACGCCGCAGACGGTGCTGCCCGAGCCGATGCTGCCGTTGGCCGTCATGGCTGAGCACGTCAGCAAGCGCTTCCACGTGGGCCGAAAGAAGCGGCCGGTGGTGGCCATCAACGACGTCTCGATCCAGATCGAGCGAAACGAGATCTATGGAATCCTGGGCGCCAACGGGAGCGGCAAGTCGACCCTCATCCGGCTCTTCTCAACCCTGCTGACACTGGACACCGGGCGGGTGGAGATCTTCGGCCACGACATCGAGCGCGACGAGATGGCCGTCAAGCGCCTCATCAACCGCGTGTCAGTGGACGCGGCCTTCTTCAAGAAGCTGTCGCCGTTCGAGAACCTGATCTACGCCGCTCGCTTGTACGGCATGGACGCGAAACTCGCGCGTGTCGAGGCGATCAGGATCCTGGCCCGGCTGGGAATCTCCGAGAAGCGCCTGTCCCGCCCACTTGAGCAGATGAGCCGGGGTATGCAGCAGAAGGTGGCCATCGCGCGCGCCCTGCTGACCAGCCCGATCCTGCTCCTCCTGGACGAGCCCACCACGGGGCTGGATCCGCGGTCCAAGCTGGACGTCCAGACCTTCATCGAGGACGTGCGCGACAACCACGACGCCACGATCGTGCTGACCACCCACGACCTGGACGAGGCGGAGCGCCTGTGCCGCCGCATCGCGATCCTGAACGACGGGCGGATCGTGGCCGAGGACACCCCGGCCGGCCTGATGGCGATGGTCGCCGCAGAGCACGGCCAGCCGCCGACCATGGAAAGCGTGTTCATGACCTTCACCGGACGGTCGCTGGACGACGACGTCGAGGAAAAAGAACCGGAAGAGGACGAGTAGATGGCCATCCTGACCCGCGAGCTGAGGGCCTCGTACGCCTTCGTCGAGCGGAACTTCAACCTCACCAAGCGTTACTGGGGCTGGGAAGTCGCCTTCCTGGTGTACTCGGTGGCGGGCGCCCTGGCGGTCGCCCTCATCGGGCAGTCTCAGAACGATCAGGTGCTGTTGCTCACGCTGGTGGTCGGCGCCATCTTCTGGAACTACCTCTCCATCCTGTTCAGCTTCATCGCCGAGACGGTGGCCTGGGAGCGCTGGGAGGGGACCCTGGAGTACACGTTCATGGCTCCAATCCGGCGCTGGACCCACATGCTCGGTTCGACGATCTTCGCGGTGACCTACGGGCTGAGCCACACCGTGGTCATGCTCGTCGTGCTGGCCCTGTTCTTCGACCTGGATCTGGCCCAGGCGGACCTGGTCACGGCCGGTGTGTTCATGGTCCTGGGCTCGTTCTCGTTCATCGGGATCGGGATCATGACCGCCATCCTGCCGCTGATGTACGTGGAGCGCGGGGCGCAGATGACGTTCGTCCTGCAGTCGGTCCTGCTGCTGATCAGCGGGGTGTACTACTCGGTCGAGATCCTTCCCGAGTGGATGCAGTTCCTGAGCAACTTCAGTCCGGCCACGTACGTCCTGGACGCCGTGCGCGAGGGGCTCATCAACGGAACGTCGGTGGGCGCGCTGCTGCATGACGTGTGGCCGCTGCTGATCATGGCGGTGGTCTTCATCCCCGTCGGCCTGTGGGCCTTCGGGCGCGCCGAGCGCTACGCGAAGCGCACCGGCAGATTGAAGCGGGTGGGCTGACATGAGCTCGAAGTTGACCGATGTCCAGGTCCGGCTGCGACCGTACGCTGGGGAGAGCGACATCCCGGTCCTTACCCGCATCACCAACGATGCCGAGGCCGTTGACAAGATCAGCGACCGCCTGACCGTGGAGCAGATGACCCTGGAGCTGCGCCCCGACGAGAAGTGCGACCCGGCCCACGACCTGGTGGTGGCCGAGGTTGACGGGACGACGGTGGGCTTTGCCAAGGTCGAGTGGATCGACACCAACGACGGTCTGCGCGAGTACCGATCCTGGGGCGAGGTCGATCCGGTCTGGCGGCGGCAGGGCGTTGGTTCCGTGCTGTTCGCCCGGGCGCGGGAGCGGATTGTGGAGGTGGCTGCCGGCCACGACGTCGATCGGCCGCGGGTGGCCGGCTGCTGGGCCGCGGAGACGGACAAGGGCGCCCACGCCCTGTACGTGCAGAACGGGTATCAGGCGGCGCGCTGGTTCTTCCACATGACCCGCAACCTGGCCCACCCGATCGCCGACCTGCCGCTCCCCGAGGGGCTCGAGGTCCGGCCGGTGTCCCGCGAGGACGCGCATCGGCTGTTCCTGGCCGACAGTGAGGCGTTCCTCGACCACTGGGGCGGCGTGGACGCCTCGGACACGGCGTTTGCGCGCTGGTCCGAAGAGTCGAGCTTCGACCCGTCCCTGCACGTGGTGGCCTTCGACGGCGACGAGATCGCCGGCGCGGTCATCAACGCGATCTATGCCGATGCGAACCGCCAGCTGGGGGTCGAGCGCGGCTGGCTGGACTCGGTCTTCACCCGCCGACCGTGGCGCGGTCGGGGGCTGGCTCACGCGCTCGTCGCGCGCTCCTTGGCCCTGCTGCGCGAGCGGGGCATGGCCGAGGGGATCCTCGGCGTCGACGCCAACAACGAGACCGGAGCGTTGGGGGTCTACACCGACAACGGTTTCGCAGTGACGGAGAAGTTCACGGCCTACCGGCGGCCGTTCGAGGTGGGCTAGGAGGCGACCCGCTCCGCGAGGACGCGGTCGCGAACCTCGTGGTAGTAGGCCACCAGCATCTCGGTGACGCGCTCCCACGAGTAGTCCTCGGCCTTTGCGCGGCCAGCCTCGCCCATGCGATGCCGAAGATCCGGATTATTGGCCAGCTTGTACAGCGCCGCCGCGATGGCGCGCGGGTTCTTGGGCTCGACCAGGTAGCCCTCGACGTCGCGCGAGACGACGTTCTTGTAGCCGTGGATGTCCGAGGCCACGATTGGCAGGCCGGCGGCCATGGCTTCCAGCAGGACGATCCCGAAGCTCTCTTGGCCGGTGGATGGGGCACAGAAGACATCGGCGCTGGCGAAGTAGCGCAGCTTGGCCGCCTGGGACACGTGGCCCACGAACTCGACGTCGCGGATGCGGCGGGTCGCTGCGTAGCGCTTGTACTCGCGCAGCCGCGGGCCCTCGCCGACCACGATCAGGCGCGCGTCGACATGGCGCTTGCGAAGCCGGTGGTAGCCGCGCAGCAGGTAGGACATGCCCTTGCGGTCCTCCATCCGACCCACGAACAGGATGTTCAGGGTCCCGTCCCGCAGCTCATCGAATGGCTCGGCGCTGGCAAACGGCTCGATCTCGACCCCGTTGGGGATGATCCGGTAATCGCCCTCGAAGTAACGGCCAATGAAATGGCGGGCCGCGCCGCTGACCGCAATCCGCCCGTGCAGGCGCGCGGCCAGACCCGAGGCTGCCCGGCGTCCGAGCCAGTAGGACGGGGAGAAGCCACCGAACGCGTGGAACGTCGCGACATTGACGGTCTTCGATTCGCGCAATGCCACGGGGCACAGGAATGGGACGAAAGGCTCGTGGAAGTGGAGGACGTCGAACCGATGGGCCGCCAACAGGTCCCGGACCCGGGGCCGAAGCCGCCAGCCGATGGTCAGGCGGCCGACGCTGCCATTGCTGGGCACCGCCCACCCGGTGCCCAGGCGGATGACGTGGCCCTCGCTGTCTCGCTCCGGACCGTACTTGGGGGTGATGATCCAGGCGTCGTGGCCCAGCGAGCGGAGCTCCTCGTAGGTGTGCCGGACGGCCTCGTTGACCCCGCCGGGATGCGGGAAGCCATACGGGCTCACGATCCCGACCTTCAGCGGAGCCCGCGGGATGGTCGGGCCGGTCGGCTCCGCGCGGACGTCGATGCGGGCGGCCTCGGGAGCCTCAATCACGCTCATCGCCACTCTCCGGACGGGCGGAGAGTATGCCGCAGCTTGCGCGCCTTGGCCATCAGCTGACGGCCGTACACCGCCGCGTTATGGCCGGTGCTCCAGTGGCGGCCGACCGCCTCGACCGCGCCGGCCGCCAGTGCGGCCCGGAACTCCTCGGCGGTCGTGCCGTCGAACCTGGTCCAGGCGCTGCCCACCGTTTCCAGCACGTGCGCGTCCGAGTTGCCCATGCCGGGGAGATGGAGCCGCTCGTCGTTCAGCTCGGCCAGCGCCGAGTGACGCAGCCGCCCGCCGAGGCTGGGATTGATCAGCTCCACCGCGTCGAGGTGGCGTTCGGGACGTGGATCGGTCTGCAGGCGGACCAGGCTACCGCGGCCGAGCGACAGGAAGATGCCCAGGGCGTGGGGCGCGACGGCCAGGCCGCCCTGGTCGTGGACCCGCTCCACGGTCTCGGTCACCGAGCGGAAGGGCGGGATGGGCCTGGTCAGGAAGAGGCCGAGCAGGTGACCGCTGCGAGTCGTGATCTCCTCGCCCACCCCGAGCCCGAAGTGGTAGTCGGCCGCGGCATGCATGGCCTGCGCGCGGAGGGCGCCGTCGATCCGATCGTGGTCGGTGATGGCCATCAGGTCCAGGCTCGTCCGCCGCTCGACCCAGTCGAGCAGGTCCACCAGGCGCGCGGTGCCGTCGGAGTACAGGGTGTGGAGATGGAGATCGGCCATGCCGCGCGCCCCGCTTCGGGGTTCCGATCGGCTCATGATCGGCCTCCGTCAGCCAGCAGATCGGGGAGCTGTCCGGGCCTCAGATCGGCCCAGATGGGCTGGAAGGCGCCCCACCATTGCTCGGGCGCCCGGGCGATGTGATCGGCCAGGACGTCGGTGATGCGCTGGGTCAGGGCCGCCACGTCGGACCCACGGTTGCCGGTCGGGGTCCACGCCACCAGGTCGGTGCGGGCCGCGAAGCGATTCGGGGCGGTGCGGCGGAGCGTGCCAACCACCACCGGGGCGCCGGTCAGGACGGCGAGCGTGGCCGGTCCATCTGGCACCCGCGCCGGATGGCCAAAGAAGCTCACCTCGCGACCGCTCCCGAGGACGTCGCGGTCGGCGGCGATGCCCACCACCTCGCCGTGGCGCAGGGCGCTCAGCACGCGACGACCCGCCGGAGGCGGCACCATCTCGCCTCCCACACTGCCCGCGCCGCGCCGCGAGCGCAGGTAGGCGAACAGCTCCGGCGGCTCGATGCGCTCGATGGGGGCCAGCCAGCGCAGGCCGTGCGACGCAAGCCAGATGGCCGCAGGCTCGAAATTGCCGAAATGGGCGGACACGCCGATGACGCCGCCCGTCCGAGCCAGTGCTTCGAAGCCCGCCGCGTCGTCAAGCACCAGCATCTTGTCGATATCCCGGCGGCCGTGGCGCGGCAGACGGACCACCTCCAGGTAGTAGCGCGCATGGGCCACGAACGCCGCGCGCACCAGACGCCGAAGCTCCTTTCCGGAGACCTGTCCGCCGGAAGCTGCGATCACGCGAGCCAGGTTGGCCGCCACCAGGCGGCGTCGCGCCGCGGCGAATCGGTACCACGCCAACCCGAGCATGTCCGCCAGGGCATAGGCCGCGCGATCCGGGAGCAGGCCGACCAGCGCGTCTCCCAGCTCCAGGCCGGCACGCAGGACCAGGCCGCCCGGGCGCAGGCTCATCGGCCGCTGATGGTCCAGTCCTCGCCCCCACGGGCCCGCCCCAACGCCGCTGCCGCAGCGGCGCGGTCGGCGTCGGTTTGCGGCCATACCGGGCGGAACATGTACCACTGGCCCGGGTCGCCGCCGATGACCTGGCCCAGGGCGTCGGCCAGGGCCTGGGTGGCACGGTAGACCTCGGCCGGCTCCGTGCTGGTGGCACGGATGACGGGGTATCCCCACGCTTCCAGGTGGTCGTCATCGGTCCGCCGCGCGCCGATGGGCAGGATGGCGGCACCGGTCCGAGCCGAGATCACCGCCGGCCCGGCTGGGAACGTGGTGGGAGCTCCCAGCAGCTCGACCGGAACGTCGCCGGGTCGGTAGGCCCCATCGCACAGGAGGGCGAGGTTGCCGCCGTTCTGGAGCACCTTGAACAGGCGGCGCAGGTTGCGCCACCCGATGACCTGCACGCCGAACCTTCCGCGCACCGCCGCCAGGTGGTCGTACAGCCGCCCGTAGGTCGTGTCGTCGCCCACCACGCTGATCTTCTCGCCCTCGACCATCAAGGCCGGGGCCAGCAGGTCCATGGCGCCCACGTGGACCGCGCAGATGAGGAGCCCCTTGCCCTCCGTGCCCTGCGCGGCGGCCAGGTCCTCCCAGCCATGGAACGTGACCCGCTGCCGGGCCTCGACCGGGTCCATGGCCGGCAGCCGCATGACCTCGGCCAGGTAGCGGCCGTAGTTCTGGAACGCGCGGCGCGCGGCGCGCGACACGCGGGGGTCGTCGACGTGCAGTCCCAGGGCCTGGGCCATGTTGCCCCGGATCACGGCGCCCTTGGCGCCGGACACGTCATAGGCGCCGTTGCTCAGCGCTGCCGCTGCCGGCAGCACCAGGCGGCGAGGCAGGGCGCTCAGGGCGCGCTCGGCCGCTCGGTAGCCCCAGTACGCGAGTCGCTCACGCCGTCGCTCGCCCCCACGCGCGGCATGCTGCCGCGCCCGAGCGCGAGTCGCGCTTCCCTCAGCGGTCACGGGCGGGACGCTTTCCGCGCCCTTCAGCGCCGAGCGGCCGCTTTGGCGCGCGGGGCTCGCTTGGCCCGCGCCGGGCGCGGCGCCTCCGTGCCATCCAGGGTCTCATTGTCTTCGCCCCGGATAAAGGCCTCCACCCGCTCCCGGGCCACGTCGTCGTGGATCTGGATTGGCGGCGACTTCATGAAGTACGACGAAGGGGCGACCAGGGTCCCGGCCAAGCCGCGGTCCAGGCCGAGCTTGGCGCAGCGGATGGCGTCGGTGATGACGCCGGCGCTGTTCGGCGAGTCCCAGACCTCGAGCTTGAGCTCGACGTTGAGCGGGACATCTCCAAAGGTGGGGCCCTCCATCCGGATGTGGCACCACTTGCGGTCCTTGAGCCACGGCACGTAGTCCGACGGTCCGACGTGGACGTTGTCCGCGCTAAGCTCGTAGTCGAGCATCGACGTCACCGCGTTGGTCTTGCTGATCTTCTTCGACTCCAGCCGCTCGCGCTCGAGCATGTTCAGGAAGTCGGTGTTGCCCCCGAAGTTCAGCTGATAGGTGCGATCGACGCGAACTCCGCGATCCATGAACAGCCGGGTCAGGACCCGATGCGTGATCGTGGCGCCCACCTGGCTCTTGATGTCGTCGCCGATGATCGGCAGGCCGTGCTCGACAAAGCGCCGCTGCCAGTACGCCTCACGACCGATGAAGACCGGGATGGCGTTGATGAATCCGACACCCGCCTGGAGAGCCTGTTCGACGTACCACTTGGTGGCGTCCTCGCTGCCCACCGGCAGGTAGGAGACCATGACGTCGACCTCCCGCTCGCGCAGGATGCCGACCACGTCGGAGGTCTGGCCGGGCGCCTTCTCGATCACCTGGGACAGGTACTTGCCCAGTCCGTCCAGGGTCATGCCCCGATTCACGCTGACGCCCAGATGGGGCACCTGCTGGAAGACATAGGTGTTGTTGGGTGCCTCGTAGATGGCCTCCGACAGGTCCTTGCCGACTTTGTTCTTGTCGATGTCGAACGCGGCCACGAACTCGATGTCGCGGATGTGGTAGCCGCCCAGGTCGACGTGCATGAGGCCCGGGATCTGGTCCCCGACACGGGCGTTTTCGTAGTAGTAGCGCCCCTGGACCAGGCTCGAGGCGCAGTTGCCCACGCCCACGATGGCGACCCGGACCTTGCCGTCCGAGCGCCGCTTCCCGTTGCGCCCATTCGAGGCGATTTTGCTGTTGGTGGCCACGATGTTCAGCTCTCCTTGTCTTGACCGATGGGGGCAGGCAGGGCGGCGGAAGCCGCCTGCTGACGAACGTTCAAAATGCGCTGGGCAACGGTCACCCAGGCGAGGATGGCGATGAGTCCCATCGCCACCGGCAGGGCGATGGGGTAGCCGAGCCCGGCCAGGGCGAGGCCCAGGATGAGGATGATCAAACGCTCGGGACGGGGCGCCAGGCCGTTGGAGGCGGTGAATCCGACGGCTTCGGCCCGGGCCCGCGAGTAGCTGACCAGGAACGAGCCGCTCAGGGCCAGGGCGGCCAGCATGACCGGCACGAAGGGCTGCGCCGTCCGATCCAGCCAGAACGCGACGATGCCGAGGTACACGAGGGCTTCGCCGGTGCGGTCCAGGGTGCTGTCCAGGAAGGCCCCGAAAGGCGTGCCTCCGCCCCGCGCCCGGGCCAGGCCGCCGTCAATGGCGTCAAGGCTCGCGCCGATGGTCAGGAACACCGCGCCCAACAGCAGGGACCGCTGCCAGATCAGGAGCGAGGAAGCAGAGAAAAGGATCAGGCCGGCAACGGTCACCGAATTGGGCGTTACGCCGGCGGCGGCCAGGACGTTCACGATCGGCGCCACGGCGGCACGCCCGGCCGCCTTGAGCCGGTCCGACAGGGGCGCGTCGCCGCGCGGCGTGTGCTCAGCGGACACGCAGCACGCCTCCGGCATCCAACCCCTGGGTGGCGGCCAGCCTAAGCTCACCTGCCACCAGGCGCTGCTGGGCGGCCGTCAGCGCCGCGAAGGCGGCGGGCCGCAGGGCGCACAGCTTCTCGCGACCGTGGGGCCGCATCTCCACCAGCCCGGCCGTGCGCAGGATCCGGAGGTGCCAGCTGATGAGCGGCTGGGACAACCCGAATCGGGACGACAGCTCATTGACGGGAAGGGGTCCCGACTCGCCCAGGATCGCGCAGATCCGCAGCCGGGTGGGGTCGGCCAGGGCGCGGTACAGGTCGCGCAGCAGGCGAAGGTCGCGGGTGGCCATCGAGTCGGCGGGCTGCAGGGTCATGTGTGTCGTACGGGCTCCTTGAGGTGGATAGGTAAGGAGGTCTTTATATAAGTCCATGCTTATCCTATTACGACCACTCGAAGGTGTCAAGGCGCTCGGCTCGAACGCTGACGCGCTAGAGTCGAGCCATGCCGACCTCCACACCGGACGCGCTGTGGTCGTCGCCGGCTGCCGGTCGACTGCGGCCGGTGGGGGTTGAGGTCAACGACCTCGCCCGTCGGGTTGGCAATCAGCCGCTCCTGGACGGGATCGAGCTCGCCGTGCCGGTCGGGACGCGTGCCCTGCTGGCCGGGGTTGACGCTGAGGCGCCATCGCTCCTGCTGCGGATCATGGCCGGCCTGGCCCGAGCGGATCGCGGCACGGTGACCCTGGCCGGCCTCCAGCGCGGGTCGGCGATTCCCGAGGGCTGGGCGCGGAGGATCGGGTTCGTGGGAGCGGATCCGGGCATTCCGCTGTGGATGACCGCGGCCGAGAGCCTGGACCTGGCTGCCCGCCTGTCCGGGATCGACGGTCCGGACCGGCAGCGGCGGATCGAGGAGTCCCTGCAGCACTTTCAGCTGGGCGCCATCCGCGACCGCCCGTTGCAGCACGCCGGGCGCATCATCCTTGAACGCACCGCCCTGGCGGCCGCTCTCCTTCCGGATCCCGAGGTGCTCCTCCTGGACGAGCCGCTGCGCGCGGCTGCCCCACCCGATCGGCTGCGGCTGCTCCGCATCCCCGGCGAGCGGCGAACCGTGCTGATCGCCAGTCGCTATCCCGCCCAGCAGGGCGGCATCGTGGACCGCGTAATCCTCATCCGCGACGGACGCGTGACCCTCCACGCCCCGATTGGCGAGCTGGACGCGCAGCGTCTGCCCCTCTCCCTCCGCGGTCTGACCGCATTGGCAGACCTCGTCTCGTGATCCTCACCATCCACGTCGCCCGCCAGCTGTGGATCCAGCTCCGGCTGCTGGGAATCCTGGCCCTGCCGGCAATCGCGACTTTCGTCGCGGTCATCGTCGATGGCCAGTCCGGGTCACGGGAGGCGGGTCGCATCGCCCTCGCGGTTGGCCTTGCGACCGCCGCGGTCCTGAGCGCGGCCCTGGTGGGTTCCGGCTTCGCCGAGGAGATCAGATCGGGCGCGGCCGCGTGGCTGGTGGTCCGCGCGGTGCCCCGAACGGCGCTCGTCGGCGCCTGGTTCGTGTTGCCAGCGCTCGCGGTGCTGGTCGCCTTCGTCCTGGCCGGGATCCTGGCCGGCCTGGCCCTGCCGCTCGCCCTGCTCCAGGCGCCGGACGCAATTGCGGTTGCCGTGATCCTGGTCGCCGCGGCCGCTCCGGGGCTGCCGTTGTCGGCAGCGGGGCTGGTCGTCGCGGTTTACGCTCCGGTCCGGGTCACGATGGTGGCGGTCATCGGGCTAGCCGTGATCGTGGCGGTGCCGCTCGTCATGCTGGGTGATGCGGCCGTTCATGCCGCAAGCGGCTACTGGCTGGTGGCCGGAATGGACCCCGCCAATCGGCCGATCACGATCGGCCTCCAGGCCATCGGCCTGTGCATGGCCGTGGCAGGGCTCCTCTGGGGCGTGGCGGCGCTCCTTTTCCTGCGTCGCGACCTCTGAGGGGTTGAAGATCGGGGCTAGATGGGCAGGGCAACGACGACCAGCTCGCCCCAGTTGCGGTTGAAGCCTTGTGAGGTCTGCAGCGTCAAGCGCTCGTGGTCGGTGGCTGCCGTCCAGCGGCCACCCTCCTCGCAACCCGGGCCCGCATACAGGAGGTCCAAGGGCGGGTTGGGCATCGGTTCGGCGTCCGGGTCGGGGCAGGATACGTTGGGGTGGATCTCGGTCACCCGGTAGTGGAGGACCTGGCCGTCGGACATCAGGACCCGCACCTCGGCGCCAAGCTGGACGTTCCACAGGCCGATGAACAGCGGCTGCAGGGCGTGGGCCACGATGTACGAGTTCGTCCCGCGGCCGGGGTCCGCGGTCTGCGGGAGCAGGTAGGCGCAGCAAACGCCGAGGGGCTCGCCGGGCGCCAGCCGCAGGACCTGGACGTTGACGCCCACCGACTCGATCTGGATCTGGGTCGCCACCCAGTCGCTGGGGATCGGCGTGACTTCGGGGGTGGATTCAGGCGTGCCATCCGTCGAGGGAGTGGCGCCGGGCGTCTGGGTTCCCGCCACCGGGGTGGGGGTCGCGATCGGCGCCAGGCTTGGCCGCGCGCCCTCGTCCAGCGGCAGCTGGCCGGCCAGGATCAGGACCACGCCCAGCAGGGCGAGGGTCAGTGGGAGCGCCAGCCCGCTGGCACGGCGTGTGGTCAAGCCGGCAGCCACCCCAGCAGGATGCCTGGGAAGATGCCGAGCAGGAGCACGCCGGCCACGCTGAGGCCCAGCGCCAGGCGACCTACGCCGGAGCGCTCCACCTCCGCCGGCTCGGCCTCCGGGTCACGCATGTACATGTACACGACGACCCGCAGGTAGTAGAACGCGGCCAGGGCGGCATTCAGTGCGATGGCCACTGCCAGCCAGGCCAGGCCCGCGTCGACCGACGCCAGCAGGACGTACAGCTTGGCGAAGAACCCGACCGTGGGCGGGATACCGGTCAGCGACAGGAGCAGGACAGTCATGGCCGCGGCCAGCGCCGGCTGGCGCCCGGCGAGGCCGGCGAACGAGCCCAACCCACCGTACCGGCGCACGTCACGCTGCAACATGCCGACCACGGCAAAGGCCGCGATGTTCATCACCGAGTAGCCGACCAGGTAGAACACGACCGCCTCGATGGCCTGGGTGGCAACCTGTGGATCTCTGGCTGCCGCGAACGCCGACAGCCCGGCCAGGATGTAGCCGGTGTGGGCGATCGACGAATAGGCCAGCATCCGCTTCACGTTGGTCTGGGTCAGGGCCACCACGTTGCCGAAGGTCATGGTCACCACCGCCAAGACCACGAACACGTCCAGCCAGTCGGCGCGCAGGGGTCCGAGCGCCTCGCTGAACAGGCGCAGCAGCAGGGCAAAGGCGCCCAGTTTGGGGCCTACCGACAGGAACCCGGTGATCGGCGTCGGGGCGCCCTGGTAGGCGTCCGGGGTCCAGAAGTGGAACGGCACCGCGGCCGCCTTGAAGGTCGCGCCCACGGTCAGGAAGCCGATCGCCACCAGCACTGCCCCGTTCATCAACCCGTCCGAGAACACCTCGGCGATCTCGCTGAACACGGTCGAGCCGGTCAGGCCGTAGGTCCAGGCGATCCCAAACAGGAGGATGGCGCTCGCGAACGATCCGAGGAGGAAGTACTTCAGCCCGCCCTCGTTGCTGAACCGATCCGTCTTGTGGAAAGCGGTCAGCAGGTAGGCCGGCATGACCATCAGCTCGAGGCCCAGGAACAGGGTGATGAGATCGGCGCTGCTGGCCAGGACGAAGATGCCCAGGGTGGAGAACAGCAGGATGGCGTTGAACTCGCCCAGCGGCAGGCGCCTGACGACCAGGTAGCCCGGCGCGAACATGGTGGTCAACAGACCGATACCGACCGCCGTCAGCTTGAGCACCAGGGACAGCCGGTCGACGGTGTAGACCCCTCCCGCCAACGCCCCGCCGGGCGGGGTGTTCCAGACCGCGGCGATGGCCAGCGCGGTGGCCGCCAGGCCAGCCACGGTGAGCGGGGTCAGCAGCCACTTGCGCTCCCGCGCCAGGAAAAGGTCGACGGTGATGATCACCAGGATCGAGATGGCCAGGACCGCCTCGGGAAGCAGCGCGTACAGGGCGGCGGGGTCGTTCATGCCGTTCTCACCATGGCCATGCGATCAGGTTGAGCCCCGCAGCGCTCTGAACCGCCTCGAGGATGCGCTGCACCGGCCCCGCGGTGGCCTCCAGGACGGGGGCCGGGTAGACGCCCAGGGCCACGACCAGGAACACCAGCGGGGCCAGCGACAGCCATTCGACGCGGGTCAGGTCACGCAACCCGCCCCAGGCCCGCCGCATCCAGTCCGAGGGGACCGCGAAAAACGCGCGCTGGAACATCCAGAGCATGTAGACCGCGCTGGCGATCACCACCAGCATGGCCCAGGCTGCCACCCACGGGGAGTACTGGAACGCGCCGAGCATGACCAGGAACTCGCCCACGAACCCCGACAGCCCCGGTAAGCCGATGCTGGCGAAGGTGAACAGCCCGAACATCGCCGCGTAGGCCGGCATGCGGGCGTTGAGCCCGCCCATGTGGCTGATCAGCCGGTCGTGGGTGCGTTCGTAGATGACTCCCACCAGGAGGAACAGGGCCCCGGTCGTGATCCCGTGGCTGACCATCTGGAAGATGGCGCCCTGCAGGCCCTGGGTGTTGAAGACGAACGCGCCCAGCATCACGAACCCCATGTGCGAGACGCTCGAGTAGGCGATCAGTTTCTTCAGATCGGGCTGGACCATGGCCACCAGCGCGCCGTAGATGATGGCGATCAGGGACAGGCCGATCATGAGCGGCGCGAAGGACTGGGCCGCATCGGGCAGCAGCGGCAGGCTGAAGCGCAGGAACCCGTAGCCCCCCAGCTTGAGCAGGACCCCGGCCAGGATGATGGAGCCCGCGGTCGGGGCCTCCACGTGAGCATCGGGCAGCCAGGTGTGGAAGGGCCACATCGGCACCTTGATGGCAAATGCCAGCCCGAACGCGATGAACGCGCCGGCCTGGAGCAGGTGGGGGAACGGGGCGCCGCGCAGGGCTTCGTAGCTGAACGTGAACGTCCCGCCCGGGAGGTTGGCATGGGCGATGACCACGGCCAGGATGGCGACCAGCATGAGGAGCGAGCCGACCAGGGTGTAGATGACGAACTTCACCGTGGCGTAGATGCGCTGTGGACCGCCCCAGATCCCGATCACCAGGTACATCGGGATCAGGCTCAGCTCCCAGAAGACGTAGAACACGAACAGGTCGAGCGCCACGAACACGCCGAGCATGCCGGCCATCAGGAGCAGCATGGCGGCGTAGTACTCCCTGACCCGCATCTGGATCGGCCCCCAGGAGTACAGGATGCTGACCACGCTCAGGACCGTGGTGAGCAGCACCAGCACCCCGCTCATGCCGTCCACGCCCAGCTGGTAGCGGATCCCGAACGCGCTGATCCACGAAAGGTCCTCGCGGAACTGGAACTCCGCTCCAGCCGGGTCGTAGCCCACCAGGAACAGGCTGAAGCCCAGGCTTCCCATGGCCGCCAGCAGGGCCACCCAGCGAATGAGCCGATGGTTGGCGCCCGGCACGAACAGCAGGGCCGCCACGCCCAGCAGCGGCGTGAAGACGATCAGCGACAGCACCGGCAGGCCGCTCATGTCAGCGCACCACCGTGGCGTAGACCAGCAGCACGATGACCAACCCGGCCGCGATCCCCAACCCGTAGTTCTGGACCCGACCGGTCTGGGACCGGCGCAACCCGCCGCCCAGGCGCTGGGCCAGCCAGCCGACGCCGTTGACAGCCCCGTCGATGACCTTCACGTCGAACCACCACAGGGCGTTGGAGAGCACCACGCCGCCGCGGGAGAAGACGAGCTGGTACAGGTCGTCGAAGTAGTACTTGTTCAGGCTGGCCCGATACATGCCCGGCCCCAGCCCGAATGGGATGCGCTGCACGAAGCGCGCCGGCGCCTCGGGATCCTGGACGTACCAGCGCCGGGCGAGCAGGATCCCGGCCAGGCCGACCGACGCCCCGGCCAGCAGCAGCAGCCCGCCCAGGCCGAGCAGCTCGAAGCCGTGCGCCTCCCCATGCTCCCTGGCCTCGGCCAGGATGGATCCGGGCTGGATGCCGGCGCCGAGCCCCTCGGCACCGGCGAAGACCTCCTCCAGCCACAGGTGGATGGTGCCGCCCTCAGGCGGGATGCCAAGCAGCAGCCCGGCCAGCGCGGTGGGCACGGCCAGGATGACCAGCGGCGCCACGATGGTCGGTGCGCTCTCGTGGACGTGCTTCCAGGCGGCCGCTGGCCCGCGCCACGAGCCGTGGAAGGTCATGAAGATCATGCGGAACGTGTAGAACGCAGTCAGGAACGCAACCCCGATGCCCACCGCCCAGTAGATCGGGTAGCCACGGGCGAAGGCCTCCGACAGGATCTCGTCCTTGCTGAAGAACCCCGCGAAGATCGGGATCCCGGCCAACGCCAGGGCGCCCACGACCATGGTCCCGTACGTCCAGCGCATGCGTTCCCGGAGGCCGCCCATGAAGCGCATGTCCTGCTCCCCGCCGGCCCCATGGATGACCGATCCCGAGGCCATGAACAGGAGACCCTTGAAGAACCCGTGGGTCAGCAGGTGGAAGATGGCCGCCGCCCAGGCCCCGATCCCCAGCCCGAAGAACATGTACGCCAGCTGGCTGACGGTCGAGTAGGCGAGCACCTTCTTGATGTCGTTCTGGGTCAGCGCGATGGCGGCGGCGAAGATGGCGGTGAAGGCGCCGATGATGGCGACGACCCACATGGCGGTCGGCGCCTCGGCGAAGATCGGGTTGGCGCGCGCCACGAGGTAGACGCCGGCGTTGACCATGGTCGCGGCGTGGATGAGGGCGCTGACCGGGGTGGGGCCCTCCATGGCATCGGGCAGCCAGACGTGGAGCGGGAACTGGGCGCTCTTGCCCACCGCACCCGCGAACAGAAGCAGGGCGATGAGGGTGATCTGCCAGCCCTCGAGCCCGCCGATGCCGGCGAAGACGCCCTCGAAGGTCAGCGTGCCGAGCAGGGTCCAGATCAGGATCACGCCCAGCCCAAAGCCAAAGTCGCCGACCCGGTTGACGATGAACGCCTTCTTGGCTGCGCCCGCCGCCGACGGCTTCTTGTACCAATAGCCGATGAGGAGGTACGAGCACAGGCCGACTGCCTCCCAGCCCACGTACAGGAGCAGGAAGTTGTCGGCCAGGATCAGCAGCAGCATGCTGAACATGAACAGGTTCAGGTAGGCGAAGAAGCGCCACACGCTGCGGTCGCCGTCCATGTAACCGATCGAATAGACGTGGACCAGCAGGCCGACCGTGCTGACCACCAGCAGGAGGACCGCGGTCAGCGCGTCCACGAAGAACGAGATCTCGATCCGGAAATCGCCCGACACGATCCAGTCGTAGACCGTGACGTGGTACTCCGCCCCCTGGAAGATGACCGACGCGAAGATGGCCATCGAAGCGGCCCAGGCCGCGGCCACCAGAGCCACCGGGACCCACCACGAGCGGTAGACCGGCCGCGACCCGCCGGGCGTCACATGGCCGGGCTGCCCGCGCCCGTCGTTCAGCTCGTCGGGGATGATTCCGTCGGCCCCGTTGGCGTTGGCCAGGTCGTCGGCGTGGCCCCGGTGGGGCGAGGTTTCGCGCTGCTCCTCCTCGGTCGGGACGCTGCGGAACCCGGACTCGTCGACGGGCGCGTCGTGGGGGTCATGTGCGTCGCCGCCCGTGTCGTGCCCTGCCCCCGCACCGTGCTCCGCACCGTGCTCCTCACCGTGCTCGGCGTGCTTCGGAATCCGGTCGAAGCGCGGCCCAACCAGCACCGCGAACAGGAAGCCGGCCAGCGGCAGGGCCGGGATGAGGGCGACGAGCGACTGCAGGTCCAGCGCGCTACTCCTTCAGATCGGCGTAGTCGTCGACCTCGGCGGTCTGACGGGTGCGGATGATCGCGATGACGAGGGCCAGGCCCACCGTCGCCTCGGCTGCCGCGACGGCCATGACGAGCAGCGAGAAGACGGCGCCGGCGTCATCGGTGGCGTAGTAGTCGAACGCGTTGAAGGCCACCAGGGCCAGGTTGACCGCGTTCAGCATGAGCTCGATGCAGATCAGCATCATGATCGCGTTGCGCCGGGCCAGGAAGCCGAAGGCTCCTATCCCGAACAGGCCGAGCGACAGGAACAGGTAGCCGTCGAGGCCCATCGGTCAGTTCATCCGCTCGTCTTCTTCGGGCCGGCGGGCGAGGTAGATGGCGCCGATGATGGCCGCCAGCAACAGGAAGCCCACGATCTCGAACGGCAGCGCGTAGTCGGTGAAGACGGCGGCTGCCAGGTCGTCGAGCTCGACCGGGATGATCACGCTGGGGTTGGGCCAGTCGGTCTGGAGCAAGGCCCATCCGACGAGGGCCACGATCCCGATGGCGACCAGGGCTGCGACCGGCGCCTGGCGCTGGAATGGCGCCGGCAGGTTCGCGTCTCCGGCCTGGGTCAGCATGATCGCGAAAATGATCAGGACGCTGATCGCGCCCAGGTAGATGAGGACCTGGGCAGCGGCCACGATGGGCGCGCCCAGCAGCGCGTAGGTGCCAGCCAGGGCTCCGAAGGAGACCATCATGGCCACCGCGGAATGGATCACGTTCCGCAGCAGGACGGCCGCCAGGCCGCCGCCGAGGACGCCGGCGGCGAGCACCACGAAGAGGACGGTCGAGATGTCCAGAGTCGAGGCTCCCCGTTCGAGACCGAGCGCTCACACGGCCTCGCTCCAGAGGCCGTGACCGATTCTACGGCAAGAGCTGATCGCCCTCGCGCCCGGCGGTCACCTGCAGGCCGTTGGCCGTGGACGCGGCCAGGTCCCCGGCGGCCATGGCCAGGACGTCCATCTGGTCGTCGGTTCGTGCCGGATCGTGGTGGAACAGGACCAGTTTGCCGACCTGCGCGCGGCGGGCAAATGCGATGGCTTCGGCGAACGAGGAGTGGCCCCAGCCCAGCCGCTCGGCGCGCTCCTCGGTCGTGTACTGGGCGTCGTGGATGAGCACGTCCGCCCCGCGCGCCAGGCGCAGCCCGCTCACCCAGGACGTGTCGCCATCGCCGTCCCCGGTGCCCAGCGCCGGCTCGTGGTCGCTCAGGTAGGCCAGCGAACGGCCGTTCTCGCTGACCCGAAAGCCGAGGGTCGCGCCGGGGTGGATGACCTCGTCGGCTCGAACCGTGAACGGACCGATGCGGAACGGCTCCTGGGGCGCGTCGTGGAAATCGAAATTAGCGCGCAGGTCGCGCAGCCGGATGGGGAACAGGGGCGGAGAAAGGTACCGGGTCAGGCGCGCCCGCAGGTGGAGGGTCGGCGAGGGCGGGCCCCAGATGTGGATCTCGCAGCCGGGGCGAAAGATGGGGGCAAAGAAGCCCAGGCCCTGGATGTGGTCCATGTGGAGGTGGGTAAGCAGGATGTCGATCCGCCCCGCCTCCAGGGCGACCTCGGCGCCCAGGCGCTGGATGCCCGTCCCCGCGTCGAGGACGAGCAGCGACCCGTCGTCGCCGCGCACCTCGACGCAGGCCGTATTGCCGCCGTACCGAGCCGTCTGGGGCCCTGCGGCGGCCACGGACCCGCGCGTCCCCCACAGGCGGACGATCACGCCTCGGGGGACTCCCAGAACATGGTCACCGAGCCCATGATGTTGCCGTGCCCGCCGGTCAGCGGAAAGGCCGTGACGCCGATCCGGCGTGCGACCCCGTCCCCACCGGTGATCTCGAGCGTGGCATGCGCCGGTTCTCCCCGACGCAGGGCGATGACCGGGGGCAGCTCCTCCGCCGCCAGCGGATTGCCCGACTCGTCCCGAGGGCGGAAGGAGGTGGTCCAGGTCTCGAACGGCATTTGGTCGACGTCGTCGGCCCGTACGCCGAGGGTGGGCTCGGCCGCCTCGTTGAAGAAGACGAGATCGCCCTCCGCGTCGATGACCCACATCGGGATGGACAGGTGCTCCGAAAGCTGCCGGAGCAGGATCATCTCGATCGGCTGCTGGGGGAGATCCGTCATAGAGGGGCGAGGATACCCGCTGGGGTGCCCCGCCCGCCGCGAGGCACGTACGGGCACCTCCTAACAGACTGGGCGGGTGATCGTTCGTCTGGCGGCAGGGCTGGTGCTCGGCGTTTGGGTGGCTGGCGGGCTCCTCCTGACGCTGCAGCCCGCGCATCCGGCCCCGGGCCAGTTACGCGATCCTTCGGATGCTTCGAATCGGATCACGCCCGCTCGCGACGAGCTGATCGGCTAGCGGGTGGGGCGCTCCCGGTCGGACATCTCGAGGATGTCGAGCATGGGAAGGTCGCGCTGGTACTCGCTGAACTCGAACTCCGGGCCGCAGCGCAGAGCGTCATAAGGGCACGCGTCGGCGCAGATGCCGCAGAAGATGCAGCGGCTCACGTCGAGCTGGTAGGTCTCCAGGATGCGTGGTCGCGGCATGAGCGCTCCGACCGGGCAGGTCTCCGCGCAGCGCCCGCATGACACGCATGGCGTCTCGTTAAGCGAAACGTAGTCGGCCGTGGTGACCAGCGAGTCGAAGCCCTTGCCGATGAAGTCGTAGCACCCGGCGCCCACGATGTCCTTGCACACCTGGGCGCATCGGCCACAGTCAATGCAGCGCGAGTAGTCGCGCAGGATGAACGAGTGGGTTTCGTCCCGGCCGTAGCCGTGGTTGATGCCGACATACGGGTTGTCCTGGATCGACCGCTCGTCGATCGTCATGTTCAGGGTGGTCTCGTACTCGATGGCCGCCTCGCGCAGGTCGCAGTGGCCAATCGCCTCGCACGTGCACTGGAGGCAGCGGGCGGCCTCGCCCATGGCCTGGTCGTGGGTATAGCCGTGCTCGTACTCCTCGAAGTTCGTGCGGCGTTCCTCAGCGCCCAGCTTGCCCATCACCGCCTGGGGCTCCTTCACGTCGTCGGTGAAGGGCACGATGGTCAGGAACGAGGGCTGCGGCTCGGACACGATGCGTCGCACCTGCGGGTCGTCCAGGTCGTGGCCACGGAGCCAGTAATCCATCGCATAGGAGGCGCGTCGCCCGTCGCCGATGGCCTCCACCACGGTGGTTGCGCCAAGGTTCACATCGCCGGCGGCAAACACTTGAGGAACGCCGGTGCGGAATGTGTTCGCATCGGCCACCAGGCGCCCCTGGCGGCTGACCTCCAGCCCGGAGCGGATCTCCTCCGGCTCGGAGTCGATCCACCCTAGCTCCGGTCCCTGGCCGATGGCCCCCAGGACCGTGTCGCACTCGACGATGAACTCGGTGCCGGGCATGGGTTCCGGCCGTCGCCGGCCCTTCTCATCGGGCTCGCCCAGGTGCATCTTCTGGAACTCGACTCCGGTCACCTGACCCTTTGCATCGGTCACCACCCGGACCGGCGCGGCCTGGAAGATGACGGTGGCCCCCTCTTCGATGGCCTCGTGGACCTCGTCCTGGGACGGCATGTCCTTCAGGTCCCGGCGGTAGACGATCGTCACCGACTTCGCGCCCTGGCGGAGGGAGGTCCGGGTGCAGTCGATGGCCGTGAACCCGCCGCCGATCACGACCACCCGCGCGCCCTTGAGGCGTGGCACCAGGACCCCGCGCGTGCTGTTGTACAGGTTCTCCAGCGCGTTGACGGTCCCGTCGGCGAACTCGTTGGGGATCCCCATCTCGTTCGACTTGTAGCAGCCTGTGCCCACGAAGACGGCGTCGTAGCCCTGGTCCAGCAGATCGGCCAGGTGGAAGTCGCGGCCCAGGCGCATGTTCGGCTTGAAGGTCGCGCCCAGCTCCCACACGTGGTTCAACTCGCGGTCCATCCAGCCCTTGGGCAGTCGGTACTCGGGGATCCCGTAGCGAAGCATGCCGCCCTGCTCGGGATCGGCCTCGAACACGTCGCAGTGATGCCCGCGCAGCTGGAGGTAGTAGGCCACCGTCATGCCGGCCGGCCCTGAACCCACGATCGCCACCCGGCGACCGGTGTCCGACTCCTTCGGCCACGGCAGCGGGGCCGGCGCGTCCACTTCCAGCACGCGGTCGGCGCAGTACCGATGCGAGTCGCGGATGGCGATGGCGGTGTCCACTTCCTCGCGCCGGCAGTGGGTCTCGCACGGCGCGGGACACACCCGGCCCAGGATTGCCGGGAAGGGGAGTGACCGCTTCAGGATGCGGGTCGCCTCTTCCCAGTTGCCCTCCGAGTTGGCCTTCAGGTAGCCGGGGATGTCGACCCGGGTGGGGCACTTGAACTGGCGGGGCGGCAGGCAGTACGCGTCGTGGTCGGAGAAGATCAGCTCCAGCACCAGGCGGCGGTTCTCGATGACCCGCTCCGAGTGGGTGGTGATGACCATCCCTTCGGTGATCTGGGTGCCACACGAGATGGGCGTGTTGTCCTGGCCCTCCACCTCGACCACGCAGATCCGGCAGGCCCCGTACGGGGACAGCTTGGGCTCGTAGCACAGGGTCGGGATCTCGAGCCCCAGCACGCGGCAGGCCTGGAGAATGGTCTGCCCTTCCTCGGCCTGCACCTGGCGGCCGTTGATCGTGACCGTGATCTTGCGCGTGCCGGGGACCACCGGCCAGATGGGGGCGTAGTCCTCGAACGCCCCGATCATGCCCCCGTTGCCGGAGCCGTTGCCCTTCCCGTTGCCGTTGCCGCCAGCGAAGGTCATCGGTCCAATCCTATGACGCCAGCGGCGCGAGCAGCGGGGCGACCGGGTCCGTCTTGCATGAGCCGGCCAGGCAGACCCCCCGCTCGGCGTGGGCGCGGTACTCGTCCGCGAAGCGGTCCAGGGTCGTGAGCATGGGCCTGGGGGCAAGCGACTCGAGGCGGCACAGGGCCGTGTCCGCGATCTTGGCCGACAGCTCGCGCAGAAGGATCAGGTCGTTGGGACGCGGCGTGGCGGCCAGGATGCGGTCCAGGGTCTCCACCAGGCGCAACGGGCCGATCCGGCACGGGACAGCCTTTCCGCACGCCTCGCGCGCGGAGTAGTCCAGCAGGAAGCGGGCCGTGGCCACCATGCAGGTGGCGGCGTCGGTGACCAGGACCGATCCGGAACCGATATGGGCGCCGGCGGCGCCCAGGGCGCCATATTCGTAGCCCGTGGAGGACAGCTCGGCAGCTGCCAGCGCGCCCGCTCCCGGCCCGCCCACGAACGCGGCCTTCACCGTCCCGGTCGACCCGCCGGCCAGCTTGACGATATCGGCGACCGAAGTGCCCATGGCCACCTCCGCCAGGCCTGGGTTGCGCACCGCCCCGGCGATGGTGACCAGCTTGGTGCCGGGCGACTCCTCCGGCCCGACCTTGGCGAAATCGGCTGCCGAGTGGCCCAGGATCCAGGCCACGTGGGCCAGGGTCTCGCCGTTGTGGACCAGGGTCGGGACGCCCCACAGCCCGCGCGCGGCGGGGTACGGCGGTCGGATGAGCGGCATGCCGCGGTCGCCCTGGAGGGCGTGGATGAGGGCGGTTTCCTCCCCCGCCACGTAGGCGCCGGAGCCTTCCCACACCGACACCTGGACCGACACGTCGGTGCCCTGGATCAGGTAGCCCGCCAGGTGCGCGGCCTCGGCATCCGCCACCGCCTTGCGGAGGCGCTCGATGGCCGCGATCCAGTCGCGGCGCACGGCCAGGATGGCCTCGGAGGCGCCCACCGCGGCGGCCGCGATGATGAGCCCCTCCAGGACGAGGTGCGGGTTGCCCTCGGCCAGCGCGCGGTCACCCAGCGAGGTCGGGTCGGCGCCCATCAGGTTGGCGATCGCGATCTTCCGCTCGCCGGGCGCGGAACGGCTGGCGCGCCACTTGTCGGCCACCGGGAACCCGGCGCCGCCTCGGCCGCGGAGGCGGGACGCAAAGATCTCGGTGATGACCTGGTCCGGGGAGAGCTTGGTGATGGCGCGCGTCAGGCCGCGGTAGCCATGGGCCTTGCGGTACGCAGCCAGCGACTCGGCGTCCAGCTTCCCGATCCCGGCCAGCAGGCGCTGCTCCCCGCCGGGGAGGATCCGGATCTGCGGGGAGAGGCCGGCCGCCATCAGGCGCGCGCCTCGGCGCCGGCCTTCCTGGCGCGGGTTTTTTCCGCCCGCCGGGCGTAGATCAGGTGGCGCGCCTCGTCCACGTTGAGTGGCCCGTAGACCAGGGTGTCGATCCGCACCGCCGGCGCAATCGCCCCCGCTCCCACGCTCGCATCGGTCTCCAGGGTGAACGCGCCGTCATCGGTCGTCTCACCGGCCCCGATGCCCAGTTCCTCCTCCAGAGCTGTCAGGAGCTTGTCGCCGCCGGCGAAGCGGCACGCCGCGCAGTCGCACACGGTCACCAGGTGCCCCTCGGTGGGCAGCAGCCGGAAGCCGCCCAGCCCCGCCGCCCCGAAGACCTGGGCCCAGTGGATCGTCATCCGGTCGCTGATCCGGCGCAGCGCCGGCTCGGGCAGGTACCCGTATCGGGTCTGGACCGCGCCGAAGATGGCGACCAGCGATTCGGGGCGTCCGCCGAACCCATCGATGACCTGGTCCACCCAGGCGGTGTCGACCGCTTCCTCCCATCGCGCCGCGTTGCGCATCGGTCTGGATGGAAGGCCGGCCCGCCGGAAGGCGTTCGGATCGCGACGCTCGTCATAGATCTCGGGCAGCCCGTATCGGATCTTGTTGCCCTGCGAGTCGAAGCCGCTCATGTCGATGGCTTCCACCGGGCACACCATGGCGCACTGGAAGCAGACCTCGCATTTGTGCTCGCCGAACGGGTCGTAGATGAGGTCCAGCCGCCCTCGCCAGCGCTCGGCCATGGCGGGGCGCACCTCGGGGTACTGCTGCGTCACCTTGGGGCGGAAGAGGTTGCGCAGCGTGACACCCATGCCGGTGAGCAGGCCGGAGCCGGGGATCGCCATGTCAGCTCGTCACAGCTTGAAGATCAGGACCACCGCGGCGGTCACGAACAAGTTGATCAGCGCCAGCGGTAGGAGCGCCTTCCAGGCCATGCCCCTCAGCTGATCGACTCGCACGCGGGGCAGGGTAGCCCGTACCCACACGGCGACGAAGACGAAGAAGTACGTCTTCAGGAAGAACCAGAACAGGCCGTACACGGTGCCGGCGAAGCCGTCCAGCTGGGCCGGGAACGGCCACGGCGCCAGCCACCCGCCGAAGAAAAGGGTCACCAGGATGCCGCACATGATGAAAAGTGCGACGTACTCTGCAAAATAGAAGAAGCCGAATCGCATCCCCGAGTACTCGGTGAACGGGCCGGCCACGATCTCCGAATCGGCCTCCACCATGTCGAACGGGGTCCGGTTGATCTCCGCGGCCGCGGCGATGAAGAAGATCGGGAAGCCGACCAGCTGCCAGATGACCGCCCAGCCGTGCTCCAGCTGCCATTCGACGATGTGGGTGAACGACAACGTCCCGGTCAGGACCACGACCCCTACGATGGACAGGGTCAACGGGATCTCGTAACTGACCATTTGGGCCGCGCTCCGCAGCCCGCCCAGCAGCGCGTACTTGTTGTAGCTCGCCCAGCCGGCGACCAGCATCCCGACCACTGACAGACCGATGATGGCGAAGAAGAAGATGACGCCGATGTCGGAGTCGAAGGCCACCAACCCGGGGGCGAACGGGATGACCAGCATGCTCATGGCGGCCGCCATGAACACCATCCACGGCGCCAGGGTGAATACCGGCACGTCGGCTCGATCCGGCGTCTGGTCCTCCTTGGCCAGGATCTTGAAGCCGTGGATCGCACTCTGGAACATCCCGCGCGGGCCGACCCGGTTGGGGCCATAGCGGAGCTGCATGAGGGCGATGATCTTCAGCTCCAGCTGGCCCACGATAAACGCGGTCGGCACGGTCAGCAGCAGCAATAGGGTGGTGGCCAGCACGAAACGGCCGACGCCGAGCAGACTCTCGATGGTCGCCGGATCCATCTCGGCCGCCTACTTGTCCACGCCGCCCATGATCGGATCCAGGCTGGCCATGATCGCCATGGTGTCGGCGATGAGGTGCCCGGGCATGAGCTTGGGCATGACCTGGAGGCTGATGAAGCTGGGGTCGCGCATCCGGAACCGATACGGGTTGGGGCCGCCGTCACTGATGGCGTACACGCTGTACAGCCCACGTGGCGACTCGATGGCCGCGTAGGCCCGTCCCGGGCGAGGGCGGATGATCCCCGGCACCTGGGCCTGGACCGGGCCGTGGGGCATCTTGTCCACGATCTGGTCGATGAGGTGGATGGACTGCTTCAGCTCCGCGATGCGCTGCATGTAGCGGGCGTAGGTGTCGCCCTCAGTCTGGGTGATGACGTCGAACTCAAGCTCGTTGTAGATGCAGTACGGGTGGGCCTTGCGGACGTCGAACGGCACGCCACTGGCCCGCAGGTTGGGGCCGCTGACGCCCAGATCGATGGCCTGCTTCCCGGTCAGGGTGCCCATGCCCCTGGTCCGAGCCCGGAAGATCTCGTTCTCGGTCAGGATCTTCTCGTTCATCTCGATGTTGTCCAGGACGTTGGCTCGCCAGCGACCCAGGCGCGACATGAACTCGTCGTTGGTGTCGAAATTCACCCCGCCCACCCGGAAGAAGTTGAACAGCATCCGCTGACCGGAGATGGCGGCCAGCATCTCCACCACTTCGTCGCGGTTGATGAAGCCGTACAGGATGGGGGTCAGGCCGCCGATGTCGAGCGCCAGGAAGCCCATCATCAGCCCGTGGCTGAACACCCGGTTCAGCTCCACCACCAGGGCCCGGATGTACTCCGCCCGGCGCGGGGCCTGGATCCCGTACAGCCTCTCGAACGCGATGGCCGGCGCGTGCTCGTTGTGCATGGCCGACATGTAGTCCATGGGGTCGACGTAGGTCAGGACCGTGGTGTAGGTCGCCTCTTCGCACAGCTTTTCGATCCCGCGATGCAGATAGCCGAGCACGGGGTCGATGTCGATGACCACCTCGCCACGGACCTTGAGCACCAGGCGCATCACGCCGTGGGTGGACGGGTGCTGGGGGCCCATGTTGACGAGCATCTCCCCGTCGCCCAGGGTGTAGACCTCCATCTCGCGCTCGGTCTGCGGGGGCCGGTCCGGCGGCGGGACGATGTCGAAGCCAAAGAACTCCTGGCGCGGCGCGGTGGTGGCCATGGCGTCCAGGGCAATGGGGTCCGGGACGCGCGGCTCCTCGCCGGGCTGTTCCGGCGCCGGACGGGATTTGGTGGTCGTCACACCGGGCCTCCCGGCTCGTCGCGGTGCGCGGCCGCGTCCTCCAGCTTGCTCAGGTCCCACGTTTCGGGCCGCTCCAGCGGGCGGTTGCCTGCCGCCGCGGAATCGGCGGCGTCATCGGGGAGCAGGAAATCCTTGCGCTGCGGGAAGGACCGGTAGTCGGGCGACATGTAGATCCGCCGCAGGTCGCGGTTGCCCTCGAAGACGATGCCCATCATGTCGTACATCTCGCGCTCGTGGAACATCGCCCCCTCCCACAGGGAGGTGATGGTGGGCGTCACGGGATTCTCGCGGTCGACCTTGACCCGGACCCGCAGCCAGGTGGGGTGGCGGTCCGAGTACAGGTGGTAGACAACCTCGAACCAGTTGCCGACCCCGTAGTCGACCGCGGCCGCATCGGCCAGGAAGAAGAAGCCGAAGTCCGCGTCATCGCGCAGGGTGCGGAGCGACTCGACGATCTTGTCGCGGGGAACCTGGATCTCCACCGTGTCCTCGTCGGTCCACAGGTCGCTCGCCGCGTCGGCGAGCCGGTCGCTCAGCAGCCGGACCAGCGGGCCCGCCGCGGCGGGTGCGCTCAGCGCACGTCTCCTTCCCAGGAGTGCAGGTCCGGCCCCCGGTCGGCGTAGGTGGCCCACTGGCCGCGACGCTGCTTGACCAGCTCCTGGAGCTTCATCAACCCGTAGATCAGGCCCTCGGGTCTTGGCGGGCAACCCGGCACGTAGACGTCAACCGGCATGACCCGATCCACGCCCTGGACAACGCTGTAGGAGCGCTTGAAGCGTCCGCCGCTGGTCGTGCAGGTGCCCATGGCCACGCACCACTTGGGCTCAGGCATCTGGGCCCACAGCCGGACCAGCGGCCCAGCCATCTTGGTGGTCAGCGTGCCGGCCACGATCAGGACGTCGGCCTGGCGGGGTGAGGCGCGGAAGGGGAACATCCCGAATCGGTCCACGTCGTTGACACTGGTGGCGGTGCTCATCATCTCGATGGCGCAGCACGACAGCCCGGACAGGAGCGGCCACAGCGAGTTGGCCCGGATGAGGTCCAGGATGTAGTCGGCCCGGGTGGGGATGACCTCCAGCAGGCCATGGAACCCGCCCTGGGGGTGGGCTTCCATCCCGAACTCGGACAGCAGCGGGTCGTCGCCGGCGGCATCGGGGATGACGATCGGCTCGTCGGCCTTGGGAGGGGTTGTTATCGCCATTTCAGGTCACCCTTCTTCCAGGCGTAGAACTCGCCGTACATCAGGACCACCAGGAAGATGCCCATCAGGATCATGCCGGTGAGCGTGATGTCGCGAATCACGATCGCCCAGAGGTAGATGAAGATGATCTCCACGTCGAACGCCACGAACAGCAGGGCGTACAGGTAGAACGCCAGTCCGAACCGGGACCAGGTGTCTCCGATGGTGTCGATCCCGCACTCGTAGGGCAGCCCCTTCTGCGCCTGCTTGCGCCGATGGGTGATCAACCACGAGAAGAGGATCGTCCCGAACACGAACGTGGTCGCGGCGAAGCCGAATCCCAGGACATAGAGCAGTCCGGTCTGGTCCATCGTCGTTGTGCTCGCTCGAGCGGGCCGCTACGGCCCGCAATGCGGATCAAATCTACTGATCAGAGTCTATCAGGCAAGCCTTTCGAGCACGAACTCGGCTGCCTCTTATTGCCCGAGCCAAGAGGCGTCGGTGAGGATGCGGAGGCCGTCGCTGACCAGGGTGTGGGCGCCCAGCAGGAACGGGACCGAAGCGGCCGCGGCGGCCGTGGTCAGCTCGCGGAGCCACTCAGCGCTCACGTGGGCGGGGTCGGCGAGGTCGGACGCGAATCGGTCTTCGGGCGCCGGCCAAACCGCCGGGTCCGCGGACCCGACGAGGGCGGCCATGATGACGCGGGTGTCGATGATGACCGCGTTGCCCAGGTCCATGAGCCGCTCGACAAGGGACGCGGCACCACTCTCTGTGACCCAATCGGCAAGGAGCGACCGGGGGCGGTTGGCAGGTGCCGCCCGCATTCCGCGCTCCTCGACGAAGAGGCGGACCCGGCAGGCGGCCTGCTCCTCGAGGTAGGAGAACGAGCTCGACGGGACGCGGCCGGCCACTACCAGCTCCGCGTTTCGATTCCGCAGGACAGTGAAGACCTCATCCACGCGTGGGATCGCGAGCGGGCGGCCGCCCGGGATCTGTGCGCCTTCGAGGAAGGCGGAGATCGCCGAATCCAGCGCCCGGGTGCCGGGGAGGCGAGTTGCCAGCCGGAGCAGGGCCAGATCGAGCGGCGTGTCGACGTCGAACCGGGTCCACGGGGCGTCCGACAGGTCGCGGATCGTGAAGCCGGCCGCTTCCAGCGCCCGCGGGGCGCTGTTGTCGGCTCCCAGTCCTGACAGTACTCCGAGCGCCTCCGATAGGTCGCCGGCCACCACGAAGGCATCGGAGCTGAAGCGGTTGTTGGTGACCACCTCGCCGGCGATCGGGCTCAGAAGGGTGTCTAACCCCTCATCCGCGAGCAGGGCGAGGGCCCCGGCGCCAACCCAGCCGAGTGCATCCACTCGGTCCCCAGCCTCGTCCAGAGCGGCACGGGCCGCGCCCGCGTACCAGGATCCCCAATGAAACGGGCCTGCCTCAACCGGCGGGATGAGCTGGACGGCCGCGCCCTGGCGGGCCAGCCGCTGGCTGAGCTCCGCGGCCAGCAAATGCCGTCCGGTGGCGAGGACCGCCGCGTACGACCCAAACGGTGCATCGTCGGCCGCGGGAGCACCCATCAAGACCAGCGGCGCGGGGCGTGCGCCTCCGCTCATTCGGTGGCGCGGTCCAGCAGGCCGTGGAGCTGCTCGAGGTGCATGAGGTCGTGGACGCCGCAGAACAGGAGCCACTCGCCGCAGAGCAGCCGAGTCCCGATGAGCGGATGGTCAAGCGGGCAGGGATCGGTCTCGTGGCCGGAAATCGCCGTCGTGGAAAGGGTCATCGATCGGCGGCTCTTCCCCAGCAGGATGAGCAGCGTCTCGCGGTCGGCATCGGCCGGACCGGGGATGCCGGGCGTCACGACCGGCGGAGGATCCGGCCACTCGCCTCGGGCCGCCATGGCGGCAGCGGCAGCCAGATAGCGCCGGGACCCGGTGGTATGGGCGAACGCCTGCGCCACGTTCCAGTCCGCCTCTCCGCCGGGCGCCCGGAGAAGTTCATCGGGCATCTCGGCCAGGATCGCCTCCAGCGCGTCGGCGATGGCTTCCTGCTCAGCCAGCACGCGAGGGGCGCTGCCGGCACCCGCGCGCTGGCTCAACTCTGCGCGGGTGGCCGAGTAGTCCTTGCTGAAATCGGCTGGATCGATGAGGCGCCAGACGGCCACCACGTCCGGTGCGCCGAACTCCAGCTCGTCCACCCAGGCGCGCGGCGGCGCGCTCATCGGTATCGGTCCTGCTACAAGCGCTCGAAGCGCTCGACGGGGAGGACGAAGACGGTGGCCCCGCCGACCTCCACTTCGACCGGGTAGGGCATGTAGAACTCGCCCGGCTCCATGATCGGGGGCATGGGGTTCACGAACTGCTTACGGGCGTGGCAGTTGGCGCTGATGAGAGCCAGCACCGCGTCCACCTGGTCGTCTTCGCACCCGATCAGGATGGTGGCATTGCCCTGCTTGAGGAACCCGCCCGACGAGTTCAGCCGGGTGGCGCGGTACTCCTTCTCGAGCAGGGCGTCGACGAGGGCTCCGGCGTCCTCGCTGTGCACGACGGCGGTGACCAGCTTCATCGGCCGCAGTATGCCCTACCCATGCAGCAGCGGCGCCACCAGCTCGCGGATGGCTGCGTCGGTGTCGTCGACCGATCCGGAGGCGTCCAGGACCCGGTACCGGTCCGGCTCGGCGGCGGCCAGATCGAGGTACGTGCGTCGCACGCGCTCGAAGAAGACGGCGCTCTCGGTGTCCTCGAACCGGTTCCATCGGTCGCGCCGTTTGCGCCCCAGGCCGATCTCGACCGGCACGTCCAGCAGGATGGTCAGGTCCGGCTTGAGGCCGCCTGTCGCGAACGCCTGCAGCTCCCGCAGCTCGTCCATGTCCAGGCCATAGCCCCCGCCCTGGTAGGCCATGGACGAGTCGAGGTAGCGGGCGCAGACCACCCACTCCCCGCGCCACAGGGCCGGGCGGATGCGACGCTCCACGTGCTGGGCGCGGCCGGCGGCGAACAGCAGCGCATCGGCCTTGGGATCCAGGTCGTCCGAGAGGGATCGGATGTGGAGCAGGAGCCTCCGAATCTCCTCGCCCACCGGGGTGCCCCCCGGCTCGGCAGTGAGGGTCGTCGGCACGCCTTCGGTGCGGAGCCACTCGGCCAGGTGGCGGGCGGCGGTGCTCTTGCCGCTGCCTTCGGGACCCTCCAGGGTGATGAACACGCCGCGGTTCGCGCCGCGGCTCATCGTGCGTTCAGCGCCAGGCGCGCCCCTCGTCGGGAAGGAGCTGAACCCGACGGTTCGGCTCGCTGCCCCGCGAGCGGCTCATGAGGTTGTGCTGCTCGGCCATCTGGTGCTGGAGACGCCGCACGTAGGCGTTCTGGGGCGCCAGCTCCATCGATCGGCCGCTTTCCTGCACCAGGCCGATGGCCTCCGCCGTCTCCCGCAGGGCGGCTTCCTGTGGATTGGCCTCCAGCTCGTACAGGTTGGCGAGCATGGACTCCATCTGGAGCAGGGTGTTCGTCTTGAGCACGAAGAGCGGGGTGCCGCCCGCTTCCGCGTCGCGCAGAGCCGGTGGCTTGCGACGGTAGTAGGTGCGCAGGGTGATGACCGCGTCCGCCTCATCCAGCTCGCGGGCCACCGTGACCGGCACGCCCAGCTCCCGAACCGCCTGCTCCAGGCGCTTGCGGCTGACCCCGTACGGGAACACGGCCATCGGCCGCATGCTCGCCACGCGCGTTTCGCGCTCACGTACGGTGGTGGATTGGGCCGCATCCGATGACACGTCCGATGCGAGCATCGCTTCCTCGATCGACCCCTGGCCCCGCCCGCCGGGGAGCGGCCGCAGCCCCGACAGGCCGCTGCGCCGGGTGAACGTGCCGTGTCCGCCATGCTCGGGAGTCACGAACATCGAGCTGTTGGAGGCGGCTTCGTGGATCCGGTAGTCGTACTTGGTCGCGGCACGCACCTCGCCGGCCTCGTCCCGCCAGCGCGACTCGGGCGGCACCATGTGGCCGCGCAGGATGGCGTCGATCGTCTCGGCCACGCTGCGGTGCACGATGACCCGGTCGCGCTCCACGATCTCGACCACCACGTCGAACGTCGGCGGCGCCTTGCGCTCCAGCACGCTCTTCTGGGTCCCGCGCCGGCGGGCCTCCTCGTCGCCCAGGGTCACGGTCTGGATCCCGCCGATGAGGTCGGACAGGGTCGGGTTGAGCATGAGGTTGTCCAGGGTGTTGCCGTGGGCGGTGCCCACCAGCTGGACGCCCCGCTCGGCGATGGTCCGTGCCGCGGCCGCCTCCAGCTCGGTCCCGATCTCGTCGATGACGATGACCTCGGGCATGTGGTTCTCGACCGCCTCGATCATCACCGCGTGCTGCTCGGTGGGGGTCCGGACCTGCATCCGCCGCGCGTCACCGATCCCCGGATGGGGGATGTCCCCGTCGCCCGCGATCTCGTTGGAGGTGTCGACCACCACCACCCGCTTGCCCAAGTCATCGGCAAGCACGCGGGCCACCTCGCGCAGCATGGTCGTCTTGCCGATGCCCGGCCGGCCCAGGATGAGCAGGCTCTGCCCCGACTCCACGATGTCGCGGATGATGTCGATGGTCCCGAACACGGCCCGCCCGATGCGGCAGGTCAGGCCCACCACCTTGCCGGACCGATTCCGGATGGCGCTGATCCGATGCAGGGTGCGCTCGATGCCGGCCCGGTTGTCGTCGCCGAAGGCGCCGATGCGGTCGACGACCCAGCCGATGTCGGCCTCGGTCACCTCCCGCTCCAGGAGAAGCTCCTCACCGTGCGTGAAGCGGGCTTCCGGCCGGCGGCCGAGGTCCAGGACGACTTCCAGCAGGTCGGCCCGCGACCCCAGGCCGCGGACGCGCTCGATGATCTCCGGAGGGAGCGCCCCCAGCAGGGCCTCGAGGTCGTCGGTGGTTTCGAGTTTCGCCACGCGTTCCTCCGCGCTCCGTTGCCGACTCAATTGACCGCCGGCACCATCGCCGGTTGACGGGCCGTGGCCCGCACCTCGCGTACCAGCAGGGTGACGCGCCCCACCGGTGCGAAGCCCGCGTCCGCGGCGGCCTGCAGTCCCGCCGACTCGTATGTTCGCACCGGAGCCAGGATCCCGGCGGCCAGCGCGTCCGCGGGCAGGCGCCCCAGGACCGCATTCAGCAGCGCGGCCCCGTCGGTCCCCTCACGGATCAGGAAGCGCAGGTAGTGCGGGCCCACCCGGCTGGCCCCGTGCTGGGCGAACCCGCCGGCCCGCTGGTCGAGTGGCGCCAGCCAGGCACTGACGGCGGAGAAGTGCAGGATGGGGTTCAGGCTGGAGCGGGGGACGATGGCCTCGTGGCCCGCCGATTCCCAATCCGCGGCGCGGTAGTCCTCCACCCGCGCGATGGCGGGCGGGGTGCAGTGGCTCCACAGGTCGAACAGGTGCCACGCGTCAGGCGCCCCGGCGGGCTGGAGAGTGATGTCCGCGGCGACGGCTGCCCGCCTCGGCAGCCGATTCCGGAAGCTGCGGCGCAGCCAGCTCCGTCCGCTGCTCCCCGGCTCCTCGGCCGGGCGGTACAGGATCTCCTCCTGCGCGTAGGCCATGAAGCCGGCCGTCCCGAACAGCTGCAGGTTCTCGGGCACGTCGGCGCAGGCCACGTGATAGCGCGCCACGTCGCGCTTGGCCCCTTCCCCAATGAGGGCCTCCAGGAGTGCCCAGCGCACCTCGCCGGCCATCGGCCCGTCGGCGGCGTCCAGCGCGATGATCACCCAGTCGTCGCGGTGCGGCTCGGTGATAGCCCGGCACGAGCCGATCAGCGCCCCGTCCGACTCGGCCACCAGGTGGACCGATGGCGGGCGCAGCGGGATCCACGACGGGATCAGGGTCGACAGCTGGATGCCGGGACTCCCCGCCGGGGCGGGGACGCCCAGGCTGCGCCGATACGCGTCCGACGCCGCGTGGACCTGTCCCGACAGCTCGGCCAGCGCCTGGCGGTCGGTCAG
>DATKBC010000115.1:0-12790 GCA_035514415.1 Pleomorphomonadaceae bacterium | reverse complement strand
CCTCGACGGAAATCCGAGTTATCCCAAGCCAGACCAAAGAATTGGTATTCAGGTTCGGGTCGGCGACGGACATCGGCTATGCGTGTATGGTCCCGGGTCACTTCCCGGCGGGCATGTCTGGGAGCTTCGACATCCTCCAGTGAGGCCAGTCGCCATCGGGCGATCGCCGTCATCAGCCCTCCCGGCCGGCTCGCAGCTCACGGCGGATACTCAGTTGGGCCTCATCTGACTCTCAGCTTGCTGGGCGAGTGTCTACCGATGTCCAGAAGGGGGCGGGCTCATCGTGCCGATCGACGCGCGTCGTCCCGGCGTCACGTCATCTGACGCTGCGATGGCCTCGACGCACGCTCCGAGTCCTACGATGGAGCGTGGCATGAGCCACATTCCGAGTATGGTTCACCAGGAGGCTGGATCGGCATGAAGTGGTTGCGGCCGCTCCTGATTCGGGCGACGCGGTACCCACCGCCTAAGTTCACATCATTCCGGAGGAGTCATGACCTCGAGTGGGTCGCGTTCGTTTTTCTCGATCGTCGTGTTCGCGGTGGTATTGGCGGCCTGCGCGCCGGGTGGCGGGGGCGGCTCGCCAACCGAGCAGGGGCCGCGCACCATTCAGGTTGGAATGACCGACGAGCTGCGCTTCGAGCCGGCCGAGTTCACCGTGCAGGCCGGGGAAACGGTGCGTTTCGAGGTCACGAACGAAGGGCAGATCGTCCACGAGTTCCTGATCGGCGACGAGGCCGCGCAGGAGGAATTCGAGATGGAGATGTCCGAGGATGGCGCTATGGCCCACGAAAGCGATGCGGGTATCAGCGTCGAGCCAGGCGAGACCGAGACGTTCGAATACACCTTCGAGGAAGCCGGTCAACTGCTGGCCGGCTGCCACGAGCCCGGCCACTACGATGGCGGAATGGTGGCAACCATCACGGTCGAGGAGTGATCGTCAACGGGTCGACGTTGGCCCAATTGGCGGGCCGCTGCCAAACTCGCCGATCCGTGACGTCCAGATCCGATACGAGCTAACGTCGCCTGAGGGTTTCCAATCGGCTCTGGTACTCCTCCGCGTCGATCTCGCCCGAGGCGTAGCGACGGCGCAGGAGGTCCTCCGCCGACTCAGATCCGCTCGAGCCCGGCCGATGCCCCACCGCGCGAACGACGAGCCACACCACCAGGGCGATCAGGGCCACCCAAATCAGCATGCCGATCCCCATCATCAGCCAGCCACCGCCGGCCTCCCAACCCCACATCACCGGTCCACCTCCACATGCGAGCTCGGCCGCCGATGATGGCTGCCGCCATCCGTAGGTCACCACGGGCGAGGCCGGGGCGCAGGTGCCAAATGTCACGAACTCCTAGCCGGCGCCAGAGGGTCGCCGTTGACTGCACGGGCATACTGGGTGGGGGTATCAGGTGACACCGATGCATGACGGCAATCCCAACCACCACCAGAAGCCGCTGCCAGAACACGAGGGGCATGCTCCGCGACGGCCGGAAGGATCAGCCAAGGCAGGCCGCCACGTAACACACGATAAGCATGCGGGGCACGATCCGGACGTTTTCCGACGTCAGTTCTGGATCGTTCTGGCGCTGACCATTCCGGTCGTCTTCTGGAGCCAGGAGGTCCAGGACTGGGTCGGCTACGTCGCACCGGTGTTCCCGGGCTCCACGTACGTACCGGCCAGTCTCGGGACCGCGGTCTTTGCCTATGGTGGGCGGGTCTTCCTGGTCGGGGCGCGAACCGAGCTGGCTGCCCGGCAGCCCGGCATGATGACGTTGATCAGCCTGGCGATCACGGTTGCTTTCATCGCCAGCGTCGCGGCGACCCTCGGGCTGTTCGAAGTCGAACTATGGTGGGAGCTCTCGACCCTGATCACGGTCATGAGCCTGGGGCACTGGATCGAGATGCGGGCCATCCGGCAGGCGCGCGGGGCATTGGGTGCGCTGGCGGAGCTGCTGCCTGACACCACCGAGCGGATCGCGGGCGACAACGTTGAGACGGTCCCGATCGGTGAGCTGGCGGTCGGCGACCTGGTCCTGGTCCGCCCGGGGGGTCGGATCCCGGCCGATGGGGAGGTGGCCACCGGGAGCGCCGACGTCGACGAGTCGATGGTCACCGGGGAGTCTCGCCCGGTGTTGAAGGAGCCGGGCGCCACGGTCGTCGCGGGCACCGTCGTGGCGGGCGCTAGTCTCCGCATCAAAGTGGCTGCTGTCGGGGAGGCCACCGCGCTCTCCGGGATCATGCGACTCGTCGCTGAGGCCCAGGCGGCGAGCTCGCGGGCCCAGGCGCTGGCCGACCGCGCCGCCGCCATCCTGTTCTACGTCGCCCTGGCAGCTGGCGCGGTCACGCTGGTGGCGTGGATCGCTTTGGGCGATCCGGAAGGAGCCCTGGTCCGCAGCGCGACGGTCCTGGTCATCGCCTGTCCGCACGCGCTGGGGTTGGCGATCCCGCTCGTCACTGCCATCAGCACCACGCTGGGCGCCCGCAACGGCCTGTTGGTGAAGAGTCGCCTGGCGCTCGAG
Source organism: Pleomorphomonadaceae bacterium (assembly GCA_035514415.1). GTDB lineage: Bacteria > Chloroflexota > Limnocylindria > QHBO01 > QHBO01 > DASTEQ01. The sequence goes on along the minus strand of DATKBC010000115.1, from coordinate 10,273 downwards.
CGGGCTCGCGAGCTGGACGTGGTCATCTTCGACAAGACTGGCACCCTGACTCGGGGTCAGCCAGCGCTCGCCAACATCGTCACCTCCGGCGAGATGGATGAGACAGAGCTGTTGGCCCTGGCGGCCGGCGTCGACGCGGACTCCGAGCACCCTCTCGCCCGCGCACTCGTGGCGGGCGCGGAGAAACGAGGTGTCACGCCCAGCAAGACGACGGACTTCGAGGCGATGGCGGGGCGCGGCGCCAGCGCGTCGGTCGAGGGCGTCGTGGTCCATGTGGGAGGACCGCGCCTCCTGAGGGAGCTCAAGGCGCAGGCGCCGGCGGCGATCCAGGACGAGGTCGCCAGCTGGGAGGGCGCCGGCCAGACCGTCCTCTACATCATTCGGGACGGTGCGGTCCTGGGCGCGGTGGGGATCGAGGATGAGATCCGCCCCGAATCGGTCGAGGCCGTGAGCCACCTCCATCGGTTGGGACTGCGGGTGGCCATGATCACCGGTGACGCGCAGGCGGTCGCCGACTCGGTCGCGAGACGCATCGGGATCGACGAGGTCGCGGCCCAGGTGCTGCCAGCGGACAAGGCCGATGCCGTCCGGCGCTTCCAGACCGGCGGCCAGAGGGTGGCGATGGTCGGAGACGGGGTGAACGACGCTCCGGCCCTGGCCCAGGCCGACGTCGGGATCGCCATTGGCGCGGGGACCGACGTCGCCGTCGAGTCGGCGGGCATCATCCTCGTGCGTGACGACCCGCGGGACGTCGTCGGCGCGATCGAGCTGAGCCGCGCCAGCTACCGGAAGATGATCCAGAACCTCGTCTGGGCGACCGGGTACAACCTCTTGGCCATCCCACTCGCGGCGGGGATCCTGGCGCCGATCGGGATCATCCTGCCGATGAGCGTGGGCGCTCTGGCCATGAGCCTGTCGACCGTGATCGTGGCGGTCAATGCGCAGTTGCTCCGCGGTCTTCGTCTCCGTCCAGCCGAGGCGTCCTAACGGTGCTCCGTCGGGTGACGGTCGCGGGGGCTCGAGGCCTGGCGCCGCTCGAGCTCGAGCTTGGCCCCGTCACCGCGCTCATCGGTCCACGCGGATCAGGCAAGTCCCAGCTGCTGGCGTCGATCGCCTGGTTGACCGGGGTGGGATCGGCTCCAGGCGGAGACCAGGTCTCCGTATCGGCCGAGCTGAACACCGCCGCGGGCTCAATCCGCTCCATCCGGCGCTCCATCGGTCAAACGACCGAGCCGAACGCCGATCCGGTCGGTCATCCAACCGCCTCGTTTCTGCGGGCCCAGGACCGCCTGACCGGGTCGCAGGATCTGGAGGACGGATCGGTGAATCAGGCGCTCGCGGTGCGCCTGAACGGCCACATCACGAGTGATGCAGCGGCCGCCGAAGCCCTGGTGGGTGCGGTCGAGGACTGCTGTACGGGTGAAGTGGGCGGTGAGCTGGTGTTGATCGAAGAGCCTGAGCTCATGCTGTCCCCGCAGGCCCAGCGCCACCTGGCCAACCTGCTGCGGATGCTCGCCGAATCCGGCAACCAGGTCGTCTATACCACCCGGTCTCCAGCCTTCGTGGATGCGGTGCACGCGGAGGAGATCGTCCGGTTGGATCTCCAGCCCAGCGGGGCTGTGGTCCGGCGGACTGAGTCGAAGCCGCTCACCGATGAGCAGCGACTCCGACTCGCTGCCGAGTTCGACCACGAGCGAAGCGAGATGTTCTTCGCCCGCTGCGTGATCCTGGCCGAGGGACGAACTGAGCGGTTCGCGCTGCCACTTGTCTTCCGCGCCCTCGGTCACGACCTGGATGCCGAGGGGTTCTCCATGGTCGAGGTGGGAGGAAAGGCCAATTTGCCCCTGGTGGCGCGCGTCCTGAGGGATCTGGGGATCCCCTGTGTCGTCGTCCATGACACCGATCGCGGCCGCGACCCGCGTTTGGACGCCACGATCGAAGCGGCCGTGGGCGCCGAACGCGTCGTCCGGCTCGACCCGGACTTCGAGGCGGTCACTGGGATCCGGCGCCGCGACGACAAGGTGCTGGCGGCCTGGCGCCGGTTCTCGGGAGCCACCCCGGCTGACGTGCCTGCGCCGTTGCGGCGGATGGTGGAGCTCGCCGTCGCACTCGTGGCTCCCGACGGAGGCTGATGTCCCCCTAGGCAGCCTGGTCTTCGAAGCGGACCTCGATCAGCGGGCTGCGACGCAGGAAGACCTCGAACCGATCCTCCACTCCCCAGTTGCGGGCCACGGCTTCCATGACCCGCTGCCGCTCCGCCGGATCGGTGATGGGGCGGGCGATGGCCGGCAGGTCGGCCTGGATCGGTCCCGTGAGGTGGAAGGTGATGCGCGGATCGGCGACCAGATTGGCGTACCAGTCGCGCCGACCGGGCGAGCCGCTGATGATCACCTTGCCGTCGATGACGTGGAATACGAGCTCGATCCGGCGGGGCTGGCCGGTCTTGCGACCGGTGGTCGTGATGTCGATACGATGCGGCCGCGCTAGTGCGCGCTGGATGCGCTCGTCAAGGTGGGCCGTGCCGGAAACGGGTGGAATGCTGGGAGTGCTGGCTGGGGAGGTCACGGGGGTCGTCTCGCTCTGAGTTGTAAAGCGCAACTCTAGCGCAGGTCCGCGACTGATGCGCCAGCCGGGCGGGACGGTCAAAGCCTCCGGGGCGCAAAAACGCCCCGGAGGAACCTGGCGGGCCCTTTGATGCAATCTCTGGACTCGTCCGGCTCCTCCGGGACTCCTACACAATAGGGCACGCGCGGAGTCCCGCCAAGCGCCTTATCCACGAGTTTCCGCGGTTGGTGGTGGACTTATCCACGCCCCGTCCACTACCGCACGAGGAACGGCAGCAGGTAGTGCTCCGACTGACCGGTGACATTGAGGAAAGTCGCGACGACCAGGAAGACCGCGAATGCTCCGACCACGACACGCGAGGCGGTGTCCATCTGGAGCCTGCGGTACCAGGTCCGTTTCCCGACACCGAAGGCGCGCAGATCCATCGCGTCGATCGTGTCCTCCGCCCCGGTCAGCGAACCGACGGTCACCGGCACGAAGAGGGGCGCCAGGCGTCGCAGGCGGGTCATGGGACTCCCACCGGTCCGGAGCGGGTCGAAGCCGCGCACCCGCTGGGCATCGATCGTCTCCCCGAATTCGGTTGAGAGCGTCGGAATGAACCGGACCGTCAGGTCGACCATGACTGGCATTCGGTCGCCGAGCCCAAGCTGCCGGAGCGCCGGCCCCAGGTCGCCCGGAGCGATCGCGTAGGCCACCGGGAATCCCACCGCAGCGATGGCGCCGAATCGCAGGACCTGGGTCGCGATGAGGCTGATGCCCTCAGCCGACACCTCGGTGCCAAACGGTGGAAGAGTCAGCAGGACGTGGGTCTCCGCGTCGGCGAATCCGCCGGATCGACCACCGGTGATGAGGGCGTTGATGGTTGCCACCGCACCGATCACGACCACCAGGAGCAACCACTGACGGCGGACCGCCCGCCAGGGGATGCCGGCCAACAGGTAATAGCCGACCGCGACCGCCAGGATCAGGGCCAGGTGGCGCGAGTCCCGAATCTGGGGAGCGCCGAGCACGAAGAAGAACGCCGCCAACAGGATTGATCGGGGATCCCGGCGGGCGAGCCAGGATCCCCGACCCAGGTAGGCGAATGCGGCCCGCATCGGTCAGCGGGCCGCGGTTGGCTAGCGTCCCATCTGGGCCGAAATCGGCTCCCAGGCGAGGACGAGAATGGGGGTCACGATCGCAGCCGCGATGGAGTTCGCGATCACCACGGGGATGTACTCGGTGGTCAGGATCGTGTTGAAGTCCAACTCCGGGGTCAGCACGAGACCGAGGAAGATGACCAGGAAACCGATGACGGTGGCCACGACGCCCGCAACGGCGGCCGTGAGGGCCTTGCTCCCGACACTCGTCATCCGACTGGCCATCCAGATCGGGAACAGCCCGGTAATCATGCCGGCGAGTCCGTTGGCCAGGCTCCAATGCGGCGACGTGAACGCCCCCCAGCCCGTGAGCTGGTCGCCCACCACGTTTCCCACGAAACCGGTGAGGAATCCGACCACAGGACCGAACGCGAATCCGAAGAACGTCAAGAGCCCGTAGTGGGGTCGCACGCTCACGCTCTCGGCACCTGGAATCTGGATTGCGAACGAGATCCAGTTGAAGACGGCGTAGAGCGCGGCGCCGATGGCGGAATAGACGATGACCCGGGTCGTCAGCGACCAGGGGCCCGGGGTGGTCTGTGGCTGTGCCATTGCTGTCATGGGCGGTTCGTGCCTCCTCCGATGCGTGCCGGTTTCACGATCCCGGCGTGGTCAGTTCGGCGACGACCTGGGCCGCCAGGGCCTCCGGGCCGAAGAATCGTCCGGAACGGCCGCCCCAGCGCAGATTCGCCTCCATCAGCGAGGTCTCGCGCAGGTTGCAGGCCCTCCAACGCTCTCGGTCGGCGATCACCTCGGATGGTGTGCCGTCGGCCACGATGCGCCCGTCGCGCAGGAGGAGGATCCGGTCGGCATGGGTCAGCGCCAGGTCGACGTCGTGTGTGACGAAGTAGACGCTCTCCAGACCGGCGATCCGCTCCACCTCCCTCATGAACGCCGTAGCGCTCCGATAGTCCTGCCCGGCGGACGGTTCGTCAAGGACCAAGGTCCGCGGCTGGAGGGCCAATGCGACGGCGATCCCGAGCCGCTTCTGTTGTCCATGCGACAGGGTCCGCGGCGGGCGCGACTCGATCTCCGGCTCGTCGGCCAGGCCCACTCGCCGGAGCGCACGCGCCACCAGGGCGTCGAATCCTCCCGGGTCGTGGCCCAGGTTGCGCGGCCCGAACAGGAGCTCATCGCGGACGGTGGGCGCGAACAACATCTGGGACGGGTTCTGGAACACGTACCCGAAGGTTGCCGCCAGGTCGGCCACGCTCCGGCCCGCGGTCGACTCTCCATCCACGCGCACCTCCCCCTTGGTCAGCGGTCGCAGGCCGATGGCCGCCTTGAACAGGGTGGTCTTCCCCGACCCGTTGGGTCCCAGCACGGCCACCCGCTCCCTGGCTCCCAGGCTGGCGCTGACGTTGTGCAGGACCGTCCGATCGTCATACCCGGCCTCCACCCGGCGCCACTCGAGCCGCGGCGGAGCGTCCTCGGGCGGGGGCCTCAGCACGGGGGGTTTGGAGGGGACCGATGGCGCCGCTGCCGCGGCGCGTGCGCGGCTCATCCAGGTGTAGAACGGCAGCTTGACCGTGGTCGGGTCGGCGTTGGCCAGGAAGCCGTCCATGGATCCGAGATAGCGGGTCACCCCATGGTCGAGATACAGCGCCCGGTCGGGCCGCGCATCGAGAACGTCCTCGATCCGATGCTCCACGACGACGACCGCCGTGCCGGCATCGGCCAGGCGGCGGACGAGGGCCAGCAGCCGATACGCGGCGGCAGGGTCGAGGTTGGCGAGGGGCTCGTCCAGCAGCAGGAGCCGCGGCTCGAGCATGAGCGCGCCGCCGATCGCGACCTGCTGGCTCTCACCGCCCGACAGCTCGTCGGTGGTGCGGTCCATCAGCGGTGCCAGCCCGCTGGCCGCCGCCACTCCAACCAGCCGGCGACCGATCTCGTCACGCTCGACGCCCAGGTTCTCGGGGCCGAACGTCAGCTCGGCCGGCACGGTCGAGGCCACGAGCTGACGGGCCGGATCCTGGAGCACGGTCCCGACCAGGGTCGCCAGGCCGCGCAGCGGGGTGGTATCGGTCGGGTGGCCTGCGATCCGAACGCTTCCGGTCAGGTCTCCGTGGTAGGAGTGAGGGATGAGCCCGTTCAGGGCCCGGATCAGGGTCGACTTGCCGCACCCCGACGGACCGGCGACCAGCAGCACTTCCCCGGGCGCAATCTCCAGCCAGATGTTCCGCAGCGCCGGTTCTGAGCGGCGGCGATAGCGGAATGTCAGCCCCTCGACGACGGCGATCGGTTCGGTCATATTCGGAGTGTCACTCGACCTGGATCCGGATCGCCTGGTCCTGCGCCAGGCCCAGCTCGGCGGCGGCATTCCCCTGGTTGACGGCCAGGGTCAGGCGGTCGTAGGAGTCGACGTACAGGATCGGCTCGCCGACCGGTACGTTCCCGAATGTGTCGGCCCAGTCCAGGCGGCGTTCCGCGGCCCCGTCGGCCTGGACGCGCACCGCGCGGCCGGGCCGCATCGGTCCCACGGCGGCCTCCAGTTCCGAGCGGAGCCCGGCCAGCTTGCAGTTGCCGAAGGTGTCGACGTAGATCACGGTTGTCGCCACGCCGCCCGGGATCGGGGTGGCGTCGGGGATGACGAGGTCGATCAGGGTCGCTGGGTCGAGCTCGGGACCCAGCTCCCCAACCGGCAGCCCGCACGCCAGGTGGGCGGCGGCCGGGGCGAATATGTCGCGGCCGTGGAAGCTGGAGCTGACCGGGTGCAACCGGTGCGCGTCGCTTGTCAGCTCGTGGACGGCCCGGATACCGTCCAACCGGCGGGCCACTGGTCGCAGCAGGCCGTTGTCGGGGCCGATCAGCACGTCACCCCGGCCTACCACCACCGCCAGCGGGCGTCGGCGGGTACCGACCCCGGGGTCGATCACGGCCATGTGGATCGCCACCGGGAAGAACGGCAACGCGCACCACAGCATCAGCGCCCCGTCCCGGATGGCGTACTTCGTGACCTCGTGGCTGATGTGGACGACCGTGGCCCCCGGGCAGATGCCCAGGATGACGCCCTCGCAGATGGCGCCTGACGGGTCGCGGTCGCCGAAGTCAGTCAGCAGGCTGACGACGGGGCGGGGCGGCAGTTCGGGCCGGGGCGGCACTTCGGGCCGGGGCGACATGTCCCCGATGGTAGCCGCCGCCGGGTCAGCGGTGAAAGGTCAGGTTTGGATCGCCACCGTCTCGCCGAGCTCCGGCACCCGGGCCACAACCCCTAGCGCGTCATGGATTCGGGCCGCGAACGCTGCTGCGGCGGCCGGCTCCCCGTGGGTCACGAACACCGAGCGCGGACGTCCGTCTTCGCGGCCGGCGTCCCCAAAGTGCCCTATCCAGGCGTCCAGCTCTGCCTGGTCGGCGTGAGCCGAAAAGCCGGTAATGGAGCGCACCCGGCAGTGGACCGGCCACTTGGCCCCGTCGATCCGGGCCTCGGTGCCGCCGTCCTGGAGGTGGCGGCCCAACGTCCCCTCACCCTGGTAGCCGATGAACAGGAGGGTGGCGCGCGGATCGGGCAGCAGGTCCTTGAGGTGGTGGAGGATGCGGCCCCCGGTCAGCATGCCCGAGGCGGCGACCAGGATGAACGGGCGCGGGCTGCCTCTAATTGCTTTGGATGCCTCGACGCTGCTCGTGCACTCCTGGCCCGGGTACTCGAGGGGCGAATCGCCCGACTGCAGGAGGGCCAGGGTTTCCGGGTCGTAGCCCTCGGGATGACGCAGGTAGACACCGTTGGCTTCGCAGGCCATGGGGGAGTCGACGAACAGCGGCAGGTGCGGGATGCGTCCCGCTCGGACCAGGCTGTCGAGGATCCAGACCAGGTGCTGCGTGCGTCCGATGGCAAAGGCCGGGATCAGCAGCACGCCGTCGGATCGAGCGACGTCGGAGATGACCTCCACCAGCTCGTTGACGGCCTGGTCGGCGTCGGGATGATTTCGGTCGCCGTAGGTCGATTCCACGACCACGAAGTCGGCTTGGGTGAGAGGGGTCGGGTCGCGGACGATTGGCGTGTCGGGCCGCCCCAGGTCGCCCGAGAACACGATGCGGGCGTTCGTCCCGTCGGCGTCCCGGACGGCCAGCTCGATGATGGCTGAGCCGAGGATGTGCCCCGCGTCGTGGAACGTGGCCTCGACCCCAGGCATCACCGGGGTGGCGGTCTCATAAGAAATCGGCCGAACCTGGTCCATGGTGCGAGCCACGTCGTCCAGGTCGAACAGCGGAGCGCGGGTCCGGGTCTCCATGGCAGGAGGGCGCTCCGTGCGGGCGGCCGCCGCGGCCATCTCGAGCTCGGTGGCCGCGCTCTCCGACTCCCCAGCCGGGGCGGCAGCTGCGGCGGCAGCGGCTGCCTCGGGGTGGTGACGGGCCCACCGCGCCGCGGCATAGGCCTGGAGGTGCGCACTGTCGGTCAAGACGATTGACGCCAGGTCGCCGGTGCCTGCGGTCGCGAACACCGGCCCCCGATAGCCGGCGCGCACGAGGGCCGGCAGACGACCGATGTGGTCGTTGTGGGCGTGCGTCAGCAGGACCGCGTCGACGCTGTCGGGTGGGTAGGCGAATGCCATCCGGTTGCGGGCAATCTCCTCCATCCCGCCCTGGAACATGCCGCAGTCGATCAGGATCCGCCGCTCGTCGACGCTGAGCAGGTACTGCGACCCGGTCACCCCACCGGCGGCGCCCAGGAAGCGAAGGCTGATCGGCATTGGCGGAGTATGCGGCAGCCGCCGACTACTATCCGGGCATGGCGTTCCCCATCCCGCCGCCCATCGAGCCAATGCTGGCCAAACCGCAGCCCGAGATCCCGACGGGCAGCGAGTGGCGCTACGAGCCGAAGTGGGATGGGTTTCGGGCGGTTGCCTTCCGCGACGGGCCTGAGATCTACATCCAGAGCCGCGACCTGAAGCCGCTCAACCGCTATTTCCCGGAGCTCGAGGCGCCACTGCGGGCCATCGGCCGGCCCGCCGACCGATTCGTGCTGGACGGCGAGATCGTCATCGCCGCCGACGGAGGCCTCCAGTTCGAGGCCCTCCTGCTCCGTATCCACCCAGCTGCCTCACGGGTCGCCATGCTGGCGGCCACCAGCCCGGCGTCGTACGTGGCCTTCGACCTGCTGGCCGAGGGCGACCGGGATCTGCGGCAGAAGCCCTTTGCCGAGCGCCGGGCCGGCCTCGAGCGGCGGCTGGCGAAGCCGCCGCCATCGGTCCTGCTCACTCCGGCCACCGACGATCCAGCGACAGCCCAGCGCTGGTTTGCGGACTTCGAAGGCGCCGGACTCGACGGCGTGATCGCCAAGCGGGCCGCCCAGGGTTACCTGCCGGGCAAGCGTGAGATGGTCAAGGTCAAGCACCAGCGCACGGCGGACTGCGTGATGGCCGGCTTCCGCTGGCACAAGAACGGCCCGGGCACGATGGTCGGATCGCTGCTGCTGGGCCTGTACGACGCGGCGGGCGAGCTCCAGCACGTGGGGGTCACCAGCTCGTTCACCGAGGCGCGGCGCCGGGAGCTGGTCGCCGAGCTGGCACCGCTGCGCCGCAATGCCCTGAAGGGACACCCATGGCGCCAGTGGAAGGAGGCCGAGATCGAGTGGGAGGGCCGGCGCATGCCGGGCGCCACCAGCCGCTGGAACCGCGGCAAGGACCTGTCCTGGGAGCCGCTCCGACCGGAGCGGGTGTGCGAGGTGGCATACGATCACCTCCAGGGGGACCGATTCCGGCACGCGACGACCTTCGTGCGCTGGCGCCCGGACCGCGCTCCGGAGACCTGCCGATACGACCAGCTGGATGAGACGCCGCCCGCCCTGCTGGCGGACCTCTTTGGCCCAGGCTGACCGCCCCGCGCCCGGTCAGGGAGTCGGTCGCGCTACACTCCCGCAGCACTCTTCCAATACGCCAAACCACTGCCCAAGGAGAGATGGCTTCCGTGTCCAACCACGATCCGAACGCTGCCGTCACCGACCTGGCCGATCGCTTCTGGGAAGGCGTCCTGGAGCGCGACCCGATCACCGCCACGATCTACGGCGACGACCGATACGACGACCGCTGGCCCGACCTGGGTCCGGACGGACGGGCGGCCGAGCGGAGCGCGCTTTCGTCCGCGCTGGCCGAAGCGGAGTCCATGGACACTGCTGGGCTGGACGTCGAATCGATCATCACCCGCGACCTGTTGATGCTTGTCGCGCGCAACTACCTCGAAGCCCTCGATCGGCGCCTGTACCAGCTGGCCGTGAACCACATGTCCGGCGTCCAGACCTGGCCGAGTGAGATCGCCCAATATCAGCGCGCCGAGACGGCCGACGGGCTGCGGCGCCTGGTGGCCCGGTTCGAGGCCTTCCCGCGGCTCATCGATCAGCACATCGGCACGCTGGACGAGGGCATCGCCGACGGACGAACGTCGGCCACAGTCCCCGTCAGACGGGCGATCGAGCAGATCGATCGCATGCTGGCCGTGCCCAGCCACGACGCCCCCGCGGTGGAGTTGGCCAATGTGGCCGACGAGCCGGCTCGCGACGAGATCCGAGCCGCCGTGGCAACGTACGTGTACCCGGCCCTCCAGAAGCTGCGCGACTACCTGGCGGAGACATACAT
>DATKBC010000114.1:0-3451 GCA_035514415.1 Pleomorphomonadaceae bacterium | reverse complement strand
CCAGGCGACCGCTGCCGAGCCCACGCCTCGGCAGCGATGCGGACTCGAACGCTGACGAGCGTGGGTGCCCGGCGGGAGAGGGGAAAGTGCAGTGTCTGGGCGTCGGCGCTGGCGCACGGTGTCCGATCCACCCTGGCCCGTATTCGCCACCCGATCGCCAGCACCGGTTGACAGGATATGCTGGAGATACTACAATGTGTAGTAGGTTCTACTACAGAGCGTAGTATCGAGGCTCGCCATGCCCCTAGACGCCACCCCACGCCCCATCAGCGACGCCGAGCTCGAGACCCTCAAGGTGCTCTGGGACCTCGGTCCTAGCGCTGCCGGGCCGGTACGGCACGAACTGGCGCGGCGGGGTCGGATTTGGGCGTACATGACCACGAAGACAATTCTCGACCGCCTGGAGGCCAAGCGATACGTCCGTCGCGATCGGCGGACGACTCCTCACATCTATCTCCCCATCCTTTCGGTCGATCAACTCGCCCGCCAGCAGCTCGGCGCGCTGCGGGAGGCGCTGTTCGACGGATCCGACCTCCCGCTGGCCCGCGCACTGCTTGATGGTGCCAGACTTTCCAAGCGCGACATCGCCGAACTCCGATCGACGCTCGATGCCCTGAGCAGGGAGCGAGGCAGCCGATGATCTCGGCAATGCCCTGGCTGCTGCAGAATGCGGTGGTCGCCACCACCGGCGCCCTGCTGTTGGTCCTGGCCCTGCGCCATTGGCGGCCGGCTGCTCGCCTGGAACATCTACTCTGGTTGCTGGTGGCGCTGAAGTTCACACTTCCCCCCATGCTTGTGTTCCCGGTCGTGATCGCTTCGGCACCATGGGCCACCACGATCCGATCTGTCCTGGCGGCACCGAGCGCGCCCGCGCGTCCCGAACAGGCCGAGCCCGGGCCACTGACGTCCCAGCCCGACTCCAGGCTCGAGGCCCAACCGACTGGCCCACAGACCGGTCGAGATCCTGACGCGCCGATCTCCTGGATCCACCTGCTGGGTTGGGTCTGGATCCTGGGCACGGTGGCCACCCTGGGGTGGAGGATCGCCTCCGCCGTGCTCTGGCGACGGAACCGCCACGTCCTCCCGGCCCCGGACGACCTGGTCAGGACGGTGGCGATGGTTGCCCGGGACATGGGCGTGCGTGCACCGCCGACGCGGACCGAGACCGGCCTGACGGTCCCCGTTGTCGCCGGCCTGTTCCGCCCGACCCTGCTGTGGCCCGGAGTCCTCGTTGGCACGCTCTCCCAGGGCCGGGTCCGGACCATCGTGGCCCACGAGTTGGCGCATCTTCAGCGCGGCGACCTGTGGGTCCATGGGTTTGAACTGATCGCCGGTGCGCTCTGGTGGTGGTATCCGGGCTGGTACATGGTGCGGCGCCGCCTGCGAGACGCCAGCGAACGAGCGTGTGATGCGATGGTGACCGCGCTGTACCCGTCCCTGCGACGGGCGTATGCTGACGCGCTCCTCGATGTCGCCGCCGCAGCTCCTCCTCGGCAACCGCTGTTCGCGGCCGGTCTTGACGGCCGTGCCGTGATCGGGAGGCGACTGCACGCCATCCTGGATCCGGAACTGCATCGGCGATCCCGCGGTGGCCCGATCGGGGTGGCGCTGGTGCTGTGCCTCGTGCTTCCCGCCTGGCGCTCAGCACCCGCAGTCTCGACTCCTGAAACAGTCGCGCCGCAATCAGCCGCGGTGCCTGGACCGATGCGATCGGGCATGGAAATCCGGCCGACCGTCGTCACCGGCGACACCATCATGGCAGCCCTCACACGGGCCGCCGCGGATCCCGAGCCGGCGGTCCGCCGGACGGCGGCCAACGCGCTTCGCGATCTCTCCGCTCCGGAGGCCAAGCTGGTCCTTCGCGCGCTTGCAGGGGACGAGGACAGCGACGTTCGACACTCCGCCCGGAGCGCGCTCGGCCTCGAACCGGCGCGCCCCAATCTGGTCCTGGCGGGACGGCAGACTCCCGAGACGTGGCGGGGTGACCTGGATTCCCTGCGCATCGTCGCCTTGGATGCTTCCGCACCGGAGAGGCTCGAAGCTGTCCGACTCCTCGGCAATCTTCGGGACGAGGGTTCCATTTCAGTGCTCGTTCGCGCCCTGTCCGACTCGACGTTTCAGATCCGCCAGTCGGCGGCTGACGCGCTGGGCAACATCGGCCATCCCACCGCCGCAACGCCGTTGGCCCGCCTGCTGGGTGATGGCCACCCCCGCGTTCGGCAGAGCGCCGCGAGTGCCCTGGGGAGGACCGGCAACGGTTCGCACGCCGCGATCCTTGCTCGGGCACTCGCCGATCCGGATGTGCACGTGCGCCAAAACGTCACAGCCGCTCTTGGCATCCTCGGGCGGCGCCCGGAGCCCCAACGATGAAACCGTTCCTGTTTGCCCTGCTGGCGCCGGTCCTGACGGGTCCGCCCTCCTCTCCCCCGCCTCCGAATGCGTGTTCCGCCTCGGAATCGCGAATCGCGTTGAGTCCAGCGGTGGTTCGGGAACAGATGGCGCTCCTCCTGACGAGCCCGGAAACGCAGGCCCGCACCGCGGCGGTGTGGCTCCTCGGCCGGGCGATCTCGCTTCCGGGCGGCGGTTCAGTCGGAACTGCTGCGCGCGGCCCGGAGGTGAAGGACGCACGCCAGGCCCTGGTCATCGCGCTCGGAGATCCGGCGGCTCCGGTGCGCACTGGTGCGGTCTGTGCGCTCGGCCGCCACGGTGATGCCCGCGGGATCGTGCCCCTTCAGCGCCACAGGGACCGACTGTCCTCACTTGGCGAGCCGATCACTTGGGCTCTGGAAGAAATCCGCTCACGGATTGGTCCACCGCTGGTCTTGCGCGGAGGTACGATCGTGGACGGCACCGGCGCGCCGCCACGCAGCGGACTCACGGTGGTGGTGGAGGGTGGGATCATCACCCGGGTCGTAGCGGACAGCCTAATCGACCAACCTGACGGCGCGACAGTCGTTGACGTGACCGGGCGGTGGATCGCACCGGGCCTTTGGGACATGCATGTCCATCTGGGCAAGGTCGGCGCCGAGTCCCTGCCCCGCTTCCTGGCGGCAGGCATTACATCGGTACGCGACATGGGAGGCGATCCTGCCACGATCTTCGCCTGGCGACGGGAGATCGCCGAGGGCACGCGAGTCGGGCCACGCATCGTGACGGCGGGACCCATGCTGGAAGCCCCCGCGACACTGATCAGGATGGCCGGGAAATCCACCAACGAACCGTGGCACCGAACCCGCGTTCCGGTGGCCGGCGCTGATGCCGCGGCGGCGGTCGTGGATTCGGTCATCGCACTCGGCGTGGACTTCCTCAAGGTCCGAGAGACTGCGGACCTCGATACCTACCGGGCCATCGCCACCGCCGCGCGGGCCCGCGGTGTGTCCCTGGCCGGGCATGCGCCATTCGGGCTGGACGTCGCGGAAGGAGCGCGGCTGGGTCTGGCGACCTTCGAGCA
>DATKBC010000113.1:0-8527 GCA_035514415.1 Pleomorphomonadaceae bacterium | reverse complement strand
AGTTGGCGCGCACCGCGCGCTCCAGGGCCTTCACGCTGCGGTCGCGACCCACTTCCAGCGGGACGATCATCTCGGGGAAGATGACGGTGCCGCGGAGAGCGACGAGGGGCAGGACCTGGATCTGGTCCGCCGGCTCGTCGGTCGGGGGAGTGGGCTGGGGGTTGGTGTTCTCGGATTCCACGTGGCTCACCTGCTGCTGGGTTCGGAGATTGGCACAGCGACGGGCTCAGGCTCCGGCTCGGATTCCGCGTCGCCCTGGACAAAGCGTTCGACATCACCTTCATCGAACAGGTCGTAGACCCGGATCTTGCCGAGCGCTTCGAGCTGCAGGATGACCTTGACGCCGGCCAGGTTCACCCCCTGGCGACTGGTCAGGAAGCGGATGATACGCACCCGCTCAATATCGGCCTCGGAGTAGAGGCGGAGATTGTTGCGCCGATGTGGGCAGACGAGGCCTTCCTCGTCGTAGATCCGCAGCGTGCGCGGGTGCACCGCCGCCAGTTCGGCGGCGATGCTGATGAAGTAACGCGGCCGCTTCGGGTCGCGGATCCAACTCACTAAGTCGGAACTCCAATCATCGGGTTCTTCGTCGATTCAGCTGTGTTTCAGGCGCCCCGAGGGGCGCTGCGATACCCTAATCATTGACAATGACGTTGTCAAGACCTATACGCGCGTCAGGTCGAGCGACCCTCGCGCAACGCTCGTTCCAGGCGTGCCAGCCGGCCTGCGGCGCGGCGTCGTTCCGGGCTGCCAAGGGCCAGCCCAGCGTAGCGAAGGAGCTGGTACCCGGCGGCCAGCCGGGCCAGTGCGGGCGCCGCGGGGGCCGAGGGCGTGACCCGGGCAAGGTGCTGCCGCGGTGTCTCGGTCGGCCGGCGCGCCCAGCGGCCGTCCGCGGCCAGGGCGTCCAGGGCCGCGAGGTAGGCGCCCACCGGGTCGTTGCGGTCGCCGCGGGCCGGGGCGGGAGCCTTGGGTTCACGTCGGGGCCGCGGCGGGCGGTCGAAGACCACGCTTCGCTCTTCCGCGACCTCACTCAGCAGGGCCTCCATCCGGCGCCGCTCCCGCCAGCGCCACCAGATGTACAACGCCACCGCGGCCAGCTCGAGCAGGATGATGATGCCGATCACCACGAAGAACAGGATGCCCGGCAGCGGGCTGGGCGGCTGGGTCGCGCCGATCTCGATCGTCGGGAGCTGGATGGTTCCCTGGCCGAACCCTTCCGGCAGGATCCCGCGCGCCAGGTCGATGAAGATCGCGGCCAGGAGGATGACCGGCGACAGGAGCAGGACGACCAGGGCGCCAATTACCCGGATCGGCGCCACCAGGGCGACCAGCAGGGCCTCCAGCGGGACGCCCAGGAACAGGGCGGCCGGGATCCCGAGCACCGTCACGCCGAGCGCCACCAGCAGGACGAACCCAAACCACGAGCCGCCGCCCGGGCCGTCACCCCGGACGGTGACCAGGCGGGCCAGTCCCAGGGCCAGCACGCCCGAACCCACGAACATGAGCGAGCCGATGAAGGCGAGCGCGGTGAACGCTTCCTGGATGCCGGGGCCGGCCCGTCCGGCCGCCAGGTCACCGATCAGCCAGGCGACCGCCACAACCGGCAGGCCCCAGCGCATGAGCTGGTCCTGGACTTCCTCGTCCACGACGCGGGAATGGTGCACGTGCCCACGCCAGACGGCGAGGGCGCCGATCCACCCACCGGGATGTGCCGCCAGGGCCGCCTGGGGATCGCCCTGGAGCAGGGCGATCCGGACCTCGGGGGCCAGCAACCAGGCCATCGTGCCCGCGGCCACCGCCAGCACCGGCAACCCGAACGCCTCGCCGGCCGGTCCCCGCCACCGGGCGCGGCGCGCCCAGCCCATTCCCGCCCCGGCCAGGATGGCGAACTCGAGTGGCCCGATGATCGGCACCTCCCCGAACATGGCCTGGAGGGCGGCCGCGACCACGGCCAGCAGGCCGCCCTCGGCCACGCATTGGGCGACCGGCAGCAATCGCGAGGGACGTGGTGGGCCGGTCGGCGGGGCAGGGCGGGCGTCCGGCTCGACGCCGACCGGGACGGGCTCAGGCGGATAGTTCGACCACATCCGCCGTCTCCCAGGATGGGGTGATGGTCATGGCCCGTGCGGCGATGCCGGCGCGGTGGGCCGCGGAGAGCGCCTCAGGGTCCCCGCCGAGGAGAAGCACTTCGACCGCGTAGCCGGACGCCTGAAGGCGGCGCAAGGTGGGGTGAATGGTGTGCGGCGAGCGGGCCGTGAGGACCACCAGGCTGGCGCCGGCCGGCACGCGCCGAGTGAGCCAGGTCAGCAGGCCGGCCAGCGTCCCCGAGCTGATCGGCCCCAGGCGCGCCAGCAGGTCGGTGACCCGGCCCAGCTGAGTTGGGCCCGACCGGGACGGCAGATACGCCACGCGCTGGGCAGTACGCGAGAATCCGGCCGCCGCCAGGCCGACCGCGGCGCCGCCGTCGAGAAGGCTGCGGGCCACGGAGGCGGATGCCACGCACAGTCCCTCGAAGGCGTCCTCGTCCCACTCCATGGCCCAGTCCGCTCCTTCAACCGTCTGGACGTCGAGCACCAGGATCACCTGTCGGCTGCGCGCCGGCTCCCAGCGGCGGCTCACCGGCCGCCCGAGGCGCGCGGTCGCGCGCCAGTGGATGCGGCGCAGTGGGTCACCAGGCTGGAAGGGCCGC
Source organism: Pleomorphomonadaceae bacterium (assembly GCA_035514415.1). Taxonomy (GTDB): domain Bacteria; phylum Chloroflexota; class Limnocylindria; order QHBO01; family QHBO01; genus DASTEQ01. The sequence continues at coordinate 5,838 of DATKBC010000113.1, read as the reverse complement.
ACCCCGCCGAAGAGCGCCGGGTCGTGGACCAGGCCGCTGCGGGCGCGCCGCTCCCCGATGGGCGCGCGGGCGGGCCCGACGTCTCGGACGGCCGCGGTCCGGGGCGCCACCACCAGCCGGTCGGGGAGCGCTCGCTCCTCGGCCACCGCGTGGCGGCCCACCAGGTCGCGGATGTGGAGCCGCACCGGACCGAACTCGAACACGCCCCGACGTCGCGCTTCGAGGTGGAAGTGACGGATGACGCGCTCGTACCAACCCAGGGCCCAGGTGTTGCGCAGGCTTCGACGCATGACGGCCTCGTCGTCCAGGTCGAGGGCCCGCTCACGGACCTCGATTCCATCGGTCACGAGGTCGTCGGCGGCGATCCACGGCAGCGGCAGCGCTTTGCGGTTCCAGACCGCCACGTCCAGGTCGACGGTGTCGCCGACCACCGCCCGCCCGCTGCCCAGCCGACGGTCATAGGCGAGGTCGAGCAGCCCGTATCGGGTCCACAGCCGGGTCGTGGCTCCGTACCCGAACGTCGCGAACGCCAGCAGCAGGAGGCCCGGGACACCGGCCATGGCCGCCACCACCGCCATCCCCAGCGCCAGGGCGGTCCATCCGGTCATGGCGAGAGCGGGACCGGGACCTCGTCCAGCACGGCGTCGACCACGCCCGCCACGCTGGCCCCGCGCAGCTCACGGTCCAGGTCGAGCAGGATCCGATGGCCGAGCACGGCATGCGCCACGGCCCGGACGTCGTCGGGCAGGACGAAGGCCCGGCCATCCAGGGCAGCCCACGCCTGCGCGGCGCGGTACAGCGCCACGCTGCTGCGCGGTGACGCGCCCAGGCGGACGTCGGGATGCGCTCGGGTCGACCGCACCAGGCTCACCAGGTAGGCCTCGACCTCGTCGGCCACCCGGATGACGCGGACCGCATCGCGAAGGGCGAGCAGCGCGTCGGCGCTGGAGATGGTCGGCACCCGGGTCAGCGGTTCCGCCTCGGCCTGGTGGCGCCGGGCAATGGCGTGCTCCGACTCGACGCTGGGATAGCCCACCGCGATCCGGAGCAGGAACCGATCCAGCTGCGCCTCCGGCAGGGCAAACGTTCCCTCCAGCTCGATCGGGTTCTGCGTCGCCAGCACGATGAACGGCTCGGGCAGGGGGCGAGTGACCCCGTCGACCGATGCCTGCCGCTCCTGCATGGCCTCCAGCAGCGCGGACTGGGTGCGGGGCGTAGCGCGGTTGATCTCGTCCACCAGCACGACCTGGCTGAAGATCGGTCCCGGCACGAAGCGAAACGCCTTGCCCTCCAGGATGCTGCTGCCGGTGACGTCGCCGGGCAGAAGGTCGGGGGTGCCCTGGATGCGGGCGAAGGTCAGGCCGATGGCGCGCGCCACGGCGCGCGCGAGCAGCGTCTTGCCGACCCCCGGCACGTCCTCGATCAGCGCGTGGCCATCGGCCAGGAGCGTGACAGCCAGTAGGCGCAGGGCATCGGGGGCTCCCACGACCGCGGTTGCCACCGCCGAGCGCAGCTCGTCGAAGAACGCCGCTGCCTGCCGGCCGACGTCGGTCGGCGCGTCGGCCGTCATCGGTCTAGTCGCCGATCAGGAGCTGCCGGAGCTCCGGTTCTTTTTCGGACGAGGTCACCGCCAGCATCCGGTCCCCGTCCACCAGCCTGGTTTCGGGGCGGACCGCGACGGCTTTCGAGCCGCGCAGGATGACGGCGATCGAGGTGCCTTCGGGCAGGGTCAGCTCCCGCAGCTCGCGCCCGACCGCGGGCGACTCGGCGGTCAGCTGGGCCTCGACGATCTCGAGGTCGCCGCCCTCCAGCTCAGTCAGGTGGAGGAGGTCGTGGATCGGGATCTCGTGCTCGATGACGCCCAGGATGGTTCGGGTGGGGCTGACCGTGTCGTCGATCGCCAGCCGGCGGAAGAGCTGCTCGTTCTTCGGGTTGTTCACCCGCGCGATGGCCCGCCGGACGTTGAAATGCATCTTGGCCACCTGGCAGGCCACCAGGTTGTCCTCGTCGTCGCCGGTCACCGCCGCCACGACGTCCGCGCGGCCCATGCCGGCCAGCTCCTGGTAGCGACCCTCGCATCCGTCGTTGGGCACCACGATGCTGCCCAGCTCATCCGCGATCTGGCGGGCGCGGCCGGGGTCCTTCTCGATCATGACCACCTCGTGACCGGCGTGCAGCAACTCCTTGGTGAGGTAGTAGCCGACGTTTCCGCCCCCGATCACGACCACGTACACGTCAGCCACCCTCCGCCGCCGCGGCGGCCCGGCTGCCGGGAGGCGGGGCGCCACGCATCGGCTCGGCGGTGGGCTCTTCGACCATGCCGTTCGTGGCCGCTGCCCCCTCGACCGCGGCGGTCGCCAGGGCGGAGGCCAGGATGTTGGTCCGGCAGATGGTCTCCAGCCCCAGGGTCCGATAGGCCTTGGCCCGCAGCGGGTCGTTGATCTTGGCGATGACGCGGGGCACGCCGAAGACGTGCTTGGCCAGCTGGGCCGCCATCACGTTCCGATTGTCGCCTTCGGTCAGGGCCATGACGATGTCCGCCATCTCGGCTTCGGCGCCCCGCAGGACGTCCTCGTCGCCCCCGTTGCCACGGATCGTGATGCCGCTGTAGTCCGTTGGCAACCGCTCGAAGGCGCGCGGGTTGATGTCCAGCACGGTCACGTGATGACCCTGCTGGTCGAGATGCACGGCGGTCTGGGCGCCCACCCGTCCGCAGCCGATGATGATGACTCTCATGGGGACAGTGCCAGCTCCTCGGTTCGCGCCCGGAGGCACCAGACCGGTGCCTTCGAGTTGCGCATGACGTAGGGGACCGTCCGGCCGGCGTCCCAACTGCCGCCGAACCGCCGCTTATAGCGTAGACCCATCACGATCAGGTCGGCGCTGGCGGCCACCGCCTCGTCCACGATGGCCGGCCCCGCGGCCCGGGCCTGGATCATGCCAACCCGGTTCGGGATGCGGCGGGCCTCGAGGAACGCGGCTCCGCGGTCCAGGATCTCGTCGGCGAAGGCGATGGCCTTGTCGTCCTGGGTGTCCAGCGTCCGCTCGAAGCCGACCTCGATGACGTGGACCAGCACGATCTCCGCCGCATCCGCGCCGCTCTTCGCCGGCTGGCCGGCCAGGAGCAGCGCCCCGAGGCTGAGGGCATCGTCGTCCGCGTCCCCGCCGGCCAGCGGGATCAGGAGCCGGCGATAGGGGAGCTGCAGGAGATCCGATTCCGAAGGGCGTCGGCGGAACATCGGAGCGATATCCTAGCCGTCCGCCGCCTGCCGGACGGGCGTCACGGGGATCGGTCAGCGGCCGTAGCTGAGCCGCTCCGCCAGCCAGTGGGGAAGCTGCCGTTCGCGCATGAGCCCCTGGGTGCGTTCGATGTCGTACTCGACCCGGCGGAACTCGACGCTCCCGGTGTCCAGGTCCAGCACGGCGTAGGAGCTGGCCCGATTGCCGTCGCGCGGCTGGCCCACGCTCCCCGGGTTCAGCATCAGGCGCCCGTCCGGCAGCGTCGTATGACTGCGGGCGGAGGTCGCCACGCGGGTGACCGCTCCATCGGTGGCGGCGTACAGGACCGGGTAGTGGGTATGACCGAACAGGCAGATGCGGGTCGAAAACTCGGCGAGGTTGGCCCGCGCCACCTCGGCCGAGACGATGTATTCCCAGATCGGATCGCGTGGCGACCCGTGGACGGCGGTCAGTTCTCCCTCGGTGCGACGCTCGGGCAACGCGGCGAGGTACTCGCGCGATCCGTCCGTCAGTACGCCCGTCGTCCAGGCGATGGCCGCCGCCGCGGCCTCGTTGAACCAGGCGACATCCACCAGGCCGACCGCCGCCCCGTCATGGTTGCCCATCACCCCGCGGGCGTCATGCTGCCGGAGGCGATCGATAACTTCGTTGGGCTGCGGACCGTAGCCCACGATGTCGCCGCACACCCAGGTCTGGTCCACGGCCGCCTGGGTCGACAGGTCCTCGAGGACCGCATCGAGCGCGACCAGGTTGGCGTGGATGTCCGACAGGACCGCGAGGCGCATCGGCCGGCGAGTGTACGGAAAATGCTCCCTCGGCGCCTTTCGGTCTTCCCGGAAGCGGGCGGTTCGCGGCCGGCTCTCGCATCGGCCCCGCACGTTCCCGGTTACCCATACTCGGCACCGCGGAAGCAGGAGCGCCAGTTTCCCGCTCCGCCCCTCCCCGGACAAGGCAGTTATCCACCAATCCCGCCCCGAAGCCCGCATCTGTGGATAACTCACCCGGCTATACTCGCCTCGGATGAGGTCTCACCCCCTCGGGGCGAGTACGATCGGGACTCGGTGGCACTGCTGAGCGAAACATTGCCACCGCGCTTCGCTCACGACAGCGAAGCCGAATTGGCCAGAGTTCTCGACTTCTATCAGGTTTCGTGGCGCTACGAACCCGACGTCTTTCCCATCTCGTGGAGCCCCGCAGGGGCGGTCATCGAGTCCTTCGCGCCCGACTTCTACCTCCCTGAGCTGGAGCTGTACGTGGAGCTGACCACGCTTCGCCAGACACTGGTGCGCAAGAAGAACCGAAAGATGCGCCTCCTGCGCCAGCTGTACCCCGAGGTGCGCGTCAAGCTCCTGTACGCCCGCGACTTTCGGGCGCTCATGGTCAAGTACGGCCGCCTCGCCTTTCTTGTGGAGATGAACGGGGCCAACGGCAACGGGGCCAACGGCAACGGAGCCGGGGGCCATGCAGCCAACGGCAAGGTAGCTGCACCGTGAGCGAGGCCACGGCCACCTCCATCCACGCCGACGTCCAGGAGGTCCTGCTCACCGAGGAACAGATCCAGGCTCGGGTGGCCGAGCTGGGCACCCAGCTCAACGCCGACTACGCCGGTCTGGAGCCGGTCCTGATCAGTGTCCTGAAGGGCTCGATCGTGTTCTTGGCCGATCTCGTGCGCAGCATGGAGCTGCCCCTGTCGATCGACATCATGGAGGTCAGCAGCTACGGGGCGGCGACCGAGACCAGCGGCCAGGTGCGCATCCTGAAGGACCTGTCGAACCCGATCGAGGGCCGGCACGTGATCGTGGTCGAGGACATCATCGACACCGGTCTGACCCTCAATTACCTGCTCCGCTACCTGCGCGAGAAGGGGCCTGCCTCGCTCCGCATCTGCTGCCTGCTGGACAAGCCCGCCCGCCGGCTGACCGAGATCCCCATCGATTACGTCGGGTTCACGATCCCGGACCGATTCGTGGTCGGCTACGGGCTCGACTACGGGGAGCGCTACCGGAACTTGCCGTACGTGGGAGTCCTGCGTCCGTCCGTCTACGGGCTCGACAACCCGGAGGCCTGAGCGGTGGACGAGTCCGGTCGGCCCCGGCGCTACCGGATCCCCATCCTTCTCGGCAGCCTCCTGATGATCGCAGCCGCTTTCCTGCCCTGGTGGCGCGCCGGCGGGGAGCTGGTGAGCGGTGTCGAACTGCCGGCCTCGAGCGGAATAGGCCTGGAGGGGCCGGGGGTGGTCATCTTCGCGGCGGCCATCATGTCCCTGGCGCTGCTCGACGTCGGATATGCGCGCGGACGCTGGGGGTTCGTCCTCGACGCGCCGGCCATCTACCTGGTCCTGGGCCTGGCGGCGGCGGCGGCCCTGGTATGGCGAGGCTGGGAGCTATGGTCGGTTTCCTACCTGCCGCTGCCCCAGAACTCGCCGGGGCTCATCCTGGCCATCGTGGGAGTCGGCCTGTGCCTGTACGGGGCGGGCACCGGTATGGGCACGCGGCGCACGTTCTGAGCGGGCGCAGCCATCCAGCTGGAGCCTCCTCGCTGGAGAACTCCTAGCGCGGCAGCACCAGCGGGCTGAGGACGATCCAGCCCGCCACGACG
>DATKBC010000112.1:0-9289 GCA_035514415.1 Pleomorphomonadaceae bacterium | reverse complement strand
GACGGGAACGCGCCTGATCATCTTCGACCGACGCGGCACGGGGCTCTCTGATGCAGTTGCAGAGGCCCCGGCCCTGGACACGATGATGGACGACGTGCGGGCCGTGATGGACGCCGCCGGTTCCGAGCGAGCGGTACACATCGGCGTAACGGTCAGCTGTGCCTTGATGGCCCTGTTCGCCGCGACATTCCCGGAGCGGTCACTCGGCCTCGTCTTGATTCACGCTCTCGCGCGAACGGCCTGGGCCCCGGACTATCCCTGGGGCGAGAGCGCGGAGTACCACCGCGAGGAAACAGATCGCATCGCCGCCGGCTGGGGCACCGGCCAGTTTGAGCGAGAGATCCTCGAGGACATGGACGACCCTCGAGCCGACGACCCTCGTTACGTCGCGGCCACCGCCAGGTACTTCCGACACGCGATGAGCCCCGGGATGGCCGTTCTCCAGAACCGGGTCTGGTTCCAGACCGATTATCGTCACGTGCTGCCGGCCATCCACGTGCCGACGCTGGTAGTGGATCGGCGCGCCGACCCAGCTGTCAGCCGTCATCTCGCCGGCCTCATCCCCGGTGCGGAGATGGTCCATCTCCCGGATGAGCCGCGCCTGCCGTGGATCCCGGGATCAGACCGGACAGCCGCCGAGATCGAGCGTTTCGTGGCTGGCATTCGCGAGGAGGAGAGCGATCTGGAGCGCGTGTTGGCCACCGTGCTGTTCACGGACGTGGTGGGCTCCACGGCTCGCGCATCCGAGATGGGGGAATCCCGGTGGAGCGAATTGCTCGGAGAACACAACCAAATCATTCGGGCTCATCTGGCGCGGTACCGCGGGCGGGAGATCAAGACCATGGGCGATGGCTTCCTGGCCACGTTTGACGGTCCGGCCCGCGCCATCCGCTGCGCCCGGAGCATCGTCGCCGCGGTCCGGCGGATGGGAATCGACATTCGGGCCGGGCTGCACACTGGCGAGCTGACCCTCCAGGGCGACGACGTGGAGGGGATTGCGGTGGCGATTGGCGCACGCGTCATGTCGCTGGCAGGCCCCGGCGAGGTCCTGGTCTCGGGCACGGTCAAGGACCTTGTCGCCGGCTCTGGGCTGAGCTTTGAGGATCGGGGCGAGCATGCTCTCAAGGGCGTCGAGGGAAGCTGGCGCCTGTTTGCGGTCGGGGCCGGTCCCGCCCATGAGGACTCGTTAGTCGAGGACTAGGCCGAATCGGCGGCCAGCTTCTCGAGCTGGTCGGCGTGCTCCTCCAGGTGGCTGACGACGAACCGATCCAGGATCTCGGCCACCGTCATCTCGCCCCGCCGCTCGTGGAGCCCCCGCTGCGACCATTGCTCCTCGGACAGATGCGCCAGGTACCTCCGCAGCAGCATCAGGGCACGCGCCAGGCGCGCCATCTGCTCGGTCGGCGGCTCGTGGCGCCCCGTCTCGATCGCGCCCACACGACCCGGATCTTCCGTCGTCCGCCCAAAGGGCACCGGTTCGATACCCCTTCCGGCCAGCACCCGTTCGATCTCGCCCTGCCAATACGGGACGAACTCGGCCACGTGGGCCCAGGCCTGCCCTGCGTCCCAGCGCTCGCCTGTCGCCGGGTCGGCATCGGTCAGGCCCGGTGGTGGATTCTCCGCGAACGCGGCCAGGCGGCCTTCGGCCACCGCCATCCGGGCCAGCAGATCCATGTGCTGCATCACGATGCGCTCCGCTGTTCGGGCCGCCCGACGATCGGCGTGCGCAGCTCCCCGAGCCGCTCGATGCGGAGGACCACCTCGTCCCCCGGCTCGAGCCAACGCCCGAACTGTTTGTCCTTCACCTCCAGCAGGCAGCCGCTCCCCACCGTGCCACTGCCGAGTAGGTCGCCTGGCTGCAGCCGCACGTCCGCCGATGCCCGGGCCAGCATCTCGCCGAATGAAAAGTGCGCCGCTGACCACGTGCCGCGACTGATCTCCTCCCCGTTGATTTCAGCAGTCATGACCAGGTTGTACCCCTTTTCCGCGCGGGCATCGGTCAGCTCGTCGGGCGTGACCAGCCAGGGACCGATGCTGGTGGCGAAATCCTTGCCCTTGGCCGGCCCCAGGCGGACCGTCGTCTCCTCACGCTGAAGGTCGCGCGCCGACCAGTCGTTCAGGACGACGTAGCCGCCGATCGCCTCCTCGGCCCGGTCAGCCGGCAGGCCGATTGCCGGCGTGTCGACCAGCGCCCCCACCTCCAGCTCATAGTCAAGCTCCGCCGATCCGGACGGGGCCCACACCGGCTCGTCCGGGCCGCGGATCTCGGACGTGTTGCCGAAATAGAAGATCGGCAGCCGGTACCACGCCTCGGGGATCTCGTGCCCGCGGCGCCGCCACATCGTGCCCACGTGCTGCTCGAAGGCGTAGAAATCGCGCAGCGAGGGCGGGCGCAGGATGGGCGGCCCAAAGGCCAGCTCGGTGGCGTCCCAGATGCCCTCGTCCACGTCCGCCGCAGGCGCGTATCCACCCACGATTTCCGACAGGGCCTCGACTCGCAGGCCGCGGGCGAGATGCGCATCCAGGGTGGTCACCGGCTGCCGAAACAGCACCGAGTTGTGGGCTCGCCGCGGATCGTCACCGACCATGACCTCCCGGGCGTGCTCGAGGTCCAGCCAACGCGTCCCCGCCGGGTCGCGGGCCGCGGCCAGCCGCAAACCGGTCCCGATGGGGGCGTTCCGCTCGCGAACGTGGGCGATCCGCATCGAGGCGGAGTGTACGCGGCCTCATCGGTACTTCCGGCTCATGGTGTGTTGCTGGGGGGTTGGGTACGGTCTGGCCGGATGACCGAGTTGGTTGACCGGGGGGTCGCCGAACGGCCGGTGGCCGGTATGCCCGACGCCCGGCGGCTGACCCGTGCCCGGCACCCCAGCACGCGGCTGGCAACCGGGCGCCGCAAGAGCGTCCGCCGCATGGCTCGCGACGCGCCCCTGTGGTACACCGCCCTCCTGGCGCCGGTGGCGCTGGCTGTGGCATCGGTGACCCACGTTACCGAAGACGCGGTCATGGTCCTGATCCTGAGCCCCATCTTCCTGGGTCTGCAGGCCATTGCGGGGCTCGTCCCGGCCCGACATCGGTTCCTTACGCCGCGTGGGTGGTCGCTCCTGCGGCTGACTATCGCTCTGCTGTTCGTGTGGGCCCTGGTGAACACCGTCGGCGGGCCCGCGCGACCCCTGTTCCCCCTGTATCTGCCGGTCGTGGTGGCTGCCGCCGCCCTGGGGCCATGGCAGGCCGCCGTTATCGGCTTCACGGCCGCGGTCATCTACCTCGTTCCCGAGCTGGCGAGCCTTGCCAACCCGGCCAATGCCGCCAACCCGCTGGCCCTGGCGGAAGTGACGCCGCGGGGCGTGGCCCTGGTCGGCGTGTCCACCGTGCTCGCGATCGGTACGCGGCGACTCGTTTCGCAGCTGGAAGAGATCAATGACCAATTCCGGACCACAGCCGTGTCCGAACGGCGCCGGTCGAGGCAGATCGCCGGCCTGGAGCAGGTCAGCCGCCTGCTGGTCACGTCCGGCGCCACCCCCGAGCTGCTGGAGCGCGTGGCCGACGTCATGGTCCATCGCTTCGGCTATGCGCTGGCGGTGATCTTCATCGTCGAGGATGGGACTCTGAAGCTCGGCGCCCAACGCGGGTATGACGTGGACATGTCGCGGTTCGACCCGCAGACCGGGGTCGTGGGCCGCGCCGCGCGCTTGGGCACGGTGCAGCTGGTCCAGGACGTCAAGACCGATCCGGATTACGTCGTCGGCGATCCCCGCGTGGTGAGCGAGATCGCGGCCCCCATGCTCCTGGACGGGGTCCTGCTGGGCGTGCTCAACATTGAATCCGCCTCTCCCGAGCCACTGGATCGCATCGACCGCGACCTGGTTACGACCATGGCCGGCAAGATCGCGGCTTCCCTGGCCTTGGCCCGCGACCGGCAGGCACTCGCTGACCTGTCGGTGCGCGACGGCCTGACCGGCCTCCACAACCGCCGCTTCTTCGACGACGCGGTTGTCCGGCTCCTCACCGCCCGGGACGCGATGCCCGAGTCGGAGCGGCACCCAGTGTCCGCCATCCTGTTCGACCTCGACCATTTCGGGACGTTCAACAAGCTCCACGGCGTGCAGGTCGGCGACCAGGCGCTGCGGGTGTTCGCGCACGTCCTGCGCGACCGGCTGCGCCAGACCGACATGGTGGCCCGCTTTGGCGGCGAGGAGTTCGTAGTCGTCCTGGATGGGACGGACCGCGATCATGCGGTGGCGGTGGCCGAGGAGATCCGATCTCGACTGGCGTCCCGGACCATCGCCGCCGAGGACGGCGCGCCGCTGCGCCTCAGCGTGTCCGCCGGCTGTGCCGCGCTCGACGACGCGGAGCCCACCAGCGAGGCCCTGCTCCGCACCGCGGACGTGGCGCTGTCGATGGCCAAGCGCGGCGGCCGAGATCGGGTGGTCGCAGCCTAACCGGGCGTCCTCCGCCTAGCCGGACGGTCGCGTCGAGCCAGAGATCCGCTCCGCCAACCAGCCGATGGCCATCGGATACCGATACTCGAGGTCCGCGTGCGTCCCTTCGAACAGCTCGAATCGGACGATCGGTTCCGCTACCCCGATGGCTGCCAGCTCCAGGCGGAAGGCTTCCGCACCCAGGTCGAGGTGCCACTCGTCATTGCGCCCCGCGTCAATCCAGATTCCGCGCAGGGCATGCAGGGCATCGGCGTGGCCGGCCACCATCCGAACCGGGTCGTTGGTGAGCCATCGTTCCCAGACTTCGGGGACCAGGCGCCCCGTGGCAGGGTCGAATGGCAGGCGGACGGTACCGTCCGCATCGGTTGAGTAGCAGGCGGCCATGCACCATGCGTTCAGGAGGACCAGGTCGCCCGGGCGCACTATTCCGGGGCGGGCCCGGAAATCGGCCCAGAAGCGGTCGTACGAGCCGTCATACCGGTCGCGCAATGCGCGGGCCGCTTCGCGGAATTCGGGCAGGTAACAGTTCTCGAACAACGCGTCGCCCGCGTGGGTGGCCAGCGCCCCGAATCGGTCCGGGCGGAGCATGGGCAGGACCATGGCCCCGTACCCGCCCGACGATTTGCCGGTGATCGCTCGGTGCGCGGCATCGGGGAGCGTCCGGTAGGTGGCATCCACCCACGGGATGATCTCGTCGCACAGGTATGTCAGATAGCGGCCGGTGCCCGGGGAGTCGAGGTACTGGCTTCCGCCCAGGCTCGTCCAGCAATCGACGTACACGACGAGCGCGGGGGCCTGGTCGGGCGCGGCAAACAGCTCGTCCAGCAGTTCGGGGACGCTGCGCCGGAACCGCTTGCGGGCTCGCCACATGTCAACCTGGCCGGTCAGGCCCTGGATCAGGTAGATGCTCGGATACCGCCGGGCGGTGTCGTCCTCGTACCCGGGTGGCGTGTAGATCCAGACCGGGCGGAGGTGCGGGTCGCCCAACGGGTTTCCGGTGAGTGCCTCTGAGTCGATGGCGTGCTCGTGGAGCTTCCCCTTCCAGTCGTGCGCCCACGGCGGCCCCAATCCCTGTCCGGTGTCCATATCCGCAGACTAGTGGCTCACCAACCGTCGCCGCAGGGCGTTTGTCCCTCCACATGGATGTATCGGCCAAGGAAGTCACATTTGAGGGACCGATGTTGGCTGTGTCGTCCGCGTGGTGGGACAGGCGGCTAAGGAGGCGTGATTCAGAGGCTGGATTCGCGTGACCCGGAGAAGAAAGGTGGCCGGTAGCTCCTCGCGACGGGACAGCGGCGCTGGACCTGCGCCCGTGGAGCGACTACATGCTGGGACTGTAGCTGGGGTCCAGGTAGTGGTCCGGGTCGTCCCGGAAGTCGAGCAGGCAGCCGCGCCCGCAGAAGTAGTACTTGACGCCCGCGTGCTCGGCCACCAGCCCCTTGGCCTCGGCCTGGGCCGGCTCCACCGACATCCCACATACCGGATCGTGGGGCAGGGTATCTATCGTGGTTTCCATCTGTCAGTCCTCCGAGTCCATGAGCCGCAATCCTCGCAGCCGGAGTGAGTTGGTCACCACGCTCACGCTGGACAGGGCCATTGCGCCCGCCGCCAGGGCGGGGTTCAGGGTCCAGCCGGTGAACGGGTACAGGATGCCGGCCGCAACCGGGATGAGCAGCACGTTGTAGCCGAACGCCCAGACCAGGTTCTGGCGAATGATCCGCAGGGTCGCGCGCGCCAGACCGATGCTGGCCGGCACCGCCCGCAGGTCGTCGCCGACCAGGGTCACGTCGCTGGCCTCGACTGCCACGTCGGCGCCGGTGCCGATGGCGATCCCGAGGTCGGCCTGGGCCAGGGCCGGCGCGTCGTTGATGCCGTCGCCAACCATCGCCACCCGACGCCCGGTTGCCTGGAGGGTCGCGATCCTGGCCGCTTTCTCGCCGGGCTGAACCTCGGCCACGATCCGATCCGGGTCGATCCCCACCCCGGCGCCAATCGCGCGCGCCGCTGGCGCCCGATCACCGGTCAGCAGCCACGGCTCCAGGCCAGCCGCACGCAGCTGCGCCACCGCGGCCGGAGCCTCGGGCTTGAGGCGGTCGGCAACGGTCACCAGACCGCGAAGCTCACCGTCGACGGCAATCCAGACCGCAGTCTCGCCGCGCGCCGCGGCAGCGGCCTCCTCCTCGCCCAAAGACGCAGGCGGCGGGCCGGCGACTCCAGCCTCGGATAGCAGCCGCGCACTACCAATGAGGACCGCACGTCCTTCCACTGTCGCGCGCACGCCACCGCCGGGGACGGCGACGAAGCCGGTCACGGTGGGGGAGTCCGCCTCGACGCCCTCCTCTCCTGCACGGCGGACGATGGCCGAGGCCAGGGGATGCTCACTTCCCCGTTCGGCGGCCGCGGCCACGAGCAGCAGCTCCCGAGCATCGGTCCCGACCGGGTGCAAACCGGTCACCTCCGGTCGGCCCCGGGTGAGGGTCCCGGTCTTGTCGAAGACGACCGCCGAGAGGCCTGCCGCCCGCTCCAGCGCGGCCCCATCGCGGATCAGGATGCCGGTCTCGGCTCCCTTGCCGGCGCTCACCATCAGGGCGGTTGGGGTGGCCAGGCCCATCGCGCATGGACAGGCGATGATCAAGACCCCGATCGCGCTGGAGAGGGCCATCGGCAGGCGCGGCTCGGGGCCGAACGCCATCCAGGCCACGAACGTCAGGACGGAAACCAGCGCCACGGCCGGGACGAACCAGGTCACGACCCGATCGACGAGGCGTTGGATCGGCGCCTTCGATCCCTGCGCCTGCTCCACCAGGCGCGCGATCTGGGCCAGAGTCGAGTCGGCCCCCACCCGGTCGGCGCGCAGCACGAAGCTGCCGTGCGCGTTGAGGGTGGCACCCGTCACCCGGTCCCCGGGGGCCTTTTCGACGGGCAGCGACTCCCCAGTCAGCATGGACTCGTCCACCGCGCTGGCCCCCTCGACCACCACTCCGTCAACGGGGATCCGCTCACCCGGCCGGACCCGCACCAGGTCCCCGACCTGCACCTCTGCCAGGCGCACCTCCATTTCGGCGCCATCCCGGATGACCCGAGCCGTCTCCGGTCGGCGGCGCAGCAGCGCGCGTACCGCACCCGCCGCCTGACCCTTGGCGCGGGCCTCGAGCCAGCGGCCGATGAGCACGAAGCCGATGATGATGGCCGCGGTCTCGTAGAACGTGTCGAGCGGCAGACCGGCTGCCTGCACCTGGGCCGGGAGGAGCGTGATGGCCACCGAGTACGCGTACGCCGCTCCGGTGCCCATGACGACGAGGGTGTCCATGGTCAGCTCCCCGTGGGGCAGACCGCGGAGCGCGCGGGCCAGGAAGCGCCGGCCCAGGACGAGCTGGACGAAGGTGGCCGGCACCAGCAGCACCAGGTTGAGCCGATCCACGGATAGTGGCGCTCCGCCGGGCCACAGGGTGACGGCCATCATCGCCAGACCGATGACGGTGGCGGCCACCCCGTCGCGCAGCAGTCCACGCCGCTCCGCGGCGCGGACCATCTCCGCCGCGTCGAGTTCGGTCTCGGGGAACGCGGTACCTGCCGTCGGCGCGGGCTGCGGCCGCACGTCGTAACCGGCCGCCTCGATCGCTCCGATGACCCCGGCCCGATCGATGCGGGCCGGGTCGTAGCGGACCATGGCCTCTTCGCTGGCCAGGTTGACGGTGGCCGAGGTGACGCCGTCCGCCCGGTTCAGGAACCGCTCGATGCGGTTCACGCAGCTGGCGCACGTCATGCCCTCCACCGGGAGGTTGAGCTCAGCCGCGGTGTCGGCGATGGCTTGCGTGTCGGCGGTGGTCATCGGTCCAATCAGGGCTATCCGCCGATACTATGGGGGAGTATCCCTCCCGCCGTCAATCGACCGTCCACGCGGTCAGGCGTTGTAGGCTCCGCCCGTGCGCGCCGTGGTCCTGACCAACGAGTTCCCGCCCAACGTGTACGGCGGTGCGGGGGTCCACGTCACCGAGCTGACGAACGCGCTGCGCGGCAGGATCGAGCTCGACATCCGCACCTTCGGGGAGCAGCAGCACGACGAGCCGGGTTGGCGAGTCCGCGGCTACCCAACCACCCTGGAGGCCGAAAGCGCGCCTGAGCCGCTGCGTCCGGTGCTGGCCGCCTTCAGCCGCAACCTGGCCATGGCTGCCGACCCACTGACCGCGGACCTGGTCCACTGTCACACCTGGTACACCCACCTCGGAGGCCTGATGATCGGCCAGGCCTTCGGCATCCCTCTGGTCGTGACCGTCCATTCCCTCGAGCCGTTGCGACCCTGGAAGCGCGAGCAGCTGGGCGGCGGCTATGACGTCTCGGCCTGGGTCGAGCGGCAGGCCCTGGAGCAGGCGGATGCCGTGATCGCGGTCAGCGACGCGGCCCGCGCCGACGTGCTGGAGCATTTCGCCACCGATCCCGCCCGGGTGCATGTCGTCCACAACGGCATCGATACCGGGGCATTCGCCCCGGACAGGGGGCGCGACGCCCTGGCCCGCTTCGGCATCGACTCCGCCACGACCTACGTCCTGTTCGTGGGCCGCATCACCCGCCAGAAGGGCATCACCACTCTGATCGAAGCCATTCCGCAGCTGGACGCCCGGATCGGTGTGGTGCTGGCCGCGGGCCAGCCCGACACCCCGGAGCTGGCTGCAGAGGTCGAGCAGGGCATCGCCGAAGCGCAGGCTGCGTCCCCCCATCGGACGATCCACTGGATCCCCGAGCACCTCGACCGGCCCACCGTCCGCCAGCTGTACAGCCACGCCGCGGTCTTTGTCTGCCCATCGGTCTACGAGCCGTTCGGGATCACCAACCTGGAGGCCATGGCC
>DATKBC010000111.1:0-28329 GCA_035514415.1 Pleomorphomonadaceae bacterium | reverse complement strand
CTTCACGCTCGAGGAGCTGCTGCCGGCCCTCAAGGAGCGGGGGATCTACACCATCGCCCGGGTCGTGGTCATGAAGGACAACACGCTGGGGCAGGCGCGCCCCGAGCTGGCGGTTCGCAACGTGCAGACGGGCGGGCCTTGGACCGACTGGGGCGGCGGCGTGTGGCTCGACCCGGGGAACCCGGGCGTGGCCGAGTACGTGGCGGCGATCGCGGCGGATCTGGCCGAGCGCGGCTTCGACGAGGTCCAGCTGGACTACATCCGGTTCTACAGCGACGGTCCGTACGAGTTGGCCCAGACCAACCTGCCCCACACCCAATCTTTCCGGCTGCCGACCATCCAGCGCGTGATGCGGGTCATCTCCGATGAGCTCGCCTGGAGCCGCACCTTCCTGGCAGCCGACGTCTTCCCGATCAGCTTCATCGCCAGCGACGACCAGGGGATCGGCCAGCGGCCGGAGGTGATCATGCCCTACGTCGACTACTTCAGCCCCATGGTCTACCCGAGCCACTACTACCCGGGCGTGTTCGACATTGCGGACCCCAACGAGCACCCGTACGAGATGATCGATCGCACCCTGGAGATCATGAACCAGCAGGCCGCGGGCCTTCCTTTGCGCATCCGGCCCTGGATCCAGGACTTCGGGTACGGGGAATTCCGGGCCTACACCGCAACCGATATCCGGGCCGAGATGCAGGCGCTGGCTGACAACGGGGCAGCGGGCTGGATGATCTGGAACGCCGCGGCGCAGTTCACCGAGGACGCCCTGGGCGGACCGCTCGAGGGCGAGGACTACGCCCTGGTGACGGCGGCCGATGCCCCGGAGCCGCCCGGCAGCTCCCCCTCGGGCTCGCCATAGGCCGATGCGGCTGGTCGTTCAGCGCGTGTCCGGAGCCAGCGTGCGGGCCGATGGCGCGGAGGCGGGACGGATCGGGCGCGGGGCGGTGGTCCTGGTCGGGGTGGGGACCGATGACGGCCCCGAGGTGGTGGATCGGATGGCGGCCAAGCTGATCGGGCTGCGGTACTTCGAGGATCCCGCCGGGCGGACCAACCTCGCCCTGGCCGATGTCGACGGCGCGCTGCTGGTCGTCAGCCAATTCACCCTGCTGGCCGACGTGCGGAGCGGTCGCCGGCCGGGATTCACCGATGCCGCGCCGCCGGCCGTCGCGGAGCCGCTGGTCGAGCGGTTCGTGGCGCGCCTACGGGAAGCCGGCGCGGAGGTGGCGACGGGCCGCTTCGGGGCGGCGATGGAGGTCGAGCTCGTGAACGATGGGCCGTTCACCCTCCTGATCGACTCGGCTCGAGACCTCGGCAGCTAGGCCTTGATGGAGGTCCGCCGGCAGCGGGAGCAGGCGCGCAGCGTGACCGGCTGGCCGTTGCGGACCACGGTCAGGCTCTGGAGGTTCGGGATCCAGCGTCGCCCCGCGCGCTTGCGGTTCATTCCCACCGACTGCGCGTTCCAGCCGGTGATGGGTCGCTTGCCACAGATGTCGCAGACGCGGGCCATTCGGTCTCCACTCATCAAGAAGCCGGCGCCCACCGACGGGCAGCCGGACTGGGGCCGATGCTAGCACGCTACGATCGAGCCATGCAATCGGGTCCGCGGCGTTCGGCGACCGCCGCTCGCCGAACCGGGATCCCGCCGCGGGCCGTCACCTCGGAGCGTCTGGATCAGCCGATCCGCGACGTCCTGCCCGAGCTGGGCGGCGGCCTGAGCACCCTGATCCGGCTCGGGATCCACACCCCGCGCCAGGCCCTGCTGTACCTGCCGTTCCGCTACGACGACTTCAGCGACCTGCGCCGTCTGGCCGACCTCAACCCGGGGCACAAGCAGTCGGCACGGGTGCGCGTCGAGGACATCCGCTCCGAGCCCGGCTTCGGTCGACGCCCGCCGCGCACGATCGCCCAGCTGTCGGACGCCTCGGGCAGCGCCGAGGCCATCTGGTTCGGCCGCCGCTTCATCGAGCGTCGCCTGCGCCCTGGCGACGAGATCGTGGTCAGCGGCAAGGTCGCCGCCCAGGGGTGGCGGATGCAGTTCGCGAACCCCGAATTCTCGCCCGCCACCCGCGAGTCGGTCCACACCGCGCGGGTGGTGCCCGTGTATCGGCTGGTGGGTGGGGTCACCCTGCGCCGGGTCCGCGAGCTGCTGGCCCGGGTCCTGGATCGGTGCCTGCCGGCGGTGGTCGACCCGCTGCGGCCGGGGGAGCGGGTCGGCCTGGTCGATCTGGCGCTCGCCATCCGGACGGCGCATTTCCCCGACGACATGGAGGACCTCCAACCCGCGCTCGACCGCCTGGCGTTCGACGAGCTGCTGGGCCTCCAGCTGACCCTGGCCCAGGCGGCGGCCGCCCGGTCGCATCGCCGTGCGCCGCCGATCGCGGTGTCGGCCGAGACGCTGGCCGAGATCCTCGCCGCGCTCCCGTTTCGGCTCACCGCCGACCAGACCCGCTCGGTGGCCGAGGTCACGGCCGACCTCGCCGGCGACGAGCCCATGCGGCGTCTGCTGCAGGGCGACGTCGGCTCCGGCAAGACGGCCGTCGCGGCGGTCGCCCTGGCCGTCGTGTGCCGGGGTGGATGGCAGGGCGCCCTGATGGCCCCCACCGAGATCCTCGCCCGCCAGCACCACGACGGGCTGGCACCCCTGCTCGAGGCCCTCGGCGTGCGCGCCGAGTTCCTGTCGGGCTCCCTGCCGGCCGCCGACAAGCGCCGGATCCAGCGCCGCCTGAGCCGGGGCGAGGCCGACGTCGTGGTAGGGACGCATGCCGTCATCAGCGCCGGCGTCACGTTCCAGCGGTTGGGGCTGGCGGTCGTGGACGAGCAGCACCGGTTCGGGGTCGCCCAGCGGGCCGCCCTGCAGGCCAAGGCCGCGGACCTCGAGCCGCACATGCTGGCGCTGACCGCCACGCCGATCCCGCGCACCCTGGCCTTGACGGTCTACGGCGACCTGGCCATCAGCACCCTCCGCCACTCCCCGCCCGGTCGGCAGCCGATCCGGACCGAGCTTCGTGACCGGTCGGCGCTGCCGCGGATCGACTCGTTCATCGCCGACGAAGCGCGCGCCGGCCGGCAGACGTTCGTCGTGGTGCCGCTCGTCGCGGAGAGTGACGCGCTGACGGCCGCGTCCGCCGAGGCCGAAGCGGAACGCCTCCGGGCCGCGCTGCCGGACCTCACCATCGACCTCGTTCACGGTCAGCAGCCGGCGACGGCGCGAGAGGCGGCCATGCAGCGATTCGCCGGCGGGGTGACCGACGTGCTGGTGGCCACGACCGTGATCGAGGTCGGCATCGATATCCCCAACGCCGCGGTCATCGTGATCGAGGACGCGGACCGCTTCGGGCTGGCCCAGCTCCACCAGCTGCGCGGCCGTGTCGGGCGCGGACCGCATCGGTCCTTCTGCATCCTCGTGTCGGATGCGGCCGATGACGTGGCGCGGCGCCGGCTGGATGTGGTCCGCGGGTCGAGCGACGGCTTCGCGATCGCGGAGGCCGACCTCGAGCTGCGGGGCGCGGGCAACGTCCTCGGCACGCGCCAGTCCGGGCTCCCGCCCCTGCGCGTGGCGTCCCTGTTCGATCCCCGCCACCTCGAGCTGGCGGGCCGGGCACGGACCCTGGCCCGCTCGCTGGTCGCGGCCGATCCCACGTTGGCGGGGCGGGCCGAGCTGGTCCGCGAGCAACGCGCCTTTGCGCCGCCGGACCCCACGGGCGACGCGGCCTGAGGCGGTCGGATGCGGGTGATTGCCGGTTCCGCCCGGGGCCAGCTCCTGGTCGCCCCCAAGGACCGGCTGACACGACCGATCAGCGATCGGGTCAAGGAAGCGCTGTTCGGGAGCATCGGCGCCCGGATCCTGGATGCGCGGGTGCTGGACCTGTACGCGGGGAGTGGGGCGATCGGGATCGAGGCCCTGTCACGCGGGGCGGCGTGGGTGACCTTCGTGGAACGTGGCCCAGCCGCCGTGGCCGCGATTCGGGAGAACCTGCGGCGAACACAGCTCGGCGACCAGGCCGACGTGCATACCAAGGACGTGCTCGCGTTCCTGTCCGCCGCCACCGACCCGGCGTGGGACGTGGTCATCCTCGATCCGCCGTACGCGGAGCGTACACTCGACCTGCCGCTCGAGCGGCTGATCCCGCACCTGGCACCCGGGGGATTGGTGGTGGTCAAGCATTTCTGGCGCACACCGATACCGTCCCGACCGGGGCTGTCCCCGACTCGCAACCGGCGCTTCGGTGAAACGGCCCTGACCTTCCTGGAGGAGGAGTGATGACCCGCGTCGCCGTCTTCCCCGGGTCGTTCGACCCGATAACGAATGCCCACCTGGACGTCATTCGGCGAGCGGCGGCGGTGTTCGACCGGCTCGTCATTGGCGTCCTGGGCAACCCGCGCAAGACACCCCTGTTCTCGGTGGAGGACCGGGTGGCCCTGATCGTGGCCGAGGTCGCCGACCTCGGCCCATCGGTCGTGGTCGAATCCTTCGATGGACTGACCGTGGAGTTCGCCAAGCGCCACCAGGCGGGCTTCGTGGTCCGCGGCCTGCGCGCGATCAGCGACTTCGAGGCCGAGCTCCAGATGGCCCACACCAACCGGCGCCTGGCGCCCGGCATCGACACCGTGTTCCTCATGACCGGGCTGGAGTTCGGCTACGTCTCGTCCAGCCTGGCCAAGGAGGTGGCGGCGTTCGGGGGCGACGTCTCGCCCATGGTCCCGCCCGGCGTGGAGACGGCGCTGCAGCGCGAACGGTCGGTATGACGATGTACGACATCGGCGGCCCGGTGTAGAATCGCCGACAACCGCCGACGGAGGTCATCGTCACGGACATCCTGTTCCTCGTCGAGCGACTGGAAGCGCTGGTCGCCACCGGGACGAGGGTCCCACTCACCAACAACGTGGTCGTCGACCAGGGAGCCGTGCTCGATCTGGTGGACCAGATCCGGGTCGCCATGCCGGAGGAGGTCCGGCAGGCGCAGCGCATCACCGGGGAAGCGGGCCGGATCGTGGAGCATGCCCGCGAGGAAGGCGACGCGATCATCGCGCGCGCCCAGGAGCAGGCCGCTCAGATGCTGGAGGAGCGGGAGCTGGTCCGGCTGGCCCAGCAGCGGGCCGGCGAGATCCTCGAGCAGGCCAACCGCGAAGCCGGCGACGTCAGGCACGGGGCCGACGAGTATGCGACCGGCGTTCTGATCCGCCTCGAGGGGGAGGTCACCAAGGCGCTGACCAGCATCAAGCACGGGATCGAAATGCTCGACCAGCGGCGCGGATTGGAAACGGTCGACGCCGTCCCCATCCAGCCCGAACCGGAACGCGCAGTCGGCACGCCGATATCGGGGTGACCCGCCTCAGCGTGGCGGGTCTGCTGCGCGAGCCCGCGGGGACCGGGCGGACCGTCGAGCTTGGCCCGCTGGATTGGACCGATCCCACGGCGCCCGCCGGACGGCGGTTACTGGGCAGCCTGCGCCTACTGCGCACGAATCGCGGGATCGTGGTCGATGGACGCGTTCGGACGCTGGCCCGGCGGACCTGCATCCGGTGCCTCGACGAATTCGACGAACCGGTCGAGGTGGTGATCCGCGAGGAGTTCCTGCCCAGCGTCGATCCCACGACCGGTGCTGGCCTGGTCATCGGGCCGGCTGAGGTCGAGGTGGCGCGCATCGACGCCCACCACGAGCTCGACCTGGGCCCGGTCCTGACCGACGAGCTCCTCCTGGCGGAGCCGATGCATCCGCTGTGCCGGCCCGACTGTCGCGGCCTGTGCCTGGTGTGCGGACGGCGGCTCGAGGACGGGCCCCACGAACACGTCGAGCCTTCGATCGATCCGCGGCTGGCGCCCCTTGCCGACTGGAAGCCACCCACCGAGTGAGGTGGTGGTGACCGGAGCGGGCCGCGGCTATACTGCGGCGTCCTCAACCTAGGTCCAACAGGAGTGCCGCGTGGGCGTCCCCAAGCGTAAGGTCTCGAAGTCTCGTAAGGGTGAGCGGCGCGCCCATCTCGCGCTGCGCGCCCCGACGCTGGTCGAGTGCGACCACTGTCACGAGCTGAAGCGCGCCCACACCGTGTGTCCGACCTGCGGCTGGCACAACGGCCGCGAGGTGGTGCCCCCGCCGGCGCCGACTCCGACCGAGAGCGGCCGCTAGCCGTCCGTCGGATGCGCATCGCGGTCGACGCGATGGGCGGCGACCTCGCCCCGCGCGAGGTCGTTCGCGGAGCGATCAACTACGCCGCGACGCACGCCGATGAGGTGATCCTCGTCGGCGACGTGCCGCGTCTTGAGCGCGAAGTGGCCGAATACGGGCGTGGCCGGCCGGCCAGCGTCTCCTTCGTCGACGCGCCCGAGGTGGTCGGGATGGGGGAGTCACCGGCTGCCGCCATCCGCCGCCGCCGATCCTCGATCCGGGTGGCCACCGACCTCGTCCGCGACGGCAGCGCCGATGCGGTGATCAGTGCCGGCTCCACCGGCGCCACCATGGCCGCCGCCATCTTCCGCCTGGGACGCCTGGAGGGGATCGACCGGCCGGCCCTGCCTGCGTACTTCCTGACCCCGTCCGGGCCGCTGGTGATCCTCGACGTAGGGGCCAACGTGGACTGCGAGCCGCACAACCTGGTCCAGTTCGCGGCCATGGGTTCGCTGTATGCGGAGCGCGTCCTCCATGTCCCGTCGCCGCGGGTCGCGTTGCTGAACATCGGGGAGGAGCCCGAGAAGGGGGATGCCCTGACCCGCGAGGCGTACCTCCGCCTGCGGGCGTCGGACCTGCACTTCGTCGGCAACGTCGAGCCTCACGACCTGGCTGGGCACGTGGCCGACGTCGTGGTGTGCGACGGGTTCGTCGGCAACGTGATGGTGAAGCTCACCGAGGGGCTGACCTCGTACATCTTCCGGTCCATCCGGGAGGATCTGCTGCGGGGCATCGTGGCGCCGCTGGCCGTCCTGGCCCTGCGGCCCGGGATCGATCGGCTCCGGCATCGGTTCGACTACGAGCAGTTCGGGGGGTCGCCGCTGCTCGGCGTGCGAGGGGTGAGCATTGTGACCCATGGCCGCGCCAAGGCCCGGATGGTCGAGAACGCGATCCGCGTCGGCTCCGAGGCGGCGGCGGTGGACATGCCGGCCGTCATCGCGGACTGGAGCCGCCGGCATCCGGGGCTGCTGGGCGAGACGCCGACCGAAGTCGCGGCCGAGGAGACGACCGCCGTACCCGTGGAACCCGCACCCTAGGGTGGCACGCCGCGAGCGGGCGTCGTTGCGGGCCCGCCGCCTGGCCCTGCTGGCGCTCTTCGAGGCCGAGTTTCCGCCCCAGCAGGCTGGGCCTGCGGTCGAGCGGCTGGCGGCCGACTGGGGGACCGAGCCGGCGCTGGTTGAGCACGCCCGCGCGATCGTGTCGGGGGTCGCCCGGCACCAGGCCGCACTGGATGCCGAGATCGCCGCCCGGGCTCCGCGAATACCCATCTCGGAGCTTGGTCGAGTCGAACGATCCATCCTCCGGAGTGCCCTCTTTGAGGTGCTATACTCCGCCGCGATTCCGAGCGGTGGGACGATCCGGGACGCCGTGTCTCTCGCTCGAACCTACGCCGGGGACTCGGCCGCCCGACTCGTCGGAGGCGTACTCCGAAGCGTGGCAAGACCCGCACCTGAGGGAGACGAAGGGTGACCGACGGCACCGCGTTCGACCGGCTCAAGAAGATCATCGTTGAGCAGCTCGGCGTCGAAGAAGCCGATGTGACGCCGGAGGCGGCATTTGTCGAGGACCTGAACGCCGACTCGTTGGACCTCGTCGAGCTCATCATGAGCCTCGAGGAAGAGTTCGGCATGGAGATCTCGGACGAGGATGCCGAGAAGATCCAGAAGGTCTCCGACGCCGTCGAGTACATCGAGGAACGCCAGCAGTAGGTTCTCCCCGTGACCTCACCCACCATCCACGAGCTGGGTGAGCAACTCGGCATCGCCCTTCATGACCCGGACGCCATCCGCCAGGCGTTCACGCATGCCTCGTTCGCCAACGAGAATCCGGGCCTGGTGGCGGGCAACAACGAGCGCCTCGAGTTCCTGGGGGACGCGGTGCTGGGTCTCATCGCCAGCCGATTGCTGTATCGACGCTTCCCGGGGGCCGATGAGGGGCGCCTGACCGCCCATCGAGCTGTCATCGTCAACCGCACGGCTCTGGCCGGGCTGGCCCGGGATCTGTCCCTCGACCAGCACCTCCTCCTGGGACGCGGCGAGGTCGAGGCGGGCGGCGCACGACGCCCGTCCCTGCTGGCGGCCGCGTTCGAGGCGCTGGTCGGGGCCATCTATCTCAGCGAGGGCCTCGAGGCGACCGAGGCCGCATTCGCTCCGCGGCTTGCGTTGCTGCTGGCTCCCACCTCGGATGCCGACACCCCGAAATCGGCCAAGAGCCGGCTCCAGGAGTGGAGCCAACGACAGTACGGCACGCGCCCGTCATACCGGCTGGTCCGATCCGAGGGACCAGCGCACGCCCAGGAGTTCACGGTGGAGGTCGTGGTCGGCACCGAGTCCTTGGGGACCGGGGACGGCAGCAGCCGGCAACGGGCCGAGGAGCAGGCTGCGCAGGCCGCTCTCGACAAGCTGACCGCGGGCACACCATGAGTCGGCTGCAGGAACTCCGCCTGCACGGCTTCAAGAGCTTTGCGGAGCCCACCCGGTTCACCTTCGAGCCCGGGGTGACCGCGGTCATCGGGCCCAATGGCAGCGGCAAGAGCAACATGGCCGACGCGATCCGCTGGGTGCTGGGCGAGCAGTCCAACCGGTCGCTCCGCACGCGGCGCGCGGATGACGTGATCTTTGCCGGTTCCGAGGCCCGTCGCCCGGTCGGTATGGCCGAAGTTGCCCTCACCCTCGACAACCGCGACGGCTGGCTCCCGATCGAGTTCGAATCGGTGACCATCACGCGCCGGGCGTACCGGTCCGGAGATCCCGAGTATCGGATCAACGGGTCCCGCGCTCGGCTGCGCGACGTGGTCGAGCTGCTCGCCGCCGGGCGACTGGGCGCCAACGAGCTGGTCGTGGTGGGGCAGGGGACGGTCGATGCGGCGCTGTCCCTGCGCCCGGACGAACGGCGCCAGCTCTTCGAAGAGGCGGCCGGCGTCAAGTCGCTCCAGGTTCGGCGCAACGAGGCACTTTCGCGGCTGGGCCGGGCGCGCGAGAACCTGACCCGGGTCTCGGACCTGGTCCGTGAGCTGCGGCCCCAGGTCCGACGCCTGGCGCTCCAGGCCGAGCACCAGGAGGCGCATGACCGCCTCGGTGGCCGGGCGCGGGCACTCGTCATCGAGCACCACGCCCGCCGGGGCCAGGTGCTGCAATCGAGCCTGGGTGAGGCGCGTCGTCGCGCGGCCGCCGTGACGGCGGATATCGAAGCCGAGCGGGCGGCCCAGGCCACGGGCCGCCAGGCGGTCGAGCAGGCCGAGGTGCGCTACTGGGCAGGGGAACGTGAGAGCGCCCAGGCGGCATCCGATTGGGAGGCGGCGCGCGAGGCGGTGATTCGGGCCGAGGGGCGGCACGATTCCCTGGTCGAGCGCGACCTGGACCTGGCAGCCGAGGCCGATCGGGCCACCCGCGAACTCGGTGAGCTGACCGCCGAGGAACCGATCACCGGAGAACCGTCGAGCGCTGCGCGAGCCGACCCCCTTCGCGACGGCGCGTCCGCGGCGCAGCAGCTGTGGCACGAGGCCGCGGAGCGGGCCCGGGAGGCCGACGAGGAGCTGCTCGCGGCAGAAGAGGCTCTGGCCGCGCTGCGTGGACGGGAGGCTGACCGGCTGGCGGAGACGGGGCACGCAGCCGAGCGCGCTGCCGCCACCGGCGCGCGTCGCGAGCGCCTGGAGCAGGAGCAGATGGCCGCTGAAACCGCCCACATGGCGGCCACCGCGACCGTCGCCGAGCTGGCCAAGGCCGGTCGCGTGGCGGCAGTCGAGCTGGAGCAGGCAGAGGCCCGGATGACGCTGGCCGACGAGCAGCGCGAGGCAGCCGTCGCGGAGGCGACCCGTGCCGGCGTGGCGTTGGCCGAGCTCGACGAGCGGGCGGCCCGGATCGAATCTGACCTGGCCGAGCTGGAGGCCGCCGGGGACGACGCCACGAACGACCTGGTGGAGCGCCTCAGGGCGGACGGCTGGACGACGCTGCGTGACGGACTCCGACCCGTCCCGACAGGCGTCGCACTGGCAGTGTCCGCCGTCCTGGGGGACGTCGAACGCGCCTTTCTATGGCGACCGGGAGCGGATTCGGCGCTGAGTGACACGACCGGCGACGCGCACCTCGTGCGCCCCGCCAACGGCACGCCGCCCGGGCGCGAGGCGGCCCTGGGGGCCGTGGGTGCCACCCAGACCCTGGCCGAGGTGCTGGGGGAGCGGATCGCGCCCGACGTCCTGCACCGAACCGTGGTCGCGCCCGGCATCGAGGCGCTGCTGGAGGGCTGGTCGCGCCTCCCCGACGGATGGGCGGCGGTCACGCTGTCCGGCGACCTGGCCGACGCGCGTGGGGTGGTCACCGTGCGCGGCCGCGCCAGTGAGGTCCGGGCGCAGCCGAGCCGTGCCGCCCGGCGGATCGAGATGGTCAGCCAGATGGCGCGCATGGACGCGGACCTTGGCGCGGCCCGAGAGCGGCAGGCGACGGCCAACGCCGCGCTCCAGCGCGCCAGCGCCGGAGCCGATGCCGCCCTGGCAGCCGTCGAGGCGGCCCGGATCGGGAGGCGGCGGGCAGATGAGGAAGCGGCCACGGCGGACGGCAGACTCGCGCGGGTGACCGAGGAGCGCGACACATTGGCCGCGGAGCTGGCCGCCCTCCCCGCGACGCCGGCCATTCCAGCGCTCCCCACCGACCTCGAACGGGAGCTTGCCGGACTCGAGGCGGCGTCGCACGAGGCGCGTGCACGGCGCGATTCGGCAACCGCGGAACGAGACGCGGCTCGCGACGCGTGGCATCGCGCGGTGCTGGCCGCGGATGCCCAGGATGCCGAGACGGTGGACCGCCGCACGACAGACGCGCGTCACGCCGAGCGGCGCGATCAGCTGGAGCAGCGGCTGGCCCGCCTCGCCGCCGAGCGGGATGGCCTGGCGACCGGCTTGGCGGAGGCGACGAAGACGCTGACGGCTGCTCGGGCCGCGGAGGAGTCGGCGGCGGACGCGCGTTCGCGCGCCGAGGAAGCGAGGGCCATGGAACGGCAGACCCTCCTCGACGCCGAGCGGCAGCTCGGCGGGGGTAGCGGCCGCCTGGCGGAGCTCGAAAGCACCCGGCAGCAGGTCGTGGCCGAGGTTTCGCGGCTGGACGAAGCGCTCGCCGGGCTGAATCGCGAGCGCGAGCTTTCGCTCGAAGGGCTGCCCGAGCCCGTCGGCCTGGATGCGCCCGAAGCAGAGGGTGAGCCAACCCCCGACCGCCTGGCCGACGACGATCTGGCCGAGGAGATGCGCAAGACCCGCCGCACCCTGCAGCAGATCGGATCGGTCAACCCGTTTGCGATCCAGGAGCACCGCGAGCTGTCGGCCCGGCTGGAAGTGCTGAGCAGCCAGGAGACAGACCTGCGGGGAGCTGCCGAATCCACCGAGGCGCTGATCGCCCGCTTGGACGTCGAGATCGGCCAGCAGTTCCAGGCCGCCTTCGCCGCCATCGGACAGAGGTTCGACGAGTACTGCCAGCTGCTGTTCGCGGGCGGGAGCGCCACGCTGGAGCTGACCGAGGACGCGGAAAGCGAAGCTCCGGGAGGGATCGAGATCGCGGTGCGGCCGCCGGGCAAGCGGCTCCAGCGGCTGGCCATGCTCTCCGGCGGAGAACGCGCCCTGGCCGGCGTCGCCCTGCTGTTCGCCATGCTGAGCGTGAACCCGGTCCCGTTCTGCATCCTGGACGAGGTCGACGCAGCACTGGATGAGGCCAACATCACCCGCTTCGCGGATGCCCTGCGACGCCTGGCCCAGACCATCGACTTCGTGGTCATCACCCATAACCGGGCCACGATCGAGACTGCGGACACGATCTACGGCGTGACCATGACCGATGCGGCCGTGAGCCGCGTCCTGTCGCTCCGGTTGGCCGACCTGCCGGTCGAGGTCAGCGCCTGACCGATGACCGCGATGTCGCGACTCGGCGCGGGCCTCGGCGCGCGGTTGCGCGCCGCCCTGGGAGCCGATCGCGTTGCGGACGAGGCAGCGTGGGCGGAGGCGGAGGATGCGCTCGTCGCAGCTGACCTTGGTCCACGCCTGGCGGCCGAGGTCGTCGCCGGGGCGCGGGAGCGAACCGCTCACGGCGAGGTGTCCGCCCATGCCGCGATCGCGGCGGAGCTCGGGGAGCGCCTGCGGCGCAGGCCGGACCGGCCGTTCGAGGTCGGCCCGCCGCCGTCGGTCATCCTGGTCGTGGGCGTCAACGGGAGCGGCAAGACCACGACCGTGGCCAAGCTGGCGGCGCGATTCCAGAAGGAAGGCCGCAGCGTGCTCCTGGCCGCGGCCGACACGTATCGCCCCGGCGCCGTCGAGCAGCTGCGCCTGTGGGGCGATCGGCTGGGTATCGGGGTCGTGGCCCAGCGTGCAGGAGCCGACCCGGCGGCGGTGGCATTCGATGCGGTGGCGGCAGGCGTGGCCCGCGGGACCGACGTCGTCATCGTCGATACCGCCGGGCGGCTGCAGACCGCCCGCGACCTCATGGCCGAGCTGGCCAAGGTGCGGGGCGTGATCGCCCGTCAACGGCCGGACCAGCCTCGCCACGTCCTGCTGGTACTGGATGCCACCACGGGCCAGAACGGGCTGTCCCAGGCGGAGACGTTCCTGGCCGAGGCCGGGGTGACCGGGATCGTGCTGGCCAAGATGGACGGCATGGCCAAGGGTGGAGTGGCGTTGGCCGTCGTCGATCAGTTCGGGATCCCCATCGCGTTCACCGCCTATGGCGAGGAGCTCGACGACCTGGCGCCGTTCGACTCCGCGGCCTATCTCGACTGGCTCCTGGCAGCCTGACCCAGACCCGACACCCGATGCTGGACACCCTGTCCGCCCGACTGCAGGCCATCGCCACGCGACTGCGTGGACAGGCGCGGCTGACCGAGGCCGACCTGGACGCGGCCTTGCGCGAGGTGCGGCTGGCGCTCCTAGAAGCCGATGTCCACTTCCGGGTGGTGAAGACCTTCGTGGCCCGCATCCGCGAGCGTGCTATCGGCAGCGCGGTCCTCGACGGCGTCCGGCCCGGTCACCAGGTCGTCAAGCTCGTCCACGAGGAGCTGGTGGACATCCTGGGCGGGGAGCGCCACGTCCTCCGGCTCGGACCACCCGGGCCGGCCGTGGTCCTGCTCGTCGGACTGCAGGGATCCGGCAAGACGACATCGGCCGCCAAGCTCGCCGTCCGCCTGCGACGCGACGGCCATCGGCCCCTTCTGGTCGCGGCCGACGTCTACCGGCCAGCCGCCGTGGAACAGCTGGTCCGGCTGGGGGAGCAGGTGGGCATCGAGGTCGTGACCGGCCCGACCGGGACACCTCCCGCGGCGATCGCCGAGGCGGGCCTGGTCGCCGCCCGCGACGGTGGGGCGGACGTGGTCATCGTGGACACCGCCGGGCGCCAGCACATGGACCAGCCGATGATGGCCGAGCTCGAAGGCCTCGCCAGCGCCCTCCAGCCCGCCGAGTCGCTGCTGGTGGTGGATGCCATGACCGGGCAGGAGGCGGTGCGCGTGGCCGAGACCTTTCACGCCAGCCTCCCACTGACCGGCCTGATCCTGACCAAGATGGATGGCGACGCCCGGGGCGGTGCGGCGCTCAGCATCCGGACCGTGACCGGCGTGCCCATCGCCTACGTTGGGATGGGGGAGGGCATGGACGCGCTCGAGGCCTTCCACCCGGACCGCCTCGCGCAACGCATCCTGGGCATGGGGGACATCGTGACCCTCGTCGAACGAGCCCAGGAAGGGATGGACCGCGAGGAGGCCGAGCGGGCGGCCCAACGCATCCTTGAGTCGCGGTTCACGCTGGAGGACTTTCGGAGCCAGCTTCAGCAGGTGAAGCGGATGGGCCCCATCGGTCAGCTGCTCGAAATGGTCCCCGGCGCGGCGGGATTTGCGGGCGCGGCACAGGCCGCCGTAGACGATGGAGAGCTGCGGCGGGTGGAGGCCATCATCGACTCCATGACGCCCACCGAGCGCCGCGAGCCGCATCTCATCAAGGCCGCCCGTCGGCGCCGCATCGCGGCCGGCAGCGGAACCAGCGTGGCCCACGTGAATCGGCTCCTGCGGCAGTTCGAGGAGATGCAGAAGCTCGTTCGCCAGCTCGGAAGTGGCGGGTCGCGACCCGGAAAGGCGCCTCGACTGCCTGGTCGCTGATCGCCCGTTCGGGCTGGACGCGCTATCCTGTCCCGGCGCTCGGCTCTTCGTCAGCCCCTCATGGCATCCTGCCGCAGCGTGACGCAACGTCCTCAGAGACAGAAGGAACCACTACGTGGCCGTTCACATCCGGCTGACGCGCGTGGGGGCCACCAGGCGGCCCGCCTATCGTGTCATCGCCATCGACAGTCGGCGCTCGCGTGACGGGCGCGCACTCGAGATCCTGGGCTTCTACGACCCGCTCACCGATCCGATCACGGTCAAGCTCGACGACGAGCGGATCGCGAACTGGATGGCCCGGGGTGCCTTGCCCTCGGCCGCCGTCCAGCGGTTGATGAAGGTCGCAGTGGCCGGGCCGGTGCGAAAGCGGAAGCCGGCTCCGGCGCCCGCCGAGGGCGCGACTGCGAAGCCGCGCCGCGCATCGCGAGCGAAGCAGCCTGCCGCTGAGGTCGCAGCCGAGCCTGCCCCGGAGACCACAGAAGCCGCGGCCGAGACAGCGGAAGAAACCGCGGCCGAAATCGCGCCCCCCGAGGCGGCTGAGACCACGGCAGAGGCCGCCCCGGAGCCCACTGAAGGGAGCACGGAAGAAGCCGTCGCCGAGCCTGAGCAGCCCGCGGGAGATCCCGCGGCGGAGACTGAGACGGAGGCCTCTGCGGAGCCTGCTGAGACCGGGGGGGCCGCGGCAGAGCCTTCGCAACCCGAGGCAGAACCCGCAGTAGAGACTGAGAAGTCCGAGTCATGAAAGCATTCCTGGAGTACATCGCACGCTCCCTGGTCGATCATCCCGACGCGGTGGAGGTCGAAGTCGACGAGGGCGAGGGTGAAGTCACCCTGACGTTGGTCGTGGACGAGCGGGACATGGGTCGAGTCATCGGCCGCGACGGCCGGATCGCCAACGCCATCCGGAGCCTGCTGCGCGTCATGGGTGCTCGGGACGGCCGCCATGTCGAGCTCGACATCGTCGCCCACGAGTGAGCCGTTGGCGGTCGCCCGCGTGATGGGCGTCCGCGGCCTGGAGGGAGATCTGCGGGTCATGGCACTGACGGACGTGCCGGACCGACTGATCGTGGGCGCCGTCGTGCTGGTCGAGGGTGAGGAGGCTCCCCGGCGGATCACGCAGGCCGGAACCTCGCGCCTCGGTCCGGTCCTGCGCCTCGAAGGCATCTCCGACCACGCAACGGCGACCGCCCTCATCGGCCGCCATCTCACGACGACCGAACCTCCAGCGCCGCTCCCGACGGGAACGTTCTGGTGGCATGAGCTCGAGGGTCTCGAGGTAGTTACTCCCGAGGGACAGGTCCTCGGCCGATTGGAGGAGGTCTTCCGCGCTGGGGCCAACGAGGTGTACCGGGTGATCGGGCCCGACGCCGAGCTGCTGGTTCCCGCGCTTCGATCAGTCGTGTTGGACATCGATCTGGACGCCGGACGCATGACGATCCGCGACCCAGCCGCCTGGCTCGAAGAGGCCTGACCCGTGGCTCCGCCGCCCAGCCTCCAGATCGACGTGATCACCTTGTTCCCGGAGCTGTTCCGCCCGGTCCTGGCCAGCGGTGTCCTGGGGCGTGCCATCGAGAAGGGTGTGGTGGCCGTGGAGCTGCACGACCTGCGCGAACATGGGCTGGGCCGGCACCGAACCGTTGACGACACCCCGTACGGCGGTGGAGCCGGGATGGTTCTACGGCCAGAGCCATTGGCAGCGGCGATTGGGCCGTTCCGGGCTGCGGGCGTCCCCGTCATCCTCCTCGACCCCGCCGGCGAACGGCTGACCGATGGGCTGGCGCGTGAGCTTGCGCGCGAGTCCCGGCTGGCACTGGTCTGCGGCCGATACGAAGGCGTCGACGAGCGGGTCCGGGCATCGGTGGATCGCGAGGTGAGCATTGGGGACTATGTCTTGACCGGCGGCGAGCTGCCCGCCATGGTCGTCATCGACGCCGTGAGCCGTCTCGTGCCGGGAGTCATCGACCTCGCCTCCTCCGCCGGCGACTCCTTCGCAAGCGGCTTGCTGGAGCACCCGCAGTACACCCGCCCCGAGGTCTTCGAGGGCATGCCCGTGCCCCCGATCCTCCTCTCCGGCCACCATGCCCAGGTCGATGCCTGGCGCCGCGGGGAGGCCCTGCGCCGGACCCTCGAACGCCGCCCCGATCTGCTTGACGATGCACCGCTGACCGATGCGGATCGGCGGGAGATCGAACGCCTTCGATCCATTGACCCGGCGGCCGACTGACCGTGGCCAGCGTTATTGGCGTCGATCGGCGGCTGCTATACTCCCGTTCGTTCGCGGCCGCTCCGGCGGTCGCGTCTTGGCGTCAGCCCAAGCGAGCAATCCGGCGGTAAGCCGGCGGTAAGCGAGGATCGCGAGCATGGACCCCATCCAGGAGCTGGAACGCGAGCAGCTCCGCGACGTGCCCCAGATTGCGCCCGGGGACACCGTGCGCGTCTCGGTCAAGGTCGTCGAGGGTAGCCGCGAGCGGATTCAGGTCTTCGAGGGAACCGTTATGCGCATGCGCGGCGGCGGCCTGAATCAGACCATCACCGTGCGTCGCATCAGCAGTGGCGTGGGTGTGGAACGCACGTTCCCGGTCCATGCTCCTCGCGTCGACAAGATCGAGGTCGTCCGTCACGGTATCGCACGCCGCGCCCAGCTCTACTTCCTCCGCGGCCGGATCGGCAAGGCTGCCACCCTCCGCGAGCGTCGCCCCAAGCGCTGACCCTGATGAGCGCCAGGGCCTCGGCCCTCACCGCTCGCCGGCGTCCCGTCCACCGACCCCGCGACGCCCATCTGAGCCACGAATACGAGCTTCGGCGTGCCGGCTTCCGGAGCATCGCCGGCCTGGACGAAGTCGGTCGAGGCTCGCTGGCCGGGCCGGTCGTCGCGGCGGCGGTGATGCTGCCGGCGCGGCCCCGGATCCGCGGTCTGCGCGACAGCAAGGTCCTCGCCCGCTCGCGCCGTGAGTCGCTGTACGAAGAGATCGTGGCCCGCGCGGATGCAATTGGAGTCGGCTGCGTGGAGGTCGAGGTCATCGATCGCATCAACATCCTGGAGGCGACCCGGCTGGCGATGCGCGAGGCGCTGGCCCATCTCCCCCGACCACCGGACCACCTGCTCATCGACGCCCTGACCATCCGCGAGGCGGCGTACCCCCAGCGCGCGATCATCGACGGCGACGCGATCTCGGCGTCCATTGCCGCCGCGTCCATCGTGGCCAAGGTCACGCGTGATCGCATCTGCGACGAGATGGACGCCCACTTCCCGGGCTACGGCTTCGCCCGACACAAGGGCTACGGGACGCGCCGGCATTACGCGGCCCTCATCCGCGAGGGGCCCTGCGCGTGGCACCGTCGCTCGTTCGCACCCATCCGAATGCTGCTGGCCGGCGTCCAGCTGCCGCTGAACCTGGAGTTCGCGGACCTCCCCCTGGTTGACGAGGCCGTCTTCGAGCCCATCGACGACTGACCGATGCCCGATCCTCGTCATGAGCTGGGGCGCGCCGCGGAGCGCGCGGTCGCGGATTGGCTGACGGCTCACGAGTGGAGGGTCCTGGCGGTCCGGTACCGATCCTCGGAGGGAGAGATCGACCTTGTTGCCCTCGACCCACACCGGTGCCTAGTCGCCGTCGAGGTTCGGCTCCGGAGAACGGGGCGGGCGGGGGAGGCCGTCGGGTCCCTCCGGCCCCGCCATCTCCGACGGGTGAGCGCGGCCCTGGTCGCGTTCGCGCGCACCGAGGCCATCCCGCACGACGGTCTGCGTGTCGACCTGGTGGCTGTCGGCCCCGGGCCGCGCCCTCGGACGTGGAGGCTGACCCGCCTGCCAGCGGTCGACGCCTGGTGACCCGGCCTAGCGGCTGAAGATCTGCTCCAGGGTCAGGACGGACTCGATGTACGGAACGGTGGACACCAGGACGCCGATCTGCTCGACCGAGGCCATGCCCTGGAAATAGGCGGCCAGGGTCTTCGCCGTGTCGCCCTCGTATCGGTCCAGGTAGTAGGCCAGCAGGCGGACGCCGGCGCGGGTATTCCATCGCGGATCATCGATGGCGGGAGCCTCGTGGAGCATGGAGCCCGCCACCCAGTCGGCGGTGTCGGGCATGAGCTGCATGATCCCTACTGCCCCCGCGCCCGACACCACACCCGGCTGCCAGCCGGACTCGTGCCAGGCCACGGCCAGGACGAAGGGGCCCGAGACGCCGAACTCGTTCGCGGCCTCGAGGAGGATCCCGCGCGCCTCGGTTCGCTGCGCGACCTTGGCGGCCATTTCGTCCGGCATGCTCGTGTTCGTGACGCCGAATGGGGCGGTCGCCGGTGCTGGCGGGCCGGGGATCACCAGGAGCTGACCGGTGCGAATGAATGACGGATTGGCCAGCAGGTTCGCCTCCACCAGCGCCTCGACCGTGGTGCCGTACAGGCTCGCGATGGCCCACAGCGTCTCGCCCGCCCGCACGACGTGCTCCCGGATGGGGGCGGGGGCAGGCGGTGCCGGAGCAACGGCCGGGGGCAGCTGCGAAGGCGCCAACTGAGGAATGGCCAGCGTCTGACCGATCCGGATCAGCGACGGGTTGGGGATCTGATTCGCCTCGACCAGGGCCGCCACCGTGGTTCCGTACTGGACGGCGATCGCCCACAGCGTTTCGTGCGGCTGGACGACGTGGATCATGGGCGCTGGCGGCGCCGGGGCGGCCGGAGGCGGCGACGAAGGCGCTGACGGAGGTTGCAGCACGATCCGCTGCCCGATCTGGATGAGCGACGGATCCGAAATCCCGTTCAGTGCCACCAGGGCGTCGACCGTCGTTCCATGCTCAAGCGCGATGTCCCACAACGTGTCACCAGGCTCGACGATGAGGTCGTCCCCGGCGGCCGCGGGGGTCGCCACCGACGTCAGCAGGACCAGCGCCAGCACGCTGCGGGCGACGGAGCGTCGGGTAGGGGCGAATCGAAGCATTCATTCCTCCAGGGGCGTCAGCGAGGGGATGCTCGACGCTCAGCAGGAGGCGTTCAATGGCCGTTGTGGTGGGGTGTGGGGTACTTCGGTACCGTTGCGTGCGCCTCATCGGCCGCCCTGGGGACCGCGAGGGGCGTGCAATCCGCGACTGCTATACTCGCGCCAGATCCGGCCCGGGTGCACCGAGCCGGACGATCCATCTCACAGGCCTCCCGATTCGCAGGTCCACGGTGCCCACTCTCGAGCGGGTCGACCGATGCGAAGCTGACGGGGGCCGAGGACGACAACCGGAGGAATCTATGGCTGCCGCCAGCATGAAGCAGCTGCTCGAGGCGGGCGTCCACTTCGGACACCAGACCCGCCGCTGGAATCCCAAGATGCGCGAATTCATCTTTGCCGAGCGCAACGGGATCCACATCATCGACCTCGCCCAGACGGTCTCGCGGCTCGACGCTGCGCTCGCGTTCATCCGTGACACGACCCGGCGCAGCGAGTCGGTCCTGTTCGTGGGCACCAAGAAGCAGGCCCAGGAAGCCGTGCGTGAAGAGGCCACCCGCGCCGGACAGCATTACGTCGACACGCGCTGGCTGGGCGGCCTGCTGACCAACTTCACGACCATCAAGCGCCGCATCCAGCGCCTCGAGGCACTCGAGGCCCGCCGCGAGGCCGGGGAGTTCGAACGGCTGACCAAGAAGGAAGCCGGCAAGCTCACCGAGGAGATCGAGAAGCTCAACCTCGCCATGGGTGGCATCCGCCGCATGCGCCGGCTGCCCGGAGCGCTGTTCGTGGTCGACCCCCATCGGGAGGCGATCGCAGTCCGTGAGGCCCGCCGGCTCGAGATCCCGGTGGTGGCCATCACCGACACCAACTGTGACCCGGCCCTCATCGACTGGGTGATCCCCGGCAACGACGACGCCATCCGATCGGTCCGTTTGTTGTGCACCCTGGTCGCCGATGCCTGCCTGGCCGGGCAGGCCGAGCGCCAGGCGCGCATCGACGAAGAGATGGAACAGGTCGAGGCGTTGCCGCCCGTGGACGAGGCCGCGCTGGGCCCAGACGCGGATTACAGCGCCGCGCTGGCCTCAGGCGAGGCCCTGGTCTTCGAGCCTGAGCCCGAGGAGGACGAAGAGACCGAGCGTCGCGCTCGCGCCCGTCGGGCGGCCAGCATCGAGTTCGATGACAGCCTGGATGGCGAGCCGGTCGAGGACGTCGTCGAGGAACCGGCGTGACCATGGACACCAAACCGCTCGTGAGTCCGGCCGACATCAAGGCGCTGCGTGAGCAGACCGGCGCCGGGGTGATGGACTGCAAGCGAGCGCTCGAGGCGTCGGGCGGCGATTTCGACGCCGCGGTGGCCTTCCTTCGTCAGAAGGGGTTGGCCACGGCCCGCGAGAAAGCCGATCGGGTGGCCCGTGAAGGGGTCATCGCCAGCTACATCCATCACGGATCGCGGCTGGGCGTCCTGCTCGAGCTGAACTGCGAGACCGACTTCGTCGCCCGCACCGACGATTTCCAGCAGCTCGCCCGCGAGCTCGCAATGCAGGTTGCCGGCCTGGCCCCGCAGTGGGTCGCGCGGGACGACGTTCCGGGCGAAATCGTGGAAGCCCTGCGCCAACGCTTTGGAGAGGAGGCCGCGGGTAGCGGCGCTCCGGCGGATCGGGTGCCGGAGGTCGTCCAGGGCAAGCTCGACAAGTGGTTCGAATCGGTCTGCCTGCTCGAGCTGCCGTACCGAGACACGGACCGGCGGATCGGCGACCTCATCACCGACAAGATCGCCCTGCTGGGGGAGAACATCCGCGTCGCGCGCTTCGCCCGGATGGCGGTGGGGGAGACCGCGCCGGAACCTGATCAGGAACCCCCTCGGCCCAGCGCATGACCGCGCAACCGGCGGCTGGCGCGGACGGGCCCCGACGGGCGCTGCTCAAGCTGTCGGGGGAGGCGCTGATGGGGGAGCGCCGGTACGGGATCGATCCCGAGGTCGCGCGCCGGATCGCGGGTGAGGCCGCCGAGGCCCACGCCGAAGGCATCCAGGTTGCGATCGTGGTCGGTGGCGGCAACATCTTCCGCGGCCTGGCGGCAGCCTCCGCCGGAATGGATCGGTCGACCGCCGACTACATGGGCATGCTGGCCACGGTGATGAACGCCATCGCGCTGCAGGACGCGCTGGAGCGCGAAGGCCTGCAGACCCGCGTGCAGTCCGCCATCTCGATGCAGGAGGTCGCCGAGCCGTACATCCGGCGGCGGGCGATCCGGCACCTGGAGAAGCGCCGCCTTGTGATCCTGGTCGCCGGCACCGGCAATCCGTACTTCACGACCGATACCGCCGCGACGCTGCGGGCGGTGGAGATCGGGGCCGAGGTGATCCTCAAGGCCACCCGCGTGGATGGGGTCTATGACGCCGATCCGGAGCACGAGCCAGACGCTCGGCTCTACACCCAGATCGGCTACACCGAGGTGCTGGCCGATCGGCTCCAGGCCCTGGACGCCACTGCGGTCAGCCTGGCCATGGACAATCGGATGCCGATCGTCGTGTTCAACATGACCGTGGACGGCAACATCCTGCGTGCCCTGCGCGGGGAGGCGATCGGGACCCTGATCAGCGAGGAGGTACCGGCGTGAGCCACGAGGCGTTGCGCACGATCGAGCCCAAGATGCAGCGCGCGGTAGAGGCTATGGAGCGCGACTTTGCCGGCATCCGGACCGGTCGGGCCTCGACGGCCCTGGTCGAGCGGATCGCGGTGGACTACTACGGGACCTCGACGCCGCTCAACCAGCTGGCCGGCATCTCGACGCCCGATTCCCATCTCATCGTCATCCAACCCTGGGACCGGGGAGCGCTGCCCGCCATCGAGAAGGCCATCACGCGCAGCGACATCGGCCTCGTACCGAACGTCGATGGCACCGTCGTTCGGCTGCATGTGCCACCCCTGTCGGAAGAGCGCCGTCACGAGCTGGTGCGACAGGTGCGTCGGCGTCTGGAAGAGGCCCGGGTCGAGATCCGGAACTTTCGCCGCGAGGCCGCGGACGAGCTGAAGCGGGCCCTCCGGGAGGGAAGCCTGGGCGAGGATGAGGAACGCCGCGAGCTCGAGAATCTCCAGCGGCTCACCGACGGATTCGTCGAGATGGCGGAGTCGCGCGGCGAACGCAAAGAAACGGAGATCATGGAGGTCTGACCGCCTGTCGGAAGCCGAGGGCCCGCGTCACGTCGCGATCATCATGGACGGCAACCGCCGCTGGGCGGCGGCGCGTGGCCTGCCCGGCATCGCCGGTCATGTCCAGGGTGTGGAGGCGATTCGACCGGTCGTCAAGCACGCGCCCGATCGCGGGATCGAGGTCCTGAGCCTGTACGTGTTCAGCCGCGAGAACTGGACGCGGACCGAGGCGGAGGTCAACGGGCTGTTCTCCCTGGTGGACAGCGCGGTGCGCCAGCACACCGATGAGCTCATCGACGAGGGGGTATCGGTCCAGGTCATCGGCCGGCTGCACGAGGCACCGACGGATGTGCAGCGCTCTATCCGTGAGGCGGAGGAGCGGACCCGGGGTGGGGCCCGCATGCGGTTGAACATCGCATTCAACTACTCGGGGCGGTCGGAGATCATCGATGCCGTCCGGGCGCTGGTGGCGGCCGGGGTGCCCGCCATCGAGATCGACGAGCCGGCACTGGCCGCGCAGCTGTACACCGCAGGGCAGCCGGACCCCGACCTCATCATCCGCACCGGCGGAGAGCACCGGACCAGCAACTTCCTGCTGTGGCAGGGCGCCTATGCCGAGCTGGTGGTGTCGGATCGCCTGTGGCCCGACTTCACCCCAGCCGATCTGGACGCCGCCCTGGAGGAGTACGCGGGGCGTCACCGGCGGTTCGGGGGCTGACGGCGTGCTTCGGACCCGCGTCCTGACCGCCATCGTGCTGGGCCCGATCGTCCTGCTGGTCGCCTGGTTCCGCGAACCGTGGCTCAGCCTGGGCGTCCTCCTGATCGTGGCTCTGGCCCTCGGCGAGGCCATTGGCCTTCTCACCGCGGCCGGCTGGTCCGTGCCGCGTCTCCCGACATACACCGCCGGCCTCCTCGTCGCCGGTTGCATCCTGGTCGGTCTCCAGACGGGGGCAAACTCCCTGTTCCTTGGCGCGTCTCTGCTGCTTCTGCCGTTTGGTCTGCCCCTTGCCGTCTTTGTTGTCGCCGTCATCGGGCTTGCCGTCGTCGCCCTTCGAAACGTGGATCCGCGGATGGGGCTCCAAGCCTGGATGGGCTCGGTCTTTGCCGTGGCATGGCTCGCTGTGCTGGGACCCGCCCTGGCGGCCGTCGGCCATTTGGGCCCGATCCTCGGTTCACCGGAAACCCGACTCGGGGCGTTCGGGTGGGAAGCAGGGACGGCCTGGCTGTTCGTCCTGTTGGGCCTCGTCTGGAGCTGCGACACCGGGGCCTACTTCGTGGGCCGGGCCGTCGGCCGGCGGAAGCTCCACGCGCAGGTCAGCCCGGGCAAGACGGTCGAGGGCCTCGTCGGCGGCATCGTCGTCGCGGGGCTGGTGACGGCCGTCCTCGGTTGGGTCCTGGTCGACCTGCCGGTGGTCATTGGTCTGCTCACGGGCGCCGTCACCGCCGCGGTTGCCCAGGGCGG
This sequence comes from Pleomorphomonadaceae bacterium, assembly GCA_035514415.1. Lineage (GTDB taxonomy): Bacteria > Chloroflexota > Limnocylindria > QHBO01 > QHBO01 > DASTEQ01. The sequence goes on along the minus strand of DATKBC010000111.1, from coordinate 4,494 downwards.
GGACCTCGCCAAGTCGCTCCTCAAGCGGGCCGCGGACCGGAAGGACTCCGGCCACCTCTTCCCGGGGCATGGCGGGATGCTCGACCGGATGGACTCGCTCCTCTTCGCGGCGCCGACGCTGATCGCTTTCGCCGTCGTGCTCGGAGGCATGTGGATCGCGCCGTGACTGGCATCGCGCTGCTGGGCGCGACCGGGTCCATCGGTCGCCAGACGTTGGAGGTCATCCGGGCGGCCCCGGACCGATACGAGCTCATTGGCATGGCCGCCGGTCATGTGGACGAAGCTTTCGGGGCGCAGATCGCGGAATGGCCGCACGCCCGTGTGTGGGCCGCGGATGGCCGGCCCGCAGCCCTCCCACGAGCCCGGTGGGCAGAGGGCGGGCTCGAACAGCTCGCGACCGCAGACGGCGTGGACATCGTGGTCGTTGCCACCACCGGCATGACCGCCCTTCCGGCCGTGCTGGCAGCCCTGAAGGCCGGGCGCCGGGTTGCGTTGGCGAACAAGGAGGCACTGGTGACCGGCGGCCACCTCGTCCGTCCGCTGCTCGGCGACAAGGAGGACCCGCTCGAGTGGTTGCGACCAATCGACAGCGAGCACTCGGCCATCTGGCAGTGCCTGCGCGGGGAACGCCTGGCGGACGTGGCGCGTCTCATCCTTACCGCCAGCGGCGGCCCGTTTCGGGACCGCCCGGCAGACGATCTGGCACACGTGACGCCCGCCGAGGCGCTGGCGCACCCGACCTGGCAGATGGGGCCCAAGATCACGATCGACTCCGCAACCCTGGTCAACAAGGCCTTCGAGGCCATCGAGGCCCGATGGCTGTATGACCTGCCGTACCCTAGAATCGCCGCCGTGCTCCACCCCGGCAGCGTCGTGCACTCCCTGGTGGAGTTCGTCGACGGGTCGTACAAGGCGCAGCTCGGCCTGCCGGACATGCGCCTGCCCATCCAGTTCGCGCTCTCGTATCCGGATCGGCACCCGAGCCCGGCCCGCAGCGCGCCGCCGGAGGCGTGGGAGCCGCTCGTCTTCGCGCCCCTGGACCCGTCCCGATACCCGGCCTATGCCGCGGTGCGCGCTGCCGCCGAAGCCGGAGGCAATCGCGGGACGGTGCTCAACGCGGTCGACGAGGTGGCGGTCGCGGCATTCCTGGCCGGTGCACTCCCGTTTCCGGCTATCGCCGCTACGATCGAGCGAGCGGTCGACCGATGGGGGACCGCGGTTGAGCCTTCGATGGCTGAGATCGCCGACCTGGACGCGGAGGTGCGCGGCACGTTGAGCGGCGAGCTGGGCCTGGGAGCGGATCTGTAGGTGGACTTCCTGCCCACCCTGCTCGCCTTCCTGGCGCTGATCGTGGTCCTGGTCCTGGTCCACGAGGTCGGCCACTTCGCGGTCGCCAAGTGGGCCGGCGTGGCGGTCCAGGAGTTCGGCGTCGGGTTTCCGCCTCGCATCGCCTCGGTGGTGTTCCGCGGTACTCGCTACTCGTTGAACTGGATCCCGCTCGGCGGCTTCGTCCGCCTCCTCGGCGAAGACGGCGAGATCGAGATCGAGCGGCTTCGGCAGCGCGGCCTGTCCGAGGCGGCCATCGAGAAAGTCATGGACGGCGCGCTGAGCCGGAAACGGATCCCAACCCGGCTGGCGGTGCTCCTGGCCGGGGTCCTGATGAACTTCGTGGCCGGAGCGCTGCTGTTCGCGTTGGCATTCAGCCAGCCGACCCCCGAATACCACGGACCGCTGACCGTAACCAGCGTCCAGCCCGGCAGCCCCGGAGACGGCGTGCTGGAGGAGGGCGACGCCATCACCGGCGTGGACGGGCTCACGTTCGAGCTGTCCACCGAGCTCACCGCGTACGTCCGCAGCCATGCCGGCGAGCCGGTCATCCTGCAGGTCACCCGTGACGGCGAGGCGATCGACCTCGAGGTCACGCCGCGCGTGCTGACCGAGGAGCAGCGGCGGGCCGGGGAAGGCGCGGTTGGGTTCGCATGGGAGGCCGATGACGTCCGGATGGGCGCACCAGCCGCGGATGGGCCGATCGATGCTCTCAGCCAGGGCACGATCACCGCGGGCCGTGTGGCGGCCGAGATTCCGGGTGGACTGGCGCGGGCCATCGCCGGCATGCTCGGCCTCGCACCGTCGACCGGCGACGTGGCCGGCCCGATCGGCATCGCGCAGCAGACCGGGCGGCTTCTGGACGCCCCGTTGGTCAGCCAGCTGTTCTTCATCGGCCTGCTGTCGGTCAACCTGGCCGTCCTGAACATCCTGCCCTTCCCGCCCCTGGATGGCGGGCGGGTGATGATCGTCCTGATCGAGGCCGTCCGCCGTCGCCGGCTGTCAGCGGAACGGGAAGCCCTGATCTATTTCACTGGGTTCGTGGTGCTCATCGCGTTGGTCATCCTGATCTCGATCCAGGACATCTCCCGCCTTCCAGGGAGCTGACCCGAGCACGAAATGAGGCCCCTGGCGGGGTGCCAAGGGCCTCCGTACCACCCGTCGTACCACTTTTCAGCCGGTCAAGATGCTCTCCATGCGATCTGCCGCCCGGTCGAGCATGGCCGGGGTGATGTGAGCATAAACATCGGCCGTGGTGGCAATCGTCGTGTGCCCCAGGGATCGGGAGACGACGGCCAGATCCTCACCGTCCTCGAGCATGAGCGTCGCGAACGCGTGGCGTAGATCGTGAAACCGCTGGTGGGGGAGTCCGAGTCGGGTTAGGTGCTGCTGGAGCCGGCGGGTCACGTTCGTGCTGGCCAGCGGCTTCCCCTGTCGGGTGCAGAACACCAGCTCAGTCAGCGGCATGACGGGCCTGGCACGGTGCGCGGCCAGGGCTGCCACCGCCGAGCGGGGGAGCCGGAGCGTCCGTCGCGAGCGATCCGTCTTTGTCGGCTCAAGCTCTCGGGTGAATCGGCCCAGGGAATAGCGAACGGTCAACTCCCCGCGATCGAGGTCTACGTCGGGCCAGCGGAGCGCCAGCAGCTCACCCTGTCGGAGTCCGGTCCCGAGTGCGGTGACGTACAGCGCCTCGAGCGAGTCACCGCGCACCCCGTCGAGCAGCACGCGGACCTGTTTCCGAGTGAGTGGGCGGCGCTCTACGCGTTCCCGTTTGGGTGGATCGACCAGGGTCGCCACGTTGCGGACGACCTTCCCTTCGCGGAGTGCCGCGCTCAGCGCGGTTCGGAGGACGGCGTAGGCGGCTCGAATCGTCGTGGGGGACAAGGTGCCGCGATCGGTGAGTCTCGTGAGCATCCGGCTCACGTGCTCGGGCTCCAGCTTGGCTAGTGGCAGATGGCCAATGGCGGGGATTACGTACAGGCGGGCAATCGTCGCGTAAGACTCGGCCGTGCGTGCACGGCGGGAGCGCCGGATCCCGGCCAGCCATTCGTCCAGGAAGGCGCTCACGGTAAGCCGGTTCCCGATGGGCCGGATGCCCTGGTCAGCGGCCGCTAGGGCGACCCGTAGCCGCTCTTGAGCCGCCTTGCGAGTCGGGGCATAGAGCGAGTGCCGGCGGCCGTCTGCGCCAAGGTAGCGGGCCTCCCAGAGGTCGCGTGCGGGATGGTGGCGGACCATGCCGCCGGTTGTCCGGGTCATTTCGCTGCCTCCTGCAGGATTCGTTCGCCCTTCGGCGTCAGTTGGCCGCCAGGAATACCGCGACCTGGCGCATCGCCAAGCAAGCCCGCCTCACGTGCTCGCTTCAGGTCATCTCTCACGAGCTCAGCCTTGCGTCTTTGGCGTCGTGCGACTTCCTCATTCGGTTTCCGGCTCCCGTTCCTTAGTGCCTGGTCGTAGAGCGCAGCGGTCAGGGCCAAACGCAGGATCCGGTCCGGCTTGCGCCGCCGCCTCATCAACGAATCGATCGCCGTCTCCCAAGGCGTGTCAGCCAACCTCAAATGCTCAAGGACGCGACGCCAACGTTGGTCTACTGCAACGAGGGACGGATCCTGGGCGCCTTCAACCCACTCTCGCGTCTCCTTCATCAACTGGACGAATCGGTCGACTGCAAGCGCGGGGCTGCGGTCGCGGAGCAGGGTGCGCGTTACGCCAGACGGGCGTTTCACGATGACCTCGGTGACGATCACGCGGCCTCCCCTGACCGCGAGCTTATAGACGGCCGTCCCGCCGCCCGGTAGGCGTGCGGTCATGGATTTCCTGCGGAGGTCGATCGCGCTCCAGTCGTCGTCCACGACGGGAATGGTACTGCGTCGGCACCCTGTTGGCAATAGATGACCGACTATGGCAGGCTGAGGCGGATTGCCCGGGTGACAATAGTGGGACGGCTATGGCACCCTCGTCTGGCATGGATGTTGACACCCTTCTGGCGCGTGGACGCGCACGTCGGCAGTTACCCGAACCGCCAATCCGCCGGTTGCTCCGCCGCAGAAGCCGACTCCAGGCGGATACCGTCGAGCAAAATTCACACCGACCAAGGTGTCGGGATCGCCTTGGTCTCGGGACCCGAACATCCTTGACCGGAGTCGCAAGGCTCACGTCGATACTCAAAAC
>DATKBC010000110.1:0-7476 GCA_035514415.1 Pleomorphomonadaceae bacterium | reverse complement strand
CCGATCGTCGCCCACGCGATGCTGGTCGACGCCGATCCGGCGCCCAGCAGCGTCGTACCCGCGTCACCGCCCAACCTGGTCCTGTTCTTCAGCGAGGCTGTTGATCCCGCCTCGCTCAGTCTGAGAGTCCTCGACTCGGCGCAGCAGCCGATCGTCGGCCTCGGGGCCCCGCGCCTGGATTCCAGCCGGCAGGTGGTGACCGCCTCGCTGCCGGCCCTGGACCCGGACACCTACACCGTCGATTTCGCCGTCGTGTCGGCGGTGGACGGCCATCCCACGGCCAGCCTGTTTGCATTCCTGGTGGATCCGACGGGAACGCGACCCCCGCCGCCCGGGTCTCTCCCCGCGGAGACCGTCACACCCCCCGATCCGTACGCCATCGCCGCCCGCTGGGTGGCGACCGTGGTCGCCCTCCTTTTGGTCGGCACGATCCTGGTCTGGCTCCTGCATCGGCGCTGGATCGGTGCAACGGAAGCCCGGGTCCCGTGGAGCATCCTGGCCGCATTGGCCGCGATCGGCCTCGTCGCATTCGCCGTGCATCTCACGCTTGCGGCGAGCGCCGCCTTCGGGCCCCCCGGGCAGCCCGGCGGGCATCCGGCAGTCCATCTCGACTTCGCCGCGCCGTTCGGTTGGACGCCGTTCGCCATCGCGATGCGGGTCGCGATGATCGGCCTGCTGGTCGTGTTCCTGGTGGCCGGCGCCAGGGCGTTCCGAACGACAGCCGCCGGATCGGATCCACCCGCGAACGGCAGCGGAACGGCGGCCCTGGCGCTGTGTGGGGCCGGGGCGACGGCCACCATCCTTGGGCTGAGCCTGACCGGACATGCCGCGTCGCTGGGCGGCCTGCTGTTTGGCCTGGTCGATGCGATCCACCTGCTGGGCGTTGCGGCCTGGCTGGGTGCCCTGCCGGCACTGGGACTGCTGGCCTGGCGGGCACGCAGCCCGACCGGCGAGGGCGGCGAGGCCGGACGCGGTGCGCTGCGCGCCCACGCCCGAGTAGCGCTCGTCGCCGCCCCGGTGGTGGTCCTCACCGGGCTGGCCAACTCGCCGCTGGTGGTCGGAGACTCCCGCGAGCTGGCGGCCGCTGGCTATGGCAACCTTCTGCTGGCGAAGGCCGCGCTGGTCTCGGTGGCCCTGGGACTCGGGGCCGCCAACTTCTTCCTGGCTCGCAACCGGGGCGGCCGGTCGATGGCCGCGATCGTCGGCATGGAACTGGCGGTGGCGGCGGTCGCGATCGCGGTGGGCACGACCATGGTCAGCCTGCCCCCGGCCACGGACCGCCCGCCCTCGACCGTCGACCCCAGGCTGGGCGTTGCGCACCTGTACGGCGAGAGCGGCGAGTCGAGCGTGCACGGCGTCGTCGACCTCCCCGAGCCGGGGGTGCAGTTCTACTCGTTCGCCGTCAGTGACCCGATCACCGGCGTGGGCCGCGACGACGTCGCCCAGGTGGCCATCAGCTTCATTCCACCGGCGGGGACCGATCTCCCGACCGACGTGGCGCTCGCCCAGCAGGGCAGCCAGCCGTGGCTCTGGGAGCTCCGCGGCGCATACACGCCGGTCGTGGGGACCTGGGAGCTGGACGTCCTCGTCCGCCACGGCCGGCTCGAGGAGGACCACGTGAGATTTCCGCTCGCCGTGCGACAGGTCCTGCGGCCAGCGGCACTCCCGCCGTCGACCACCGGCAGCCTGATCCTGGGCGCGATCGCCGCGCCGACCAGCGGTCTCCCGTCCGGACCCGGGGGCTGGGCGCTGCCGATCGGTATGCTGGTCGGGGTAGCCGCGTTGATGGCCGTTGAATGGAGCCGGACGCGCCGCGGTCGACCCCGGTGGGGCCCAGGCCGCCGCCTGCGACTCGTCATCCTGCTGGCCGCGGTCGGGATCGGGACTTCGCTCGTGGCGCGCGACGCCGTGGCCTTCGCCAACCGGCCGCCGGACGTCTGGCGGGCGGCCGACAACCCATTGGGCGGCGACTCGGACGCCGTCGCCGCCGGTGAGTCCCTGTACCGCGCCAACTGTGCCAGCTGCCACGGCACCGACGGGGCCGGCGACGGGCCGGCCGTCGGCGACCTGGTTCGCCGGCCGGAGGACCTGGCGGGGGTCGTCCCGCATCGGCTCGACGGGGAGCTGGCCTGGACTTTGGCGGCCGGCGTGGCCGGGACCCAGATGCCGGCGTTTGGCACTACCCTGTTGGAAGGCGAGCGCTGGGAGCTGGTCAGCTTCCTCCGCTCGCATTGGCCGCCCGCAGCGGAATAAGGAGGTCAACCCGATGCCGAGACTGCGCCGCAGCCTTGCCCTGGTCGCCGCCGGTCTCTTCCTCGTGGCCGGCTGTACCCCGAGCGATGCAGGTCCCTGCTCTTCCCCGTTGGTGACCCTGGAGGCCACCGTGACCGACGAGGCCATGGATCCCTCGGGGCTCGCGGTATGCCGCGGCCAGGACGTGACCCTGGAGCTGCACAGCCAGACCGACGGGGTGTTCCACCTGCACGGGTACGACGAGCAGGTGCCGGCGACCAGCCTCACGCCGAGTGAAACCACGACCCTCGAGTTCAACGCCGATGCGGCCGGTCAGTTCATCATCGAGCTCCACGCCCGCTCGGGCGCGGGCGGGGTCGAGATCGGGATTCTCACGGTCAATGAGCCGTAGGCGGAGCCGGGGGGGGCTCGCGGCATGCCTGGCCGTGGGGGCCGCGCTCACGCCGACCGCCGTCGCCGCCCATGCCTTCGGTTCGTCGTTCCCCCTTCCGGTTCCGTTGTGGCTGTACCTCGTCGGCGCCGCCATCGCGGTCGGCGCCTCGTTCATCGTGTCGGTGGTGGTGGTCAAGCCGCCGGCGGATCCTCCGCGTTACCCGGTGCGTCCGCTGTCGGACCGCCTGGCCCACGTCGGCGGCATCGGCCTTCGCGTCATTGGCCTGGTGTGGTGGTATGGCGCCATCGCCGCCGGCTGGCTCATCGGTGGCATCACGTACCTGCCGGCCGTCCTGTTCTGGATCGGGATCTGGGTAGGCGTGCCGATGGTCGCCGCCATCCTGGGCAACCCGTGGCCCGCGTTGAGCCCGTTCCGCACCACCTACGACGTGCTGGATGGCCTTGTCCAACGAGCGACCGGCGGGCGGCGCCTCGACCTGGGCCTGTTATTGCCGCATCTGGGCCGGGCTCCTGCGGTCATCGTCCTGTTCATCTTCCTGATCCTGGAGCTCATCTGGCCGGACCGGCTCAACCCCATCCCCCTGGCCACCCTGCTGACGGCCTACACCGGCGTGACCCTGGCCGGCATGGTGGTGTTCGGCAACGTGGCCTGGCTGCGTTCGTTCGAGATATTCGAGATCCTGAATGGCTGGTTCGGGCGCGTCGGGCCTATCGGCCGCCGCACACGACGGACCCAGCTGTGCGCCGACTGCAGCGAGACCTGCAACCCTGACCATTGCGTCGACTGCGCGGAGTGCGTGGCCGCGCGCGAGGGTGGCGATCAGTGGGTGGAGCTGCGCTTGTGGGTCACCGGCCTGACCGAGACCGCGCGGGCCGGCTGGGGCGACGCGGCGTTCATTCTCCTCGCCCTGGCCGGAGTCACCTTCGACGGGCTCCAGGAGACATCCCTGGGCGGAGGAGTCCTGACCATCCTCTTTCCCCCGCTGGCCGAAGCATTCAGCCCGCTCGTCGCGAGCTACCTTGCTCCGACCGCGATGCTGGCCGGCGTGTTCGGGGTCTTCATGCTCGCATTCGCGATCGCAGCCTGGCTCACCCGGCTGATCGGGGAGACGGCGGGAGGCGGCGAGACGCGCATCTCACTCGGCCGCGTGGCGGGCACCTACGCGCCGACGCTGCTGCCGATTGCCGCCGGCTACCTGGTGGCACACTACCTGACGCTGGTGATCCAGGGCCTGGCCTGGCTCCCGCTCCTTTTGATCGACCCGCTGGCCCTGGCGCCCGTGCTGGACTTGATTCCGACCGCGTTCATCTGGTACCTGTCGGTCGGCGCCATCGTGGCCGGCCACATCGCGGCCGTGGTGCTGGCTCACCGCCTCGCCCTGCGGGACCAGGCCTGGCGCCCGATCCTGGCCGGGCTGCCGCTGGTGGTGCTCATGATCGGCTACACCGTCCTGTCGCTGTGGATCATCGCCCAGCCCATCGTGATCGAGCCCGCGTAGCGCCATGGAGCTCAGCCTGGCGTTGGCCTTTGCCGCCGGGACCGTCTCGTTCCTGACGCCGTGCGTTCTGGCCCTGGTGCCGGTCTACGTTGCCTTCCTGGCCGAAGCCGCGGTGAGCGGACCAACGCCGGACGTCGGCGGCGTGGCGGTCGCCCGGCGCCCGGCCATCGCCTCAGGCTCGGTCCTTTTCCAGGCACTGCTGTTCACGCTGGGCTTCAGCGCGGTGTTCGTCCTCCTCGGCGTCTCGGCCGGCCTGCTGGGGGCCGCGCTCTTCCGCGACCCGCTGGTTCGGCAGCTGGTCGGAGTGGTGATCATCGCCCTCGGCATCCTGATGACCGGGGCGTTGGGGCCTGTCCTGGATCGCGTCCCTCGACGGGCACCCACCGTTCATCTGCCCGCGAGCCGCGCCGCCCGGGCCGTGGGGCTGGGTTCGCTGGTGGCGGTGGGGTGGACTCCGTGCATCGGGCCGGTGCTGGGCGCGATCCTGGCCATGGGCGCCTCTACGGAGGATGTGGGAGCGGCGACCGTCCTGCTCGCCGCCTACGCCGCCGGTTTGGCGGTCCCCTTCCTGGTGGCTGCCGCCTTCCTGCCCCGCATCCACCCCGCACTGCGCTGGCTGCGCTCCCACGAGCGGCCCATCCGGGTCGTGGCCGGGCTGGCAGTGGTTGGGATCGGGATCCTGGTCTTCTTCGACGCCTTCACCCGGTTGGCAGGACTGTTCGGCGAATTCTTCCTCTAGGCCTCGTCAGGCGGAGCGAAGAGGTACCGATACAGGAGCGCCACCACGACGGCGCCCAGGAACGGCCCGATCCACCACACGTACCAGTTGTCGAACGCGCCCGCCGCGACGGCCGGGCCGAACCAGCGGGCCGGATTCATGGCCGCGCCGGTCAGCGTGCCGCCGAACAGGATGTCGCCCGCGACCGCCAGGCCGATCGCCAGGCCCCCGATCTTCGGGCCGCGGCTATCGACCGCAGTGCCGAACACGGCTAGCAGCAGGACCACGGTCATGACCGCCTCGAGCGCGATGCCGGTCACCACGTCCACGCCCTGGCCCAGGGCCGGCATGGCCGGCCCGACATCGGTGAAGCACCAGGCCAGCGCGAAACCGGCCGCCGCCCCGCCCACCAGCTGGGCAACCACGTAGGCCAGCCCCTTCGCGGCGTCGATCTTGCCGGCCACCCACAGGCCCAGTGTCACGGCGGGATTGAAGTGAGCACCCGACACGGCCCCCAGCGAGGAGACCAGGACGGCAAGGACGACGCCATGAGCCAGAGCGACGACCAGCAGGGTGGCCGCCGGGTCACCGGTCACGACCAGCGCGGCGCCGGCCGCGATGAAGAAGAACAGGAACGTCCCGATCGCCTCGGCGACCAGCGCGGGTGCCCAGTCTCGCATCCGGTTCTCCTTCTCCGGGGCGCCGCCTTCGGCCGCGGAAGGTCCACCCGATCGCGCATCCTACCCGACGTGCCACCGGTCATCTGGCTCCTGCTGGCCATCGCAACCGAGGTCGTGGCCACCAGCGCCCTGAAGGCATCGGACGGCTTCTCCCGACTGGCGCCGTCCGTGGTCGTGGTCGCGGGATACGCCGCGAGCTTCTACTTCCTGTCGCTTTCGCTGCGCGAGATCCCGCTTGGTGTCGTATACGCGGTGTGGTCGGGCATCGGGACGGCCGCGATCGCCCTCATCGGAGTCGTGTTCTTCCAGGAGACCCTGGGCTGGGTGGGCATCGGCGGGATCGTACTGATCGTGCTTGGCGTCGTGCTCCTCAACGCCTCGGGCGCCCACAACTGATCTGGCGCCCCCGGACGGACTCGAACCGCCGACGCCAGCCTTAGGACGGCTGCGCTCTGTCCACTGAGCTACGGGGGCCCCGCGAGAGGGTACGCCTATGATGCGGGGGTGGCGACCCCGGCATCGGTCCTGGTCCTGTACGTCGGGCACAACTGTCACCTGTGCGCCGATGCGGCCATTCTCCTCGACGAGCTCATCGGCGCCGATGGGTACCAGGTAGTCGACATCGAAGCCGATGCAGACCTGCTCCCGCTCTACGCGGGGCGCGTGCCCGTGGTGACCGTCGACGGCGTGGATCGGCTGGAGGCTCCGATCACCGGCCCCGACCTGTTGGACCTGATGGCCGAGCTGGGTGTATCGGCCTAGCGCCGGCTATTGGACCACCACGCTGCCGTCCATGGCCGGATGGATGGTGCAGTCGAAGTAGAACGTCCCCGCCTCCAACGCCTCAATCTGGTAGTCGATCGACTCTCCGCCATCGACGATGTCGCCGCCGAACAGCTGCGTCGACTTGGACGAGTCGGTGTAGATGGCCACGTTGTGGGGCTCGGCGTCGGCGTTGACGAGGCGGACGGTGACCGCCTCACCGGCCGGCAGGGCCAGACAGTCGGTATCGAAGGCCAGCCCATCGGCGGTGACGGTAAGCACCCCGTTGACGGGCTCGCGGCACTCGACCGAGCTGGTCGGGCTGGTGGCTCCGCCGCACGCAGCGAGAAGGAGGATGAGGCCAATACCGATCCGGGCACGCACGGGGCGGGATGATACTCGAGGCTCCCGGGATCAGCGAACGACAAACCGCCCGTGCATGGAGGGGGTCACGTAACAGGAGAAGTAGTACTCACCCGCCGCCAGGGCCGGGATCTCATAGACGACCGTCACGTCGGGGCCGGTGAAGATGTCGCCCCGGAACAGCTCCAGGTCCAGCGACGCATTGCGGTAGATGGTCAGGTTGTGGTTCGCCTCGTCGTGGTTGGTGAAATACACCACGGTCGGCACCCCGGCCACCCCTTCGATGAGATCGGTGCTGAACTGCCGACCCTCGACGTCGAGGATCACCGCCCCAGGCGGAGGCGTGGGCGCGGGCGTCGGTCGGGGGGTGGCCACGGGGCGCGGCGTCCCGCGCGGGGTGGGCGTCCCACCTACGCCGCCGATCGCGTCGCACGCGGTGAGGACGACGAGCAGGGCGAGCAGAACCCCCGCCGCGCGGAGCAGCGGAGGCGCCGAGGATCGGGGCGCAAGGGGCATGTGCACTATGTGAACCTGTTGCCAGAATGCCACACCCTGCCCCGCCGCCGGGAGGGGTACTCATGGGTAAGCCCAACAGGACCACGCGCCCCACGATCACTCGGCCCGGTCTGCGAACCCCTTTTCGGTGGCCTCGATCCGAATGGGCAGGTCGCCCGGATCGTGCGTGAAGTAGCACCACCAGCCGTCGGTCGCCGCGCGGCTGACGAGCGCCTGCCGGACCTCCACGGCCTCGATTGGGTAGTCGTCGTAGGCGCTCGTCCAGCGCACGGGGAGCTGCCAGCGGGTGGGA
>DATKBC010000109.1:0-7016 GCA_035514415.1 Pleomorphomonadaceae bacterium | reverse complement strand
CGACCAGCAGGTTGAAGGTCTGGTCGGTGCCGCCCAGCTCGACGTCGGCCTGGACCGCGACCGAGTCGTAGGCCTGCAGCAACGGGTACAGCGTCTCGTGCATGGACACCGGGGCGCCCTCGGCCAGGCGCTTGGCGAACGTGTCGCGCTCGATCATGCGGGCCAGGGTGAACCGGCTCATGAGGGCGAATATCTCGCGCAGGCCGAAGGTGTCGAACCACTCGGACTGCCAGCGGACCTCGGTCCGGGCCTCGTCCACGACGCGGTGGAACTGGGCCAGGTAGGTCTCGGCGTTGGCCCTGACCTCGTCCGCCGACAGGATGGGGCGGGTCGTGTTGCGCTCCGACGGATCCCCGATCTGGGCCGTGGTGTCCCCCACCACCAGCACCGCCGTGTGGCCGAGGTCCTGGAACGCGCGCAGCCGCTCGAGCACCACCCCATGACCGATGTGCAGGTCGGGGCTGGTGGGATCGAAGCCCACCTTCACCCGCAGCTGGCGGTCGCCGGCGAGGAGCGTCCGAAGCGCATCGCTCTCGACAACCTGGGCCACGCGGCGGGTCAGCAGATCCTCGATGGCGCCGGCGCGATCCATGCCCCGATGGTACCCGCCCCCGAGCGCCGGACGGCACCCTTCGGGCCGCTCTGCTAGAGTTCGCCGCCGTGACCTGGTCACCTCCGCCGCCGGCGGGCTACGGATCGCCCGCGCGGACCGGCGCCGCGCCACGAATGCGCGTTCAGCCACTGCCCGCAGTCATCCTCGCCACCTTTGCGGCGCTCGGAGTGGGCATCGTGCTCAGCGCGGTGTTCCTGTACACCGCGTACGCCGGCTCACTCCCCGAGGTCACCGCACTCGAGGACTACACCCCCGACGAGGGCTCGCTGGTCGTCTCCGCCGATGGCCGCGAACTGGCGACGTTCGCCGCCACCAACCGCCGGGTGGTGGACTTCGACCAGATCCCGGACGTCCTGGTCGAGGCCACCGTGTCGGCCGAGGATCACACGTTCTGGGACAACCCGTGTGTCGACCCGCGGGCCATCGTGCGCGCCCTGCTCCAGAACGTATCCGCCGGCGAGGTCGTGTCCGGCGCCTCCACCATCTGCCAGCAGCTCGTCCGCAGCGTGCTTCTGCCGCCGGAGCTGATGGCCGACCCCGACCGCCAGCTGGAGCGCAAGATCAAGGAGGCCATGCTCGCCCTGAAGCTGGACGCGGCCTATCCCGGTGACGGGGGCAAGGCCCAGATCATGGAGTTCTTCCTCAACGAGATGTACTACGGCAACAACGGCTATGGGATCTGGGCCGCCGCGAACCGCTACTTCGGCAAGGACTTCACCAATTCCGCGCCCGAGCACGAGGTGACCGCCGGGGAAGCCGCGCTGCTGGCGGGCCTGCTGCGCGCCCCGTCGGACCTCGATCCCACCCAGTACGGCCGGCAGGCCATGGATGCGGCGGGGCTGCCCATCCCCGGCGTCCTGGAGGTCCCCGACGACGCGGAACCGGTCCGCATTCGCGACAGCGTGCTCGACAACATGGTCGAGCTTGGCTACCTGACCGATTTCCAGCGCGACACGATCCTTCGCCAGCCGGTGCTCGTCCGCATCCCGGACACGCCCGAGTTCCTGGCCCCCCATTTCGTGTACGCCACGCGACGCGAGGTGGCCGAGCTGCTGGGCGCCGAGGACATCATCGACCGCGGCGGGTTGCGGATCGAGACCACACTCGAATACGACGGCTACCAGGTCGTCGCCGAGAAATGGGCGCAGGTGGTCTACGACATGGATCGGCTCACCGATGACGAGCTGGCGCCCCGTTACGGCCCCGACGCCATGAACTGGATCAACCAGCTCCAGGGCCGCAACATCGGCAACGACGCCATCGTCACCCTCAACTACCGCACCGGGGCCGTGGTGGCCTACGTGGGAAGCTCGAACTTCCACGGGGAGGCCACTCCCATCCATCAGCCCCAGTTCGACGTGGTCGGCCAGGCCTTCCGCCAGTCCGGATCGGCATTCAAACCTGTCACCTACGCCGCCGGCTTCGAAACAGGGACCATCACCCCGGCCACGATGTTCATGGACGTCTCGACCGAAATCGTGCCCGGCTACCAGGTCCGCGATGCTGACCTGGGCGAGCGAGGCCCGGTTCGGGTCCGCGATGCGCTGAAGTTTTCACTCAACATCCCGGTCACCAAGGCGCAGCAGCTGATCGGGACCGAGCGGGTGGTGGACCAGGGCGAGCGGCTGGGGCTCGACTGGGACCCGGCCCAGGACCCGAACGTCGCGTCGCTGACCCTGGGCACGATCGGCGTGCGAATGATCGACCTGGCCGCCGCCTACGGCACGCTGGCCAACGGCGGGATCTACCGCGAGCCGTACCTCATCCAGCGCATCGTGGACCGCGACGGCAACGTCCTCTACGACCGAGAAACCGACGGCCCCGACCCGGAGCAGGCCATCTCGCCCCAGGCGGCATTCCTGGTAACTGACATCCTGGCCGACAACACCGATCCGGCGCAGAACGCGTTGTGGGGCCCGCGCTTCCAGCTGCTGACCGATGCCGGCCGCCGGCCGGCCACGCTGAAGACCGGCACCACGACCGACTTCCGCGACCTGCAGGCCTTCGGCTACCTGGCCGCCGATCCGGACCCGGAGCTCGACGAAGGCGCGCTCGTCACCGGGGTGTGGGTGGGCAACAGCGACTTCTCGAGCATCGACTCCGTGTTCGCCGCCGATGGCCCCACGTTCATCTGGCACGACTACATGACCGAGGTCACGGTCCTCAACGCCCTTCCGGTGCGCGACTTCGTTCGGCCTGAGGGGATCGTGGATCGGACGATCGACGTCCTGACCGGTCAGGCCCCCGGCGAGTTCACGACCACGACCATGGGAGAGATCTTCATGGCCGCCGGCCCGAGCCTCGCCACGGACGATGCCCATCGCGAGCTGGCCATCGAGGCCCAGACAGGCAAGATCTGGCAGGCCGGCTGTGGCGATTACGTCCCCGCGACTCCCGGGCCCACCGCCGCGCCCGTTCCATCGGGCGAGCCAGTCCCCGAGCCGACGCCCGCCCCACCGGGCCTTCGGGTATACCTCGACCTGGTCGGATGGGACGATCACCACCCCGCCTGGGAAGCTTCCAACCTGGCGTGGATCACGCGCTGGTATGGTCGCGAGGAACCGCCGCGGGCGCCGCTGGGGTCGCTGGACGCCCCGCTGGCGCCGGCCGAAGAGTGCACCCCGGGCGCGGTGCCGACGTCGACCCCGACCCCGCGGCCGACACCCACTCCGCAGCCGACGCCGACGCCCGAGCCGACCCCTACTCCGACCCCGGAGCCGTCTGACACCCCTCCTCCTTAGGAGCGGTTAGAGCTCCCCCACCGTCGCTCCGTCCCCACCTTCCCCGCGGCGCCCGCTTCGCTGGCTGCGGACCCGCGGATGGTCGGCCAGGAACTCGCGGATGGCGCGCCGCAGCGCTCCAGTGCCCGCCCCATGGACGATGACGACCTGGTCGGCGCCGGCCAGCAGCGCCTGGTCGAGATGAGCCGCCAACCGCTCCAGGGCCGCCTCGACCCGCTCGCCTCGCAGGTCGAGCCTGGGAGGGAGCTCGGCGGCGGCGCGACGCACCAGCTCCTCGGCCGCCAGGTCACGCTCGGGCGGCGCGGCCCCCGGCTCGTCCACGATCTCGACGTCGTCGCCGGGAACCACCAAACGGGCGCCATCCGCGTCCAACGTGACCCGCCCGGTGCGGCCACTGATGGCCGCGATCCGCCCGCTCCGTCCGAGGGTCCGGCTGCGACCCCACAGCCCGACGCGGGGTTGGGGTCCGGGCTCGAGCACGGCTTCGTCTGCGGCCAGCTCCGCGGCCGCCGGGGTGGCGGCGATGCGGGCCCGACGGCGGGCCGTCCGCGCCCCAAGGTCCGCCAGGGCCGCGGAGTCGGAGCTGCGAGCCTCCCGCCTCGCCTCGGCGACCTCGCGTTCAGCGGCTTCGAGGAGCGAGTCGGCCGCCCGCCTCGCCTCGGCCAGTATTCGAGCCGCCTCCCGCCGGGCGCGACCGGTCCCCACTTCGGCGCGCGCTCGCTCGGCGCGGGCCGCGTGGCGCTCCTCGGACGCGGTGGCCAGCGCCTCGGCGCGATCGACCTCGGCGCGGCGGATGGCGGCCAGGGTCTCCTCCAGCGACGCGTGGGTGGACGAGATCCGCTCACGGGCCAGGGCCAGGACCTCCGGCGCCAGTCCCAGCCGCTCCGCGATGGCGAAGGCCTGCGAGGCGCCAGGAAGGCCGATCGACAGGTGGTAGGTGGGGCGCAACGTGGCCACGTCGAACTCAACCGCCGCGTTCGTTACCCCCGGCTGAGTCTCGGCAAATGCCTTCAGCTCGGCGTAATGGGTGGTGGCTGCCACCAGCGCCCCGCGCTCGAGGAGGATCGTGAGCACCGCCATGGCCAGCGCCGAGCCCTCGGTCGGATCGGTCCCCGCGCCGATCTCGTCGAGGAGTACCAGGGTCTGGGGTCCGGCAGCTTCGAGGAAGCGGACGACGTTGCGCAGGTGGCTCGAGAAGGTCGACAGCGACTGGGCGATGCTCTGCTCGTCGCCGATATCGGCCATGATCCGCGCGAAGACCGGGAGCCGTGCCCCCTCCGCCGCGGGCACGCGCAGTCCGGCCTGGTGCATGAGGGCCAGCAGGCCCAGGGTCTTCAGCGCCACCGTCTTGCCGCCGGTGTTGGGGCCGGTGATGACCAGCGCCCGATACCCGAACCGCTCGCCCAGGCGCAGGTCGATGGGCACCGCGTCGGCGCCCAGCAGCGGGTGACGGGCGGAGAGGAGCTCGACCGCATCCTCGGCCGCGGCGGGCCGGACCGCGTCCATGTCGCCGGCCAGTCGGGCCCGCGCCAGCCACAGGTCGGCCCGGGCCAGGGCCGTCAGGGAGGTGGACAGGGCCTCCGCTTGTCGCTCGACGTCTCGTGACAGGGCCTCGAGGACCCGCTCCTCCTCCGCGCCCGCCTCCAGCGTGGCCTCGGTCCAGGCGTTGTTCAGCTCCACCACAGCCAGGGGCTCGATGAACAGGGTGGCCGCGGACGCGCTCTGATCGTGGACGATTCCCGGCACGCGGCCCTTGGCCTCGGCTCGGACCGGGATGACGTAGCGGCCGGCCCGCTGGGTGACGATGGCGTCGCCAATCGCGCCGGCCAGTTCCGGGGAGCGGAGCATGGCGTTCAGCCGCTCGCGGAGGCGCTCCTGCGCGACTCGCATCCGGCGTCGTGCGGTCTTCAGCGCCGGCGATGCACTGTCCAGGATCTCCCCGCCTGGATCGATGCTGCGCTCGATCCGCTCCAGCAGAGCCGGCGCCGGTTCGAGGTCCTCGCGTACGCCCGCCAGCTGCGGGCCAGGCCAGCGCGCCAGCCGGCGCCGGAACAGGTCGGTGGCGTGGAGGGTGCCTGCCACGTCGAGCAGCTCGGCCGGGGTCAGGCGTCCGCCGCGCCGGGCGCGGTCCAGCGCGGCCCGGATGTCGCGCGCACCCCCGATCGTGGCGTCCGCATGGAGCTCGAGCAGCCGCGCCGCTTCGTCAGTCTGGTCGTGGAGGAGCTCGACGTGGACCGCATCGCCTACCGGGAGCGTGGCCTCCGCCAGCTCACGGGAGGGCGCGAACGCGGTCCGCGCGGCCAGCTGCTCGGTGATAGCCGCGAACTCCAGCGCCCGCAGGCTGGCGGCGTCGGGCTCAGCGGCGCGAGAGGTGCGGGTCATTCGGAATCACGAACCGATACGGGCGAGCGGCCCATGCGCCAGCGTAGCCGACCCCGATCCGCGGCCGTGACGCGACCGCGCGTGGTGATTGCGCGGCGATGAGGAGGCTGACGGGTCCGGTCAGCAGGTCGGCGCCGCTGAGGTCGCGACCGATGCCCAGCGCACGCCCCAGGTTGCCTGGACCGGCCGCCAGGCGGGCTGTCGATGGCTTCGGGCCACGCCGTCGCCGCGCCAGCTCCTCGCCCTCGGTGACCTCGCCCGCGCGCAGGAGCACGGCCTCGGGCTTGGGTCCGGGGCCGCAGACCACGTTCAGGCAGTCGTGGATCCCGTAGATCCGATACACGTACAGGTGCCCCGGTGGCCCCCACATCGGCTCATTCCGAGCCGTCCGGCCGTGGGCCGAGTGCGCGGCCGGGTCCTCCGGGCCCAGGTAGGCCTCGGTCTCGACCAGGCGCACCGTCACCCGACCCTCTGGCGACTCATGAGTCAGGAAGGCGCCCAGCAGCTCGGGCGCAACCACGAGTGCCGAACGGTCGAACCAGCGCCGATCGACCAGCGGGGTCAGGCGCCCAGGAACGGGTCGATGTCGTCGGGGACGAACGGGCGCAGCACGAACCCGACAACCGGAATCACGTAGTCGCGGAACCAGGTCACGAGGACTGAGTCGTTCAGGAACTGGTAGAACGGGCCGAGCACCGACGAGGCGTCGACCACGGCCTGGTCCGCGCGGAGGAAGTACGTGTCCAGCGTGACGAGGGTGACGCTGTAGACCAGGACCACGAAGAGCACCCCGAGGACCGCGCCGCCGATCTCGTCCAGGCGGCGATAGATCGGCAGCCGGGTCTGCCGATAGAACATCCGCACCACGAACCATCCTCCGACGAGGCCGATGATCAGCAGCACGACGTAGATCCACAGCTCCTGCTGTTCGGCGGTGGAGGCCCGCCAGACTCCCTCGAGGGCGTCTGCGATGGGACCCTTGAGCAGGCTGGCCACGGCGAAGGCCACCAGGACCGCGATCGAGCTCAAGATGTAGCGCAGGGTGCCCTGGGTGAATCCCATCAGCACGCCAAAGGCCAGCGTGACCAGGACCACCAGGTCGGTGACGGTGAACTCGGCGATTACTTCCACGTCGGCTTGTCCTCCAATCGACGCCGCGAAGGGTACCAGCGGCGTCCATGGATCGGGCTCCGTACTATCGGATCTCGGCTCCCAGGTGGTGTCGTAGGGCGCCGCGGACCTTGTCCATGGCCCGATCCACGGCCCGTTCGTCCGCGACC
>DATKBC010000108.1:0-2302 GCA_035514415.1 Pleomorphomonadaceae bacterium | reverse complement strand
GCCGCTGGCGCAGGACGCCTATTCGGGGACCGGCATGGACCTCTGGATCGTGGCGGTGGTGCTCATCGGGACCAGCTCGATCCTGGGCGCGGTCAACTTCCTGGTCACGATCTTCAAGATGCGGGCGCCGGGGATGACCCTGTTCCGGATGCCGATCCTCGTCTGGACCGTCATGGTCACCAGCGTCCTCGTCCTGATGGCAACGCCGGTCATCACCAGCGCGCTGGTCATGCTCTTCATCGACCGCAACTACGGGGGTCACTTCTTCGACCCGGCCACCGGCGGCAACGCGGTCCTGTACCAGAACGTCTTCTGGTTCTACTCGCATCCGGCGGTCTACGTCATGGTCCTGCCGGCGATGGGCATGATCAGCGAGATCCTGCCGGTGTTCAGCCGGAAGCCGCTGTTCGGCTACAAGGCGTTCGTGTTCGCCACCGCCGGGATCGGCGCGCTCGGGTTCTCGGTATGGGCCCACCACATGTTCACGACCGGCGCGGTCTTCCTGCCCTTCTTCAGCCTGATGACATTCCTGATCGCGGTCCCGACCGGGGTCAAGATGTTCAACTGGATCGCGACGATGATCCGCGGGCAGCTGACCCTCTCCACGCCGATGCTGTTCGCGCTGGGCTTCCTGTCGATGTTCCTCATCGGCGGCATCAACGGGGCGTTCAGCGCCTCGGTGCCGGTGGACTACGCGCTCCACGACACGTACTGGGTGGTGGCCCACCTCCACTACGTCCTCTTCGGCGGCTCCGTGTTCGGCGTCATGGCGGGCCTCTACTACTGGTTCCCGAAGATGACCGGCCGGATGCTCGACGAGGGCCTCGGCAAGGTCCAGTTCGTGCTGATGTTCATCGGCTTCAACATGACCTTCTTCCCGATGCACATGCTCGGGATGTCGGGGATGCCGCGCCGCATCGCCGACTATGCCAACAGCAGCTGGAATGACCTGAATCTGCTGGCCACCGTCGGCGGTCTGCTGATCGGGGTGAGCATGCTGCCGCTCCTGTGGAACATCTTCGTCTCCTTGCGCAACGGCAAAATCGCAGGCGACGACCCGTGGGAGGCCAACACCCTCGAGTGGGCCACCAGCTCCCCGCCGCCACCCTACAACTTCGACCGCCTGCCGGAGATTCGCTCGGAGCGTCCGCTCTTCGACCTCCGCCACGGCCGGACGGCCCACTGACCAGGACGGGAGGCAGACGACGGTGACGGCGGACAGCCACGCGCTGGCGACCACCGGCCACGGGCCGGCCGCGGAGGGTCACGAGACCCGCGGCGGGATCAGCAACCCGATCCTCGGGATGTTGCTGTTCATCACCTCCGAAGTGATGGTCTTTTCCGGGCTGTTTGGCGCGTACTTCGCCACCCGGGCCGCGCACACGCCATGGACGCCGGCGGAGTTTGTCGGGGTCCTCAACCCGCTGTCGCTGATCCTGGTCGCGACCGTGATCCTCGTCCTGAGCTCGGTGACCTGCCAGCTGGGCGTCAACGCCATTCGGCGCGGCGACCGGGCCGGCTTCATCCGGAACATGGCGGTCACGTTCGTGCTCGGGGTGGTCTTCCTCGTGCTGCAGGTCTATGACTACACCCTGCTTTTCCACGAGGGCCTGACGATGAACGCCGGGCCGTTCGGCACGACCTACTTCACGCTGACCGGCTTCCACGGCGCCCACGTGTTCGGTGGGGTGATCATGCTGGGCGTGATCCTCTACCGCGCGACGGCCGGCCAGTTCTCGGCCCGCCACCACGATGCCGTGGAGGCCGCGTCGCTGTACTGGCACTTTGTGGACGTGGTCTGGATCATCCTGTTCTCCGTCCTGTATCTGCTGCCCTGAGCCGGAGAGCCAGCGTGGATACCCTTCAGTCGCGAAGCGCCATCGCCATCGGAGTCCTGTTCGTCGTGATCGGACTCGGCTACTGGGTCCTGGCTGCGCCATTGGGCTACCAAGTGGAGTGGGCCGGCGTGACGATGCTCGTTGCGCTCGGCGCCGCGATGGGGATCATGGCCTGGGTCCTGGTCGCGGGCTCCGGGCGCGACTGAGCGGGGACGTTCCGCCGCGATGGAGGAGCTCTGGCATTCGCTGCTCGACGTGATCGAGCCGATCGTCATCCCTGACTGGGGTGCGCTGGTCGGGCTCCTGCCGGTCATGGTCGGGATCGCGGTCCTGCTGTGGCTGGGCTCCACGATCCGCCGTTTCGCGACCGCCGGTCCCACCCGGCGCGGCCGCCAGCGCCTGATCCCGGCGGCGCCCGCGGGCCTTCATATGCCGGGGCCGTCGTGGGCTCCCATGCTGGGCGC
>DATKBC010000107.1:0-2663 GCA_035514415.1 Pleomorphomonadaceae bacterium | reverse complement strand
GGGGATCGGGGACAACCGATGGCTGGCGGCCCTGGCCGTTCGACTGGCCCGATCTGGGCAGTCCGGCACGCCCTACGACGCCCAGGCCCGGGCTGTCTGCCTGATCCTCCCCGCCGGGGAGGGGCGCGCGACGCTGGCGGAGCTGCCGATCGGCCTACTGCCGGCGGAGCCGGCCGTTCGGGATCGGTTCAGCCTATTCGGGCTGACCAGCATGGGGCAGCTGGCGGGACTGCCGCGCTCGGCCGTGGCCGCCCAGTTCGGGCCGGCGGGGGAGCGGCTCCACGCGCTGGCGCGCGGGGAGGACCCGCGGCCGCTGGTCCCGCGCCGCCGGCCGGAGCGGCTGGCCACCACCGTCCGGTTCGAGCCGCCGGCGGAGGGGACGACGGAGATCACCCTCGCCCTGCGCCGCGCGGCCACCAGCCTGACCGACCCGCTCCGCGGCCGTCACCTCGCCCCGGGCCGCGCCACGTTGACGCTCCACCGGGAAGCGGCCCAGCCCCTCACCGTAACCCTGGCCCTGCCCGAGCCGACCACCGATCCGGACTGGATCACGCGCCTGCTGTTGGCCCGTCTGGAGGCCGAGGTCGGGTCCCGCGGCGCCCAGATCCCACCGGCCGCGGACGACGAGCCACGGATCACCGCGATCGGCCTCACCCTGGATCGCCTCACCAACCCCGCCGCCCGCCAGCTCCCCGCCTTCGAGCCCCAGGCCGGACGCTGGGAGGAGCTGCGCTGGTCGCTGGAGCGGGTCAGCGCGCGGTTCGGGTCCGGCCGCCTGTGGCGGGCGGTGGGCGACCGACCGACCGCCATGCTTCCCGAGCGGCAGTCGCGACTGGTCGAGATCGGTATCGACAACGCCGGTGGTGCGGACCGATGACCCGCCTGCATGCCACCCACCCCCTGGTCCAGGTCGAGACCGACACGGCCGGCACCCCCATCCGCCTCCGCCTGGACGGCACCACCCACGCCGAGGTGGGGATCTGCAACCGCTGGCGGGTGGCCGACGACTGGTGGCGCGACCCGGTGGCCCGCGCCTACTTCAAGCTCGTCACCCGCGACGGGCTGCTGTGCACCATCTTTCTGGACGAGAACCGCGGCACCTGGCACCTGGAGCGCATCTTCGACTGACCGATGTCGCCGGCCGGCTCCGACTAGCATGGCGCCGATGTTCGTTGTCGATCGGTTATGGCCCGATCCGGCGTCCGACCTGGATCTGGACGCCGCATTCGCCGACCTGGCGCTCCCAGACGCGCCTCCTGACCGTCCGTACGTGGGCCTGAATATGGTCACCAGCCTGGATGGACGAGCCCAGCGGGACGGCACCGCCGAGGGGCTCGGCACCCGCGCCGACCGGCGCCTGATGCGCCTGCTGCGAGTGGCGTTCGATTCCGTGGCCTTCGGGGCAGGGACGCTGCGAGCGGTGGACGGCTGGACCGATGTCCCGGCCGACCTGGCCGCCATCCGCGTCGCCGCCGGCAAGCCACCCCAGCCACTGGCGGTGCTGGTTGCCGGGAACGGACCGATCCCGACCGATCGGCGCTGGTTCGGCACCGACCAGCCACGGCTGGTGGTGGTCGGTGCGGACGGCCCGCAACGGGTTCCCGGTGCCGAGGTGCTGGCCGCGCCCACCGAGCGCCCCGAGCCGGGATGGCTGTTGCGTGCGTTGCGGGAGCGGGGGATCGGCTCCGTCCTACTCGAGGGCGGCCCCACCGTGAATGCCCGCTTCCACGCCGCGGGCCTCATCGACGAGCTGTTCTGGACCGTGGGACCGTGGCTGCTCGGCGGGGAGGGACTACCCATGCTCGCCCCGGAACCCCCCTCCGAAACCCCGCGACCGGCACGCCTGGTGAGCGTCCACCGCCACGGGGAGGAACTGTTCCTCCGCTACCGGCTCGCGCCCGAGTCGACCGGGTAGCATCGGTCAATGGCGAACGGCGACCGGGGACTGGGCCGGATCGGCGTGTGGAGCGACTTCGACACCCTGCCCATCGAGGAAGCCCTGATCTACGCCGCGCGCGTCGAGACCCTCGGGTTCGGGACCCTGTGGGTGCCCGACGTCGTCGGTCGCGATCCGTTCACCTTGCTCGGGTTGCTGGCCGGCGCGACCTCGTCCATCGGCCTTGGGACGTCCATCGTCTCGATCTGGGGGCGCGATGCGCAGGCCACCCGGATGGCGACGCTCACCCTCCAGGAGGCAACCAGCGGGCGGTTCACGCTGGGCCTGGGCGTGTCGCACCTCCACCTGGCCCAGAAGCTGCGCGGCCATACCTATGAGCGGCCGCTGACCCGGATGCGGGAGTACCTGGCCGCGTATCGATCCGCCATCTACAAGGGACCGATGCCCCCCGGAATGCGCGAACCGCTGGTCCTGGTGGCCGCCCTGCGCGAGCGGATGCTGACCCTGGCCGCGACCGATGCCGACGGCGCCTTTCCGTACCTGGTCACCCTCGAGCGCCTGACCTGGATGCGCGGGGTGCTGGACGCTGTGGACGCGACCGTGCGACCCATCGTGGCGGCCAGCCTGCCGTGCGTGCTGGAGACAGATCCGGCGGTCGCCCGATCAGCGGCTCGCCACTACCTGCTGCCCTACCTGCGGACCCCGAACTACCAGGCGGCGTGGGCCGAGCAGGGGTTCGAGGCGGCCGACTGGGAGCGGCCGGGAA
>DATKBC010000106.1:0-2334 GCA_035514415.1 Pleomorphomonadaceae bacterium | reverse complement strand
GCTGCTGCCCCTATGGATTGCGGCCAGCGTCGGCGTCCCGCTGGAACGGGTGGCCCCGGCGGTCCTGCTGGTCGGTCCATTTGCCGCGGCCGCGCACCTGGCGAACACGCTTCGCGACTTCGATTCGGATGCCGCACTCGGGTCACGTTGCCTGGCCCAGGTGCTCGGGCGGCGCAACGCCCACCGGCTCGCGCTCGCTCTGGCGGTGGGCGTCGCGGTTGGGGTTGCTCTCAGTTTCGTGTTGGCATCGCGGCTGCAGCCAGCCAGTTTCGTGCTCGGAGTTTTGGGCTTGCTCGCGATCCTGCGCGGGACGTCGAATGCCACGCGGTTGTGGCAGGGGGTCCTGGCGGCCGCGATTCTGTGGACCATCGCCTGGGCACTGGCCAGCGCCCCCCTGGGCTAGGCGCGTCGCGCGGCCCGGATGGGGGCCTAGACGGCCTGCCTAAACGGCGTCGTCGATCTCCCAGGGCTCGTCGTCGATTTCCTCGGTCAGCTTGAGCCACACGAACAGGCCGGCCAGGATGGTCAGCGGGACGATTACCAGCGCCGCCAGGATGGCGCCGGCGGTGATCGCGAGTGCCTTGAGGATGTTCATGATTCAGTCTCCGTTCCACCCGCCGCACTGGGCGCATCTCCCGCCGCACCAGGCGCATCTCCCGCCGCACTGGGCGCGTCGACCGATGGCGGGGGTGGTGCGGGTGCACCGCGGTCGAGTGGTGCGGCCCCGATCATACCTACGATTTCGTCGCGGGTGAATTCGGAGAGTTGGTGGCCTACCTTGCCATGGGGCGCGACGACGAAGGTTCGGACCACGAAGGAGCCGTCCTGTTCGAAGAAGAACACGTCTCGCGGTTGCACCGAATCCAGCCATTTGCCGATGATGCGGAGCGCCTGCTCGTAGAAGTTGGCCACCCCGATCTCTGGGTGATCGGCGCTGGCGCTGCCCCGCTGCTCCTCGGCGGCCGCAATCAGCTCCCCAATCTGGTCATCGGTCAGCTCGTGCATCTGCTTGGAGAAGGTCCCCGTGTCCGACCACTGACCGCCCATCGAGGTCGCGATGCCCTGGACCAGGAACCCGCCGTCGAGCTCGAGGAACAGGATCTCCTTGAGGTTCTCGCGGTCGGCCCATGCGCCCACGCTGCGCAGGACCTCCTCCCAGTCCTGGCGCGGGCTCCCCTCGTAGATCCGCATGATGGGCCTCCCGGTCGATCGGCGAGCCTAGGATAACGCGCTCAAGGCGACGGCCACCTCGGCGGCCGCACCTGCGTTGGCGACGATGAGACCGATGTTGGCGCGCAGCGCGCGCCCGCCCGAGGCCTGCACCACGTGGCCCAACACGTACGGCGTCACGGCAGCGCCCCGCACGCCGGCGGCGGCGGCCGCATCGACCGCGTCGGAGATCCAGCCTTCCACCTCGTCGGCCGGGATGGCGACCCCTGCCGGCGGCGGTTGAACCAGGAGCAGACCGCCCGCCCCCGGCACGGCCTCGTGCGCGGCGATGAGCTCGGCCGCTGCCGCGGGCGAGTCCACCGAATGGGCGAGCGGCAGGCCGCTGGTGACGCTGTAGAAGGCTGGCAGCTCGGAGGTCCGGAGGCCGATCACCGGAACGCGCCGCGTCTCCAGCAGCTCGAGCGTCGCAGGAAGGTCGAGGATGGCCTTCGCCCCACTGCACACCACGGTGACCGGTGTCGCTGCCAGCTCGTCGACGTCGGAGCTGACGTCGAAGCTGCGTCCCGCCCCGCGATGGACACCTCCGATCCCGCCGGTGGCCATGAGCGCGATCCCGGCGGCATGGGCCACTCGCAAGGTGGCGCTGACCGTGGTTGCCGCAAGCCTCCGTGATGCGAGCAGCGGGCCTAGGTCCCGCGACGCTGCCTTGGCCGGACGCGAGGAAGGATCGGCGAGACGCTCCAGCAGGGCACGATCGGCCCCGACCACGACCCGTCCTTCGGCCACGGCGATGGTGGCCGGGACGGCGCCGCGAGCCCGCACCTCGGCCTCCGCAGCAACGGCCGTCTCCAGGTTGTGTGGCGCAGGCAGCCCCTGGGCGACGAGCGACGACTCGAGCGCCACCACCGGCCGACCAGCGGCCAGCGCATGACGGACCTCCTCGCTGAGCGCGAGCCATTCCTTCGTCATTGGCTTTCCTCGGAGGGGACGCGGGCCTGGGCTCCGACGACCCCGGCAACCTCGGCGCCGAGGCGCCCGCCCTGCTCCAGGGCGTCGTGCAGGGTCGCGGAACTCGGGGGCCACGGGCCCTCGGCCGCCGCGAGCAGGAACCCGGCCGCGTGGGCATCCCCCGCGCCAGTGGCGTCGACCGCCACGCCCTGCGTA
>DATKBC010000105.1:0-8086 GCA_035514415.1 Pleomorphomonadaceae bacterium | reverse complement strand
TCCTTTCCTCACAGGATTGGCGAAACCAGCGTAGGGCGGACATCGGGCACCTGAACATGACCCGTTGGTCCTACGAGGCGCTTCGCGGAGCCGTACCTTGCGCGAGGCCCCTCGACCTTGTCAAGAGCCGGCGCCGCCAGGCGCCGCCTCGCGCCGCGCCGGACGCCCGTAAACAACATGAGAGCCGCGCCTGCTGCTGCGCGGCTCTCATGACCGGAGGAGGAGACCCGAGGACCGGTGTTGCCACCGATCCGCGCCCGATGAAGGCCCCCCTGGATACCCAGGAGGACGTGGTCTGATCCTGTGCTGGTCCGACGGGAAGCGAAATGGCACTCCCGTACCGACCGGCACCGGACGAGTGGCGGTCAGTCCTCGGGAAGCTTGATCCAACCCTGTCGCATGGCGTACACGACGGCCTGGGTGCGGTCGTTGACGCTCAGCTTGCGCAGGATGCTGGACATGTGGTTCTTCACGGTCTGCTCACTGATGCCCAGGGTGTAGGCGACCTGCTTGTTGGTCATGCCCTGGGCGATGTTGTCCAGGATCTCCACCTCGCGCGGCGACAGCGGCGCAAAGATGGGCTGGGCATCCGAGCCATAGACCGCCAGCTCGCGGAACTCCTTCAGGACGCGACTGGCGACCGCCGGCCGGCTGAAGACCTTGTCGTTGATGAGGTACTCGCCGGCGCGAACCCGGCGGATGATGGCCACCAGGTCGCTGGGGTCGATGTCCTTGAGGACGTACGCCGCGGCACCGGCCTTGATGGCGTCGAACAGCTGCTCCTCGTCGTCGCCGCCGGCCAGCACGATGACGCCGGTGTGGGGCAGCTCGCGCTTGATGCGCTGGGTGGTCTCGATGCCGTTGGGTGCCGGCAGGGTGAGGTCCATGAGAACCACGTCCGGGGTCAGCTCCTCGACCACGGCGATCGCCTCCCGGCCACTCCCCGCCTCGCCGACGACGGTCATGTCCGGCTCCAGCTCGAGGATGTTGCGCACCCCTCGCCGGAACAGGGTGTGGGTGTCGACGATGACGATGCGGGTCTTTTCCGTCGTTGTCCGGCGGTCACGCCCGGTGCGGCGTTCCATCGGGATCTCCTCGGTTCCGACCGAATCGGTCTCGACCGGGGCTGTCTTGGCTCGTGCCACGTTCTCCTCCTTGACCTTCATCCCTGCCCCCGATGCTAGCGGACGGGTTCCGGGAGGCGGAGTAGGATCCGCGTCCCTTCGCCCTGCCGCGATTCAATCTGCAGCTCCGACCCCATCAGGTCCGCGCGTTCACGCATGAACTGAAGGCCGAAGTTGCGGGTCACGCCGGTCGCCAGGCGCATGACGTCGAACCCGCGCCCGTTGTCGGCGATCACGAGCTGCGTGCCGTCCAGGCTGATCCGGACCTCAGTGGCTGCCGAATGCTTGCGGACGTTCTGAAGCGCCTCCTGGGCGATGCGCAGGACCGATGCGCGGGCCGGCGGTGTCAGCCCGGCGTCGATGCCGTCGACATCGACCCGGACGGCGATGGCGTTTCGGGCCTGGAACTCGACGGCGGCCTCGCGGAGCGCTGCGGCCAGGCCTACGTCGACCGCCGGCGGGCGGAGCGAGGCGATCGTGCCGCGCACCTCGTCTAGGCCATCCCGGAGCATGTTGCGCAGGAGCGCCAGCTCGGTGCGAGCCTGGGCCCCGGTCGCTGGTCGCGCAGTCGGTTGGCGGGGATCGCCGCCCACCACGCGGTCGAGGTACTCGACCTGGAAGATGGCGTTGGTCAGGACCTGGGCCGGCCCGTCGTGGATCGCCTCGGCCAGGCGCTGGCGCTCCTGCTCCTGGGCCTGGATGATCCGCAGCGCCGTCGCGGCCGCGGAGTCATCGGTGGTGTCAAGCGTGGGCTCGGCCGCGGACGGGTCGGTGGCTGACAGGTAGCGCACCAGCAGGTCAAGTTGGCGCGCGGCGACTTCCAGGCGCTTGAGCCGGTGCTGGATCTGGGCCAGCTCACGGACCAA
The DNA here is from genome assembly GCA_035514415.1 of Pleomorphomonadaceae bacterium. GTDB lineage: Bacteria > Chloroflexota > Limnocylindria > QHBO01 > QHBO01 > DASTEQ01. Next base: position 6,096 of record DATKBC010000105.1, on the reverse strand, counting down.
TGCCTCGTGCTCGGCCTCGAGTCCCTCGCCGGCCTCGGTACCGTTGGTCTTGGCGGCCCCGTTCGCGCGCCTCCCGGGTCGCTGGTCGAGGCGGGCGCGGAGCTGGAGCCACGTGCCCAGCCGGCGTCGGTAGAGGGCCCGAGCCCGCTCGGCGTGCCGATGCAGGCGTCGCGCCTCGCGCCCAAGGCCTTCGGCGGCTTGCGCGTTGAGGCGGTCGATTTGAACGATGCCGGTGCGATCGGGGGCCTGAGCCACGCTCAATCCTCGGGGAGGTACTAGGGCCGGATTGGTACCGGACCCTCGGTTCATCCTCCCGGCGTGCTGTGCGCGCGGTCAACAGTACTTCGGGACCCGGAAGTACTACTCCACGCCGCCCGGCGGCAGCACCGCGAAGATCCGCACACCGTTCGCCTCGAACGCGGGGTCGCATGCGAGCCAGGTCGCATGGTTCCCCTCGCCGTCGATCGCGTCGCAACCGTGCCACAGGCCCAGCGGGTCGATACTGGCGTCCTCGCGCAGGGTGACGATCACGAACGCCACGTCATACGCGCGCACGACGTCTTCGATCACCGGGTATGGGTCGATGGGCGCGGCCACACCGGGGTTCCCGGTCAGGTGCCACAGGCTGGCCGGGTCCCCGTACAGAACGGTGGCATCGGCCAGGCCGGCATCGGCCAGGTATCGGGCTGCCACCAGGTCGCGCTGGTGGGAGGTCTCCCACAGCCGATACAGGCTGACCGATCCGACGAGCGACAGGATGACTGCACCCACCAGGGCGGCCACCTCCACGAACCGATGCGTCTGAGGTCGGCGCAGGAAGGCCCACGCCCGCCCCATGCCAGTCAGGACTGGTCCGGCCGCCGCCACCGCCATCGGGAAGGCGAATGGCAGCCAGGCGGCTGCCGAGTGGTAGTACGCCCCGTGCGGGGCGTGGAACGTGAAGACCAGCCCCATGGCCGCGAACATCACGATCCAATACACGACGAAGGGCGCCACCTCGCCGCGACGCCGCTCCCGCCACAGCCCACCGAAAAAGAAGAACCCGAAGATCCCCCCCAGCAGGACCACCGTGCGCCAGCCGATCTCCCACCACGCGAACAGCTTGGAGCCGATGATGTTGGCCAGGCCCCAGTCCAGGTAGGCGGCAGGCGACACATCGGCGCTGATCGAGAACTGCTGGTTGTAGCTCTGGATCCACAGGGTGTGGCCGCCTGCCGAGGGGAATGCGGAACCGAATATCGCCAGGTTGCGGGCCAGCCAGGGGGCCATGACGGCTACAGCCGCGGTGGCGGAGAGGAGCAGGGCCAGCCACCCCAATCGCCTGGCGCCGCCACCGGTCCATGGCCCGAGCCCCCGATCGACCAGCCAGGCCGTGAACGGTGCAACCGCAAGCAGCAGGCCGTCGACCCGAGCCAGGGTCGCCAGGCCAACGGCGGCCCCGGACACGACCAGCCAGGTCGAGGCGCGTCCCGGTCGCATGGCCCGCAGGGCCGCCCAGATGGCGACTGCTCCGGCGGCGCCGAAGACGGCGAAGTTGTCGGTGGTGGGGTACATGATCAGGAGCGGGCCGGCAAAGATGGCCAGGACCGATGCCAGGACCGCGATCCGTCGCGACTGGTACATGCCGATTCCGACCAGATAGGTGAACGGAACCAGCGCAACCCCCAGCGCCACGATCGGGACTTGAGCCGCCCGCAGGTCGGTCCCCAGGAGCGCCATCCCGGCCGCCGCCACGATCGAGGTCAGCGGCATCCAGTGGCCGTTGCTTACCACCGGCAACATCGCGTCGGCCGGCAAGCGGCCGCCGACCTCCAGGAACGACCACAGGACCGGGGCGCTGAAGCCGTGGCCGGTGGCCAGCTGTTGGGCCACCATGGCGTAGTAGGCTGGATCGGTGTACGGGGGGTAGCCGACCGGGATCGCGGCCGCGACGCGGGCGACGAGCGCCGCGGCGGTCAGCAGCAGCAGGTCGGAGCCGCGGGGCCGGATCATGGGCGTGGCGCGCGCGACATCGCGGGTGAGTCTATCGTGGCATGGCGGCCCGCACGGGCTCCCGTCCCTGCCCCTGGCGGTCGTCCTGGTGGTCGTGGCCGCGACGAGCCTCTACTCGTGCTTCCGAGTCATCGAGGCCGTACTGACGGGCTACTACGCCTTCGACTGGGAGAACTTCATCCGGGCAGCCGCTCGCCTGGACCAGGGCACCCTGTACGAGTTCGACAACCCGTACGCGTACCGCTGGTCACCGGTCGCGGCCTGGATCCTGGGCTTCCTCACGCTCATGCCGGTGTGGGCCTGGCAGATCCTTCATGTGGCGGTCCTGCCGCTGTTGCGATCCTGGTCGCTGGTGGGGGCGTGCCTGGTCAGCTATCCGCTGTGGTTCGACATCCAGACCGGCAACATCATGATCTTCGTGGCCGTGACGGCGGTCTGGGCCGCGCGCGGCAACGGGCCAGCCACGGGCCTGTTCCTGGCCCTCACCGTCCTCGTCCCACGCCCCCTGATGCTGCCACTGGCCGTGTGGCTGCTGTGGCAACAACCCGCGTGGCGGGTGCCCTTCGCGTTGATCCTCGTGGGCCACGCGCTCGTGGTCGCGGCCAGCGGCTATGGGACGGAATGGATCGCTGCCCTCCTGACCGTCGGACCTGAGCTGACCAGCGACTTCAACTTCGGGCCGTCGGCCCTGATCGGCGCTGCATGGATCCCCATTGGCGCTGGCCTGGCGGCCTGGCTCACCTGGCGCGGCCGTCTCGGCCTGGCCAGCCTGTCCATCAGCCCGTACTGGCTGCCCTACTACTTCCTGATGCTGCTCCTGGAGTTCAGGACGACGGGTGTGCCCTCGGCAACGCGAACCGGCACCAGCTCACGCTCCGCCATCGCAACCGGCTCAAGGACGCTCTGACGCGACCCCTTGTAGAGGGCAACCGAGGCGACCAGGAGCGCAAACGCGTTCGGCCAGATGCCGGGCATGGCAGCGATCACGGCGACCGGGAGGAGCCACGCTCGGCCTGACGTTGCCGCGAAGGCACTGAGACCTGCCGCCAGCGCGATGCGGAGCGGCAGCGGCACCGCCTGCGCCACGGTCGCCGGAAAGGTCTCCTGCCCTGCGACCAACGACGCAAACCACTGCGACCACAGCTGCGGGTCGACCAGGTAGCCGGTTCCGACCACGGCGGCGGTCACCGCCACGGCCGCTGCAAACTCGCGGTATTCCCGCCTGGCGAGGTGCCACACGATGGCCACACCGGGTGTGACCTTGGTCAAGAGGAACATCCCCCACAGCGGCGCAGCCGTGCGCCGGACGATCAGCACCACGGCTAGAGCCAGGAACGTGTTGATGTTGCCTCGAACCGCATCGTCGATGACACCCGGAAACGCGAGCATCCAGGGAATCCGGAGGTACAGGAGCACGCCGACGTGGGCGGCGAACCACAGCGCAGCGAAGAGCTCCCACGGCAGCAGGCGGAGTGGGGCAACGACCCAAATGAAGGCGGGCGAGTACCGAAACTCACGCGCGCCCGGCCCGTCGCTCCAGTCGTACGGCGTGTCGAGGTAGTAGTACGCCGCGGCGTCGCGCATGAGCAGGTCTCCGGTCGGGGTGCCGTGGTACGTGACGGTGCCGAGCAACGCCAGAACGCAATAGACGAGCGCCCCGCCGAAGATCCCCCAACGGCCAACGCGCCACAGTCTGGTCAGCCAGGTCGCGAACTCGCGCGGGCGCGGCAAGACTCGGGCGGTGCCCGCGCCGTCCTCGACCGCCAGGGGCGATGGCTTGGTCGACTGCATCCTCGGAGGGAGCGAGAGTACCGCGTGATGTCAACCGCTCGATGCGACCTCAGCGGCGCACCCAGATCACCGCCCGCGGATCGGCATAGGCACGCTCTCGACCACTGGGACGGCCACGAGTTCGCCGTCGGCCACGGCGGCAGGCTCGAGGGCCACCTTTTGACTGAGCCGATAGCGTACCGCCGGGAAGTCAGCTGCCACGTATCGGTCTTCTCATTCAGCGGCGTACCCAGACCACGGTAAGCGAATCGGTGAAGGCGCACTCCCCCGAGTTGCCGGGACGCCTCGGTCGCCTAGTCGGGCCGGGGATAGGTGGTGAACTCGTACAGGTGGCCTTTGTCCGGCGACAGATATGTCCGATCCTCAAGGAGGGGCAGATCGGTCCCAAAGTATGCATTGAAGACGAGCCGGAAGGCATTGACGGGACTCGTTCGGTCGTGGAAGCCCATCTCCTCTGGATCGACGCCGGGCAGGAATATCGCGTTCAGGATTCCGAACTTCTCTCGAACCTCCGCCGCCGTGGCTTCCAGCCATCGGAAGCCGTCCTGGTTGGCCTCGTAACGGGGCGGATAGGGGCCTTCATCGGCCTGCACGATGACGACCGGCTCGCGGCCGGCAGGCGCGTCGAGCAGCACCTCGATCAACTCCAAGATGCGACCGTTCGTCCACTGCAGCTGCTCGAGGTACGCTTCGCGAGGGGCACGGGCGGCTGCCTGCTCCGCATTGGGGGCTGATCCGTCGGCGTTGAACACGTACGGCGGGTGGGGGACCAGGAAGTGGGCGAATACGAACGTTGGCCCAGATCGAGACGCGGCCGACTCGACTTGCTCGAACTCGAACAGGGTGTGGGCGCGGTTGGCGCTGCCGATCTGAAGGACTTCGGGGTCGCCGCTCGGCGGGCCGAGGCCGGCCACCAGGGTCAAGGCCGTCGTCTCCAACAGTGCGGTCGCGAACTCCGACTCCCGGCGGTAGACGAGGACCTGGTCGGCATCAACGTTCGTTGTGCCAGGCTCCCACCAGTTGCCGATGTGGATGTATTCATACCCGATGTCGGTCAAGGTATCGGGGACCGTCAGATGGCCTCGCAGCGCGGCGTGTATCGGCCCGTAGGTGGCTGGCTCCGTTTGGCCCATCACCGAGCTGTCGATGTAGTCGAGGCTCAGCGAGCTGACCAAAGACAGAGCCGTTCCGCCGTAATTAGCCCAGGCCTCGCGGGCGACCACGAACCCGTGCCGCTCGAGCTCGCCGAGGAATTGCCCGTTATCGAAGCCGTACTGCTGATCCAGGGTCTCGCCGCCGGCGTAACGGTCGAAGACGAGGTAGTAGATGTCCGGCTTCCGGTCGACCGCGGGGATCGACATCGCCGCAGGATCCTGGCCGATATTCTGCCCCGCCTGGCTCACAGTGTAGGTTCCGACCGAGGCGAGGTTGAAGACCACCAGCAGCAGGGCGATCGCGTTCAGGGCGCGAGTCCCATGGCCGAGATGCCGGACGCCGCGTTCAATGAGCGTCAGCCCTGCGAGGGCCAGGCCGAGCCACACAAGGGCCAGACCTGCCCCCCCGATCCCGCTCCCCGACAGGGCGAGTCGGACGTGGCCAAAGCTGAAGAACAGGATTATCAGCAGGCTGGCCACAAGGCCGCCTCTTTGCCAGCCACCGAATAGCCAGGCGCAGACCGCCAGGAGAGCTGTGCCTGCTGCCAGGCTGAGCCCGATAGGCGCCCAGGCCGCCGACAGGTCGACCCACTGGTCCGCGTTGGTCGCCAGCAGGAAGAGCGGAAAGGCCAGGGCGAGCAGAACCGGGTGGATCGGGAGGGTCGACCACCCAAAGAGCCCGACCAGGCGCCTCACGTCAACGCCGAACCCAGACCACTGCCAGCGAATCGGCATAGGCGCGTTGCCAGTCGGCACTGGCGTCCATCCAGGCGGCAAATGGGCTGCTTGGGACGAAGATCACGTGATCGATGACGTATCGGTCAAGCTCGGGCCCGGGATCGATCTGGACCGAGATGATGTTTGCGTACAGCGTGAGCACCTCGTCGGGGTAGATGTCCTGGGCCCGGCCGTCGATGAACACGAGTCGGCCGGGGCGCTCGTGAATCAGGTACCCGCCCCATTCGTAGCGGTTGAAAACCCGATCCCTGGGATCTTGCGCCTCGAGCCACGCCACGGCGTGGAGTGGGAATGCCGCCTCCTCGGCGGCGGACTGGGCCACGGGCGTGACCTTGGCCAGCGCGACGCCGACCCCGAGGATGACCAGTCCTGCCGCGAGGGCAAGGTGGGCGAGTAGCAGACGTCCCTCGCGCGGGACCGT
>DATKBC010000104.1:0-10112 GCA_035514415.1 Pleomorphomonadaceae bacterium | reverse complement strand
GACGAGACGCGCGAGACCTCATGGGAACGGCGCCGGCGGTGCCTGTCAGTCCGGCATCGCGGACTCGACCTCAGCCCGGAACCGGGTCAGCAGCTCAGCGTTGCGACCGGTGCGTCCGCTCCAGTCGGGGAGCCGGCCACGATCCGCGATGGCAGCTGCGGTCTCCTCGAGCAGCCGATCGGCAACCACGGTCATGCGCGCCAGCGCGCGACCCAGCTCCTCGCGGTCCACTGCGCCGGGTGGCAGCTCGGCGATGAGCATTGGGCGGTCCTCGTCGGTCACCGCGAACTTCACGAACGGATACTCGGCATTGGCGGCCAATAGGCGGAGCAGCGTCCGGCGTGGGAGCTCCATGCCGTCCGGTCCGTAGTAGGCCCACAGGTGCAGGCCCATCCCGGCGGCCCACGCAATCGTGACCCGGAGGTCGAAACGCCGCTCCCCATCGAGGATGACGTCGCGGCTCAATGCGAGACCGAGCGGCGCGGCGCCCTGGCCGACGACGGCCAGCCCGAGCTCCTCCAGCCAGGCGTCGATGGGCGGCACCGGTTCGGCCGTGCTCGCTTCGGACGCGGGCGCCTCAGCCAGCGTGCACCACCGTGTCCCCGGACGCCACCCGGCGACGCGGGAAGTCAGACTCGATGACGTACGGATCGATCCGGCAGTTGCGTCCGATCCGGGTCCGCGCCGGCACGCGGGCCTTCTTGCCCACCAGAGTCAGCCCGCTGAACAGGCGCTCCGGTTCGCTCCGATTGGGTCGCAGGACCTTGCCGTCGCCGACGTGCGCGTGCGCGCCGATGACGCAGTCCTTGTCGAGGATGGCCCGGTCCACGACGGCCCCCTCCTCGATCACAGAGTCGAACATCACGATCGAATCGCGGACGATGGCCCCGGGGCCGACCCGGACGCCTGGCGAGAGGATGCTGTGGTCGACGGTGCCCTCCACCACACAGCCATGGCTGACCATGCTGCGTGAGACCACGGCCTGGGAGCCGATGCGGGCCGGTGCCCGTTCCTCGCTCTTGGTGTAGATCAGCCAACCGGTCTCGTACAGGTCGAGCGGGGGGTCGTCCGCGAGCAGATCCATGCTGGCTTGCCAGTAGGCGTCAACGGTCCCGATATCCTGCCAGTAGCCCCGGTATTCATATGCGTGGACCCCCCTGCCCGACTCGACCATGGCGGGCAGGACGTCGCGACCGAAGTCCAGGCGCTCGGTCGAAAGCACCTCGCGCAGGAGTGGCCAGCTGAAGGCGTACACGCCCATGCTGACCAGGTTGGACGGAGGCCGGGCCGGCTTCTCGACGAAACGGGTGACCCGCCCGCCCTCCCCCACCTGGAGGATGCCGAACCGGTTTGCGTCCGCCATGGGCACGGTTCGGACCGCAACCGTCAGGTCGGCGTCGCGGGCCCGGTGGAGCGCCACGAACGGCCGGTAGTCCATCTTGTAGACGTGGTCTCCGGCCAGGACCAGCACCAGCTCCGGGTCCCGGTCCGCGATGAAATCCAGGTTCTGGAGGACGGCGTCGGCGGTGCCGCGGTACCAGTCCCGGTTTCGGCCGCGCCCCAGGAAGGGCTGGAGGAGGGTCACCCCACCGTGGCTGCGGTCGAGGTCCCACGGCCGCCCCACGCCGATGTGGTCGATGAGCGAGCGCGGCGCGTATTGGGTCAGGATCCCGACATCGGTCATGCCCGAGTTCACCACGTTCGAAAGGGTGAAGTCGATGATCCGATACTTCCCCCCGAATGGGACGCCGGGCTTGGCTCGGACCTGGGACAGGATCGAGAGGCGCTCTCCCTCACCGCCGGCCAGGATCAGGGTCAGGACGGATCGAGCCACGCCGCGCGGCGTCGATCAGCGGCGGCGCCGGACCAGGCGCACCAGGTACGGCACGGCGCCCAGGACGAGTGGGAGCCCGAAGATGGGCACCAGGAATCCGGCCGCAGCGGTTCCCTCGGTTGAGTCGAGCGAACCGGTGCCCGGCACGCACGGAAGTGGCTCCGGCGGACAGCTCGGCTCCGGCTCGCAGCTCTGGTTTCCGCGGCAGCCGGGTGGCGACGGGCTCGGCGTCGGGGTGGCCTTGAGCTCGCCGCAGATGGGGCCGCCGAACCCGCCGGTGCCGTGCAGGGGGGCGATCGCGTATTGGCTCCCGGACGTGGCCTGCCGGCCATTGTTCAACTTGTCGGCCCAGGCCGCCGCCGCCGCCACCCACAGCCGCGGCCGTCCAGCCTGCGAGACATACTGGACGATGTCGAAGCACCCGTCGGGATGCCACTGGTCCGCGTGGTGGACGTTGTCGACCGGTGGCAGCGTGCCTTCCAGGAACGGAATCTGGATCGTCTGGCCGCAGCCACCGCCGGGGCTCATGCCGCTGAACCGGCACACCGCTGCCATCTGCACGCCTGCGGGTTGCGCGAAATCGAGGTTGGGGACCGGTTGGTGACCGTTCCAGTCCCATGGCTGATTGATCGCCAGTTCCATGAAGTCGTGCCAGAGGTACAACGGGCCGTCCGCCGAGAACAGTCCCTGGCCGAGCACGTTGGACATGGGCTCGTGGTTGTTGTTGCCCATCCAGACCCCGACCGTCAGGCTGCCCGGGATGTAGCCGACGCCTGAGACGTCTTTGAAGTCGTCCGTGGTTCCGGTCTTGAACCCGGCGCTGCGGCGGACGCCGCTGGGATCGGTGATGCGGGCCCGGGGACCCCACAGCAGGTTGGTGGCCGGGTTGGTGTTGCCTTCGATGATCCAGTGAGTCAGGTACGCCTCCGCCGGTGACAGCGGGGTGGTCTCCGGAGGCCCGTTGGCCGCGCGGGTGTAGATGACCTGGCCCTCGCGATCACGAATCTCGATGACCGCCGTGGCCGGGTGGAGACGACCCTGCTGGGCGAAGGCGGTGTAGCCCTGGGTAAAGGTGGTGAGGTTGACCGGCACGGTCCCCAGGCCCAGGGACAGACCCGGATCCTGGGCCATGATGTAGTCATAGCTGGCGATGCCCAGCGTCTCGGCGAAGCGCGCGGTGATGTCCGGACCCACCAGACCCTGCATCTGGACCGAGGGGATGTTCAACGAATAGCGCAGGGCGTCCATGGCCAGGAGCGGGCCATGCTCCTGGATGTCGGCGTTGGTAGGCTCGTACGGGAATTGCTCGTTCCCGAAGTTGGTCAGCGCGTCGACGAACATGGTTGACACGGTCGCCTGCCGAGCCTGGAAGGCGGAGGTGTAGACGATGGGCTTCCAGGCCGATCCGGGCTGCCGGCGGGCGAGTCCGGCCACGTCGAACTGGCCATCCACGCGTGGGTCCTCCTGGTTGTAATAGTCCACGCTGCCGATGTAGGCGACGATCTCGCCGGTGGCCGAGTCGATCGCCACCAGCGCCCCGTTGTGCACGTTCTTGTCGGCCACGGCAGCGACCCAGCGACGGACCTCCGACCGGGCGACCTGCTGGAGGGGGTAGTCCAGGGTGGTGACGACGTGGTATCCGCCGGTGCGGACCGCCTGCTCGGGATCAGGCACGCCGAGCGAGGCCAGGATGTTCACCATCTCGCGCTGGACGCGGAACGTGAAGTGCGGCTCCAGCAGCGGGTGCACGACCCGGCTGGGATGCATCTCCTCCCAGGTGGTGGCAGAGGCGGTCTCGAACTCATCCAGCGTGATGTAGCCCTCCCCCAGCATGTTGAACAACACGCCGTCCCGCTCACGCATGGCATCCGCGGCCGCTTCGGGGGAGCCCGGGGGGCCGCCTCCGTTCTGGTAGGGGTCCAGGGCGCTGGGACGCTGCGGGAGGGCCGCCAGGAAGGCCGCTTGGGCAAGAGTCATCTGGGACAGATCGGTGACCCCGAAGTAGTTGGCGGCCGCGGCCTTGATCCCGTACGAACCGTTCCCGTAGAAGATCAGGTTCAGGTAGGTGGCCAGGATGAGCTCCTTGCCCTCCCGGCCCGGGTAGGCCGCCGTGACCTGCATGGACATGATCTGCTCGCGGATCTTGTCCTCGAACCCGCGGCCTTCGAGGAACGTCAGCCGCGGCGGCGGGCAGACATCGTCCTGGACATTGCCGTCGCCGCCCGCGATGTCGCCGAGCGGCGCGAGGCTGGGCAGCGCGATGGCGTCTCCCACCTGCTCCTGGTTTACCACGATGGAACCGGCGTACTTGATCACCTGCTGGGTGATGGTCGAGGCGCCCTGGACGATCGACCCAGCCTGCAGGTTGGCGTACGCGGCGCGGGCGACAGCCTGAACGTCCACCCCGTTGTTGGTCCAGAACGTCTGGTCCTCGCTTGCCACCGTGGCGTCCACGATGACGTCGGGAATCTCGTCGAATCGCACCGATTCGCGGTTCTGACATTCGAATCGAGCCAGCAGGACCGAGCCAGTGCGGTCGTACACGAGGCTCGATTGCGGCAGCGGAACCTCGTCGAGGATGCGTGGGTCAGGCAGCCCGGTTGCGAAGTAGTTGTAGGCGAGTAGGGCTCCGGCGCCGGCGCCAAGCACCGATCCGCCGATCAGCACGCCAAAGAGCGCGAAGACGACGAGGAAACCCAGGAGCAGCCCTCGGTGTTGTGAGCCACGCCGAGCGCCTCGGCGGGTCAGCATCTGCCGACGCCGCCGCTGCATAGCCGGATGCATCGGGCGACAGGGTACCAGCCGTTGTGATATCGGTCGAATAGGCCGATCGGCTCAGAATGGCAGGCCGGCCGCGGCCGACGGCGCCAGCAAAGACGCCTCGCGGAGCAGCGTCAGGACGTAGCCGGCCACGAGGTACGGCCCAAATGCGATGTACGAACGGAGGCCGACGCGCCCGGTCACGACCAGGAAGAGGCTCACCGCCGCGGCCAGCAGCGCCCCGGTGAACAGGCCGCTCCACACCAGCGGCCAGCCAAGGGTCAGGCCGATGGGCACGGCCAGGTACAGGTCCCCGAGCGCCATACCGCCCCGGATGATGAGGGTCAGGATTCCGAGAAAGAGCACCGCGGCGGCGGCCCCGGCAAAGGCGGCCACGGTATCGAGGGCCGGGTTGACGAATGCGAAGCCGACCGCGACCACGATCAGCGGATCGAGCAGCAGGTGCGGCAGGCGTCGCTGCTCGAGGTCGGTCGCGACCAGGCCAACCATCAGGCCGAGCATTACCAGATGGACCAGGATGGCCCACGGAGGGAGATGCGCGACGGTCACCAATCCGTACGCAGCGCCCGCCGAGACGAGGCCCAGGCCCAGCGTCCGCCAGCTTGGGGGCCGCCGGCGAGCCTCGATCGCCGGCCAGACGCTCGCGAGTCGTTCGGCCCCGATCCCGAGGACGCCGAAGACGGCCGCGGCGACGGCCGGCAGGGGCACGGCTATTCGACCTTCTCCCCGGCCGCGAAGTCGAGGCCCAGCCGGACCAGGGTCGTCACAGCGACGCCCACCGCGCCCTTGGGGAACGTGGCCTTGTCCGCGCTCATCCATGCCGTCCCGGCCACGTCGAGGTGGACCCATGGGCGGGTCGTGAACTCGCCGATGAACAGCGCGCTCTTGATCAGCGACCCGTCCCGCGACCCGCTGTTGACCATGTCCGCGTAGGGCGTCTCCAGCTGGGTCCGGTACTCGGTAGCCAGCGGCATCTCCCACACCCACTCTCCGGTCGCGTCGGCCGCGGCCCGCACCTGGTCGCCCCACGAGCGCGGCTTCGCGAAGTACGCGCTGATCAGGTCGCCGAACGCCATGGCCGCGACCCCAGTCAGGGTCGCCACGTCGACCAGGTGGCTGGCGCCCTGCGTCTCGGCCCACGTCAGGGCATCGGCCAGGATCAAGCGACCTTCGGCATCGGTGTTGGTGACCTCGATGGTCTTGCCGTTCATGGCCTTGACGACGTCGCCCGGCCGCTGCGCCCTGCCCCCGGGCATGTTCTCGACCATCGGCGCCACGGCCATCACCGGCGCGTCGGGATCCAGGCGGGCCAGGGTGCGTGCGGCGGCGATGACCGCGGCTGCCCCGGACTTGTCGTGCTTCATCTCGTCCATCTTGTCGGCGCCCTTCAGGCTCAGGCCACCCGAGTCGAAGCACACCCCTTTGCCCACCAGGGCCAATCGACGGTCGCCGCCACGCTCCCAGCCCGGGAGCTTGATCGCGATCAGGCACGGTGGGTGCTCGCCGCCCTGACCCACGCCGAGCAGCGCGTTCATGCCGAGCTGCCGCATCTCCGGGACGTGGAGGACCTCGACCGAGCAGCCATCGGCCTCCAGGGCCCTGGCCTCCTCGGCCATCTTTTCCGGATACAGGTCGTTGGCAGCCCGGTTCGACAGGTCGCGGCACCATGCGACTCCGTCGGCCAGGGTGGCGGCGCGATCGATCACGGCCTGGTCCGCGCCCAGGAACACGACCTCTTCCACGTTCCGCTTCATGGCTTCGGTGTCGCGCACGCGCCCGTACAGGTCCATGGGCCGGTAGGCGCCGGCGACCGCTCCCACCGCCGCCGCGGCGAACCCATCCGCGTCCTCGCCATCGCGCAGCCAGAGCGCCATCCGCGAGGCTCCCTTGCCCTGCAGGGCGCGGGTTGCCACGCCGGCCATGCGGCGGGCGCGGAACGGGCCTCGTCCCCGACGGATCCCGTTGACCAGCAGGATGTGGTCCACCGGCAGGTCGCCCCCCTCGATCAACGCGAAGTAGTCCTCGAGGATGTTGAACCGGCCCCAGTCGAGGGCATTGCGGATGACGCCTCCGGCCGCTGTATCCAGGTTGGCCAGGTCATCCGCGAACGGGTCGTCTTCCTTGTACACGGGGACGGCGAGGACGGTGGCTTCCACCGATCCGGGGTCCGTGGCTTCCGCGCGCAGCCTCATCCGATCTCCTGACTCGTGTGCTCGAAACAGACCGATACGAGGGCGGCGCCTGCCGCCACACGGGTCAGCGGAGTATAGACAGGCCGGCCAACTGATCCCGGGCTGCCCCGACCGCGCGCAGGGCATCCGCCGACGAGGTGGACGCGGGGCCGGTGATCCCGGTCGCCGCCTCGCCCAGGGCGATGGTCAGCGCCTGGTCCGCGCGGCCGGCGTTGGTGGCGGCGGCCTCGTAGGCCGCCTGCGCCGCCGCGAGTGCCGCGGCGTCCCCTGCCTGGGCGGCCAGGGCGATGTCGCGCGCGGCGCCGATCAGCGCGTCCACGGTGTCCACCCAGTACGCGAGCGTGGAGGCCTCCTGGCTGTCGACGTCGCGCACCTGGAAGTCGCGCACCTGCTCGAGGTGTCCGGTCGCGCGGTCAATTGCCTCCAGCGCGGCAGACGGGTCGTCGTCGTCCAGGGCCGCCAGACCGTCGTCCAGCGCCTCCAATGTCGATTCGGCCTGCCGCCGCATGTCGCCGAGCGCCGCGCTGGGCAGCGCCGCGGCGAGCCACTGTGCCCCCACCGCGACCAGGTCCGCCGGCAGCAGGCCGATCTGAGGCGACGTTTCCCGTGGGTCGATCGCGCGCAGCGTCCAGCCCAGCCGGATGAGGGCCGCATGCGCGTCGGTGAGGGGCGTGGCGGCCGCCTCGAAGCCGAGTCCCGCCGCCTCCAGCGCGGCCGTCGGATCCTCCGTTCCGCCGACGACGGCGGCCTGAGCTCGACGTGCCTCGTCGATGGCGCCGCGCATGAGGTTCTCGGTTGCCTCCAACGCAGCGTCCGCCGCCCGGGCGTGCACCACGGCCTCGTCGGTGAGCCACGCCACCCTGAGCGGGTCGGACACCAGCGAGTCCGCGGAGCGCGCCCCGAGCAGCAGCGCCAGGAGCACGGCGGAGGCCAGGAACACGGCGATTCGGATCACGCGGCTCCTATCATGCCCCGGTGGCGAGCGCCCCCACAGCACTGGTCGAGTCACTGCGCCGGCTGCCCAAGGCCGAGCTCCACCAGCACCTGGACGGTGCGCTGCGCCCTCAGACCGCCGTCGAGCTGGCTGCGGAGGCGGGCCTGAGCCTCAGCCTGGACGAGGCCCGCCAGCGGCTCGTGGCGCCGGTCCGCTGCCGCGACCAGGCCGACCTGCTGTCCTACTTCGATCTCCCGATTTCCCTCCTCCAGTCCACGGCTGCCCTGCGCCGAGCGGCGGCCGAGCTGGTGGAGGACATGGCTGCGGATGGCACGACCTACGGCGAGATCCGCTGGGCGCCTCGCCTCCACCTGGACCGCGGCCTGGGGGTCAGCGATGTGATCGAGGCGGTGTCCAACGGCGTGGCCGATGCCCGCCAGGCCGCGGGTGCGTCGTCGCCGATGATTGGGCTCATCGTCACGGCCATGCGCTCACATCCGCCCGGCGCCAATGTCGAGCTCGCCAACCAAGCAGCCGCGTTCGGTCCACCGGTGGTGGGATTCGACCTGGCCGGCCCCGAGGCCGAATATCCGGCCCCGCCCCACGCGGCGGCCTTCCGCGCGGCGGGCGCCGCCGGGCTGGGCCTCACCGCCCACGCGGGCGAAACTCCCGGTTCGGCGCACATCTGGGAAGTGATCGAGTTCGGGATCAGCCGGGTCGCCCACGGCACGCCGGCGATCGACGATCCGGACCTGGTCGCGTCGCTGCGCGAGAGGAAAATCACCCTCGACCTGTGCCCTACCAGCAACGTCCAGGCCGGAATCGTGCCCGACCTGGCCGCGCACCCCGTGACGCGACTCCATCGCGCCGGAGTCAGCGTGACCCTGTCCACCGACGATCGGACGGTGGCGGGGACCACGCTAAGCGACGAGCTGGCGCGCGTGGCATTGGCAACCGGTATGACGCCCGATGAGCTGGCGGAGATCGCCATCAACGGATTTCGGCGTGCCTTCCGTGCGCCCCTGGAACTGGCGACGCGCCGGGCCCAGGCCGCCTGCGCCTGGCACGCGTGGGCAAGAACCGCTGGGCCGCTCAGCGGCTGATCCGGGCTTCGACCAGCTCCCACGCCTCCGCCGGGTCAGTGGCCACGTGGTCCGGCGCGCGATCCGCCTTGAGCGATGCGACCGCGTCAGGTGCGGTAACCCCGGTCAAAACCAGCACGCTCTCAATTCCGGCTCGGTGCGCCGCTCGGATATCCGAATCCGGGTTGTCACCGATGACCAGGGCCTCCATCGGACCCACGCCGGTGGCGTCCAGGATGGCGTGGAACATGGCCGGCTCCGGCTTGCCGATGACCAGCGGCTCAGCGCCCCCCGCGGCACTGATGGCGGCCACCATGGCTCCTGCCCCGGGGCGGAAGCCGGTCGGGGTTGGATAGCGGGCATCGGCGTTGGTGGCGATCAAGCGCGCGCCGGCGCGCACCTCCCGTGCGGCGGCTGCCAGCCGCCGATCGTCAAAGTCCGGATCCAGCCCCACCAGCACGGCATCCACCCCCCCTTCCTCGGCATCGGCGGCGCGGAATACCTCGTAGCCGGCGGACCGCAGCTCCTCGACCATGCCGTCGGCGCCCACGGCCAGAACCGTGCGCACCTGGGATTCGTGACGGCGCAGGTGGTCAATCGTGGCCGACGTCGAAGTCACGATCTCCGCGGCGTCGGCCGTGATCCCCATCCTCCGGAGCCGCTCCGCGTACGCCGACCGGGTGGACATCGAGTTGTTCGTCGCGTACCGAACCAGGAGTCCGGCTTCGTGGAGCCGGCCGACGAGTTCAGCGGCGCCTTCAACGGGCCGATCCCCGCGGTACACGACGCCATCCAGGTCGAGGATGACCAGTCGGAGGCGATGGGGCGGGCGGGCCTTGGGCATGGGACCGATGATAGGGGCCATTTGCGCTCGGCCCTCAGCGTCCCAAGAATGTTGTTTCGCCCACCGACCGCCCTGTATGATGCGGCCGCATTCGGCCCGGGTCAGCCGCCTTGCTGACCGTGCCCGAGCCCCGTCCGTGCGCGTCATGTCCGCGACCAGCGGGAACGGAGGAAGACCCCCATACGGGTGGAGGAGTATTCATGCGGAACCAGCGAAGGTTTGGTTACTTCGCGTTCATTTGCACGACGCTGCTCGTGCTCGCCGCCTGTACCAGCGGTGGCACCATCGACGTGGGAAAGGGGCTCTGCCGGGAGATCGGCGACAACGTGGCAGCCCCGCCGCCAGCGGCAGAGCCCACCGGGACCAGTGACCTGGTCATCGGCGTCGTCACCGACGTCGGGACGCTCGACGACCGGAACTTCAACCAGTACAGCTGGGAGGGCGC
>DATKBC010000103.1:0-2490 GCA_035514415.1 Pleomorphomonadaceae bacterium | reverse complement strand
ACCCGACCGGGCGATGGTCTTCCAGGCATTCGCCCTGATGCCCTGGGCAACCGTCCGCGACAACGTCGCCTTCGGCCTGGAGCTCCGGGGCGTGGCCAAGGCCCAGCGCCATGCCCGGGCCGATGAGCTGCTCACCCTGGTCGGGTTGAAGGGCTTCGAGACCCGGCTGCCGGGCCAGCTGTCCGGCGGCATGCAGCAGCGCGTGGGCCTGGCGCGCGCGCTGGCCGTCGATCCCGAGATCCTGCTCATGGACGAGCCCTTCGGGGCCCTCGATGAGCAGACCCGGCGGCTGCTCCAGGAGGAGCTGCTCCAGATCTGGGAGAAGACCCGCAAGACGGTGATCTTCATCACCCACTCGATGGAAGAGGCGGTCCTCCTCGGTGACCGGGTTGCGCTCATGAGCCCCCGGCCTGGTCGGATCAAGGACATCACCACGGTGCCGCTCGTCCGGCCGCGCGCCGCCGCCGTCGACCAGATTGAGGGTTCGGCCGAGTTCGCCAAGATCACGGCTGGCCTGTGGGGCCAGCTCCGCGAAATGCAGTCCTTCCGCCCGAAGACTCAGCCTGATGAGGTAACCGCGGCATGAGTGGCGTCGCAACCGCAGCAAAACCGCTCGCTCGACAACCGCAGCCCCAGATCCCGGGTCGCGATGCCCTGGCGCGCCTTGGGCCGCCGATCATCGGCCTGGCCGCGGGCGCGCTCCTCTGGGAGGTGCTCGGTCGGGTCTGGGCCGTGTCGTTCTTCCCCCCGCTATCGGAGGTCCTCGTCCGCCTGTCCGAGCTGACCGCCGAGGGCCGGATCGTCGAGAACCTGGTCGGCAGCCTCACCAACCTCTTCATCGGCTACGGAATCGCGGCCACGGTCGGGGTGACTGTCGGGGTGCTGATGGGCGCATACCGGCGGGTGGAGATGGCGCTGGACGTCTACGTCTACGCCATGCTCACCGCGCCGTCGCTGGTCTTCGCCCCCATCTTCTTCGCGGTGTTCGGGCTCAAGCAGATCCAGCTGACGATCCTGTCGATCATCATCCTGTACTCGATCTGGATCATCATCGTGAACACCACCGCGGCCATCCGGATGGTGCCCACACCGCTGATCGAGATGGGTCGCTCGATGTGCGCGAGCGAGCGGCAGCTGTTCTTCAAGATCATCCTGCCGGCCGCCACGCCGCTGATCTTCGCCGGGCTCCGCCTGGCCATGGGCCGCGCCGTCAAGGGCATGATCAACGGCGAGATGTTCATCATCGCGATCGGCCTGGGCGGGGTGGTGATCAGCGCCGGCCGGCGCTTCGACGCGGCGGCGGTTCTGGCCGTGCTGCTGGTGATCATCGTGGTCGCGTTGCTGATGGTGAAGCTGGTCCAGCTGGTGGACGCCCAGATGACCGGCTGGCTGCCGTCCACGGCGCGCCAGACGCGGTCCAGAAGCTAGGGTTTCTTCGCGGCCGGCACCCGTCCCGGTGCGGGGCCGCCCGCCACCGGCCACGCGCCGCGGCGGCCCCGGCGCCCGTCGGCGCCGAACCGCCTCAGGCCGTGACGGGCTGCTTCAGCTGGCGCAGCAAGCGCCCGTAGCCCTCGATCGGCTGGTCGTAGCCGGCGCGCGTCAGGCAGGCGTGGACCTGGGCCTGGACACAGGTGACCACGGGAAGGCGGGTCGCGTCCTCGATCCGGTCGATGACCGAGGTGACCGGAAGAGAGCCGCAGGGCATGTAGATGACGTCGCCCTCGGGATTCGCCCGGGCCAGGTCGATGGCCTGCTGGGCGACGTCGGCGGGATCGAGCACAGCGATCACCCGGTTGCGCTCGATGTCGAGGCTGTGGTGGGCGACGACGTTCAGCCCCTCCTCGGCGAGCACAGTGACGCGCCGCTCCGTCTGGGTAATTGGGTACGGGCTGGAAATCAGGATGTGCTGGCCGTCGCTGACCGCACGGATGGCCTCGATCTCCGCTTGCAGGGCCGTCACGAAGGGCCGTGAGGTCCGCTCGCCGATCTCCTGGATCAGCCGCTCGTGGCCGGCCTTGCCATAGAGCGTGACGACCGGGCTGCCGCCGACGTTGATGACGTCCATCCCCTCGGCGTCGAGCTGCTCGACCTTCTCGAGGATCTGCTGGTGAGCGATCAGGAGGTCCTCGTCGCGCAGCCGCCGCACGCCCAGCGAGAGCACTGCCAGGCGCACGTCGGGAGGGAGGATCTCCTGCCACCACGCGCCCTCGAACCACATGCTCGGCTCGATCCGTCCGATCCAGATCGTCATGGCTTGGAGCTCCCTGGGAGGTGGAGTGGGCCTGACCGCGTTGCGGCGGGGGGTACCATGCCGTAGGATACCAGCGCATACCGGCTGCGGCCCAGGTCCGCGCGGCGCGTGCATCCCACCCAGGAGGTTCGGCCATCACGTGCGGACGACCGTCCAGGATCACGCCCCCGGAGATCCGCTCGTGGCCATGCCGCTCGGGATTCATGCCGTCACGGACCGGCTGCCGCCGGCCCTGCTGA
>DATKBC010000102.1:0-6812 GCA_035514415.1 Pleomorphomonadaceae bacterium | reverse complement strand
CCGGCCACGACGCCGGGCGCCACAAGCTCTGCGGCTTCCGTTCAGCCGTCGGTTGCCGCGACGGCGTTCCCAACCGGGGCCTTCGCGGCGCTCAGCGACGACCCCGTCCCGGAAGATGTGGCGGCGAAGCTCGAGGCGGCGCTGGCCGACCTGGCGGGTGGAGGGGGTATCGCAGCCACCGTGGTGACCCCCGAGGGAACGTGGAGCGGAGCGGCGGGGAAGGCGGACGGCATCCATGACATGCAGCCCGACAGCCAGTTCGGCATCGCCAGCGGCACGAAGCCGATCATCGCAGCACAGGTGATGCGGCTCGTGGAGGCGGGGGAGATCTCGCTCGACGCACCCGCCATGGACTACCTCCCTGCCGACTTCACCTTCGACACCAACGGGGCGACGATCCGCCAGCTCCTGAGCCATCGCTCCGGAATCCCGGATTGGTACGGCGACGCCATGGAGGAGCGCTTCGCGGCGGACAGAAGTCGTGTCTGGGAGCTCGACGAGGTCCTCGCGCTCGTTCCGGTTGCCCGCCGTCCCGTCGGCGCCTTTGAATACGCCGACACCAACTACAACCTGCTCGGGCTCGTCATCGAGCACGTTCGCCAGCGACCGCTCGTCGATGTCTTGCGCGATGGAGTCCTCCGCGTCGACGGGACGGAGCGGCTGATCTACCAACCCGACGAGGCACCGACCGATCCGATGGCCATGCCCCGCGGCGAGTCGCGCAACGCGCTCGAGGAGGGCGGCGGCTACCTTCCATCGATCTCGGATACGATTGACGGAGCTGCTGGCGGCATGGCGTCCGATTCGATCTCGCTCGCACGCTGGTGGCGCGCGCTCTGCGCGGGTGAGATCGTCTCGGAAGCCTCGCTGACCGAGATGTCGACGTTCTACGACGGCGACATCGATTACGGGCTCGGGCTGTTCAATCCCGCGGACGGGTACGCGCAGGGCGTGGGACACCTCGGTGCGAACTTCGGCTACAACTCGTGGGCCGGGTGCCTGACCGAGGACCACTTGATCGTCGTTGTGCTGACCAATTCGAATTCCGACATCTTCAATCTGGCCAGACCGCTGGTCATGGCGGCGCGCTCGGACTGACCGGTTGGGCGGGCACGAATGTCCCGACGCATGTGTCGCCCGTGTGTCCGCTAATGGCCTACGCTCACCTCGCCATCGCTGCCGCGATCCACTGCTCGCGTCGCACGATTCGAAGAGGCCACTGGTGTTGGCCTGGCACCAGTGTCGCCCACCAACCACCCCAATTGACGCTCAAATCTGTGCTCATCGAGGGGTTAGGGCGGGGGCGGCCGGCCTGAGGAGGACGATCAAGAGTCCGATGGCGACGGCAGCGTGGATACCCACGACAGCCCAGGCCAGGAGGTTGAGGAGCCCCGATAGAACCGCGAGTCCGACGACCAGGGCGATGGTAGCGAATGAGATGACGACACCGGCGATGACGCCGCGCCGTATCGGTCCATCCTCGAGCTCGCGCAGGAACCAGGCGACCACGCCGTAACCGAGGATCGCCGCTCCCAGCGTCTGGAAGATGCTGCCTCCCAGGGCGTTGACCTCGCCTCCCAGGATCGACAGCACGATGTCAGGCAGGAGCAGATTGCCCAGGCCGAAGGCAATGCCGTCGGCTGCAGCCAGGGCCATAAGTGATCGGTACATCGGGTCGCCTCCTTAACTGAGCCTTGCAGCCGAGGTCGCAATGGCATTGTCTCCCCCCGGTGGCGAGAGGCACAATTGGCTGGCTGTGGATAGCGCCAACGCCGGGACGTTCCAAGTCATGTCGACCATGCGAGCGGGGCGTGTTCGACCGCTCTTGTTGCACAGCGTTCGGCCAGGAGACACTTGATCTAACGTCTTTGGTTCGAGTCCAGCGTCGCCCACCAACCACAACTTTCACGCTGAAACCGACCGCTCAGCTGCCTCGCGGGTGCCAACCGCCGGCCCAAGCCGGATAGGACCAAAGCGTTGTTGACTGTCAACGCTCCGGGACCGTATAACTGACCGACTCTCTACTTTGGCCGAAGGAGTGGATATGGACACACGGCGTCATGGTGCGAAGAGGCTGCGTGCGGTCGGCATCGCAGTCAGTCTCGCCATCGGGTTGCTCGCTGCTGGACAGACGGCGCTTGCGGGCGGGCCATCGACGGTCGACCTCGGAACGGCGACCAGCTTCGCGGTCCTTGCCGGAGCCGGGATCACGAACACCGGACCGACCACGATCAACGGTGACGTCGGCACCCACCCGACAACCAGCCAGACCGGCTTCGGCTCGGTCACCATCAACGGGACCAATCACGCAGGCGACGCGGTCACGCAGGGGGCCAAGACCGATCTCATCACCGCATACAACACGGCGGCTGCAGCCGGGCCGACCACCCCGGTCGTCGCCGACCTCGGGGGCCAAAACCTCGCGCCCGGCGTATACAACTCCGCGTCCTCGCTGGGACTGACGGGGGCGCTGACGCTCTCGGGCGGGTCGAGCGATACTTGGATCTTCCAGGCCGGCTCGACGCTCACCACCGCTTCCGGAAGCAGCGTCGTCTTCAGCGGCGGCGCCGGGCCCTGCAATGTCTTTTGGCAGATTGGCAGCTCCGCGACGATCGGCACAGGGTCAGCTTTCGCGGGCACGATCATGGCCCTGGAGTCGATCACCGTGACGACCGGCGCGACGATCGTCGGCCGCGCGCTCGCACGGAACGGCGCCGTGACGCTCGACACGAACGTCATCGGAAGTTCGACGTGCCCGCCAGCCGCCGCCCCCCTGCCGAGTGCGGCACCCTCCATTCCGAATGCGGCATTTAGCCGAGAGAACGAGGCTGTAACCCCATGGCCTTTGGCCGCGCTCATCGGCGGGGTCGCGATCGTGCTCTTGAGTGGCGTCGTCGCGTTCAGGGGACGGACAGTGAGAAAGGGGATCTAGACCCCCTTCACGCTCGGCCCCGGTTTGCACAGCTACCAGGCGGCCCCATCTAGGCAGCGCGGCAGGCAGGCCGCATACTGGCCGGCCGTATGCCCACACGGGTGGCCGTCATCGCCCTGGCGCTCCTGCTGACCGCGTGCGTATTGCGCGCGGCAGCGCCGCCATCTCCCACGCCCGCGCCCTCGCCGACCGCGGTGCCCAGCCCCACTCCCTCCCCCAGCCCATCTCCCACCCCATCACCGACGCCCAAGCCCACAGACCCGCCACCGGCCGTCGTTCGCGGCCAGCTGGCCCGGGTCATGGTGGATGGCGCACGGGTCCTGAACCAACCGGGAGCGGTCACCGAGGCGTCGGTTGTGGGTCGCCTGGCCGCTGGCGAGCTGGTCACCGTGGTCGACGGCCCCGTCCAGATCGGCCCAATTCGGTGGTGGCAGGTGCAGGTTGCCGGAGTCACTGGTTGGATGTCCGACCGGACTGGTTGGTCAGTGAGCCTCCTCGACTTCGCTGAACCGGCTGCCCGCGACTGGAACGTGTGGGCCGCGACCGCCACCAGCCAGCTGCCCGCATCGGTGGCCGACATTCCGGCGCGGGTATACGTCCCGAATGAGCGGGACTACACGATCTCGGTCATCGACCCGGCCACGATGAGCGTCATCGCTACTCTCCCGGCCGGCGTCCTGCCCGAGCACGTCGGCCCCGATTGGGACCTGTCCCGGTTCTATGTCAGCAACTACTTCTCCACCGAGCTCACCGTGATCGATCCCAGGACCGGAACCCTGTTGAGCCCGATTACGGCCCCGCTGGCGTACAACCTGTACTTCACGCCGGACGGCTCCAAGGCAGTGGTCATGGCCGAGGAGTACAGCCGGATGGACTTCTATGACCGGCGCACCTGGCAGCTGCTGCGCCAGGTACCGATCCCGTTCGCGGGTATCGACCACGCGGACTTTTCGGCCGGCGGGCGATACCTGCTGGCGACCACCGAGTATGCCGGCGTGCTGGTCAAGGTTGACACGGTGACGATGGAGATCGTCGGCTCTCTGTGGGTGGGGGGTAGTCCGGTCGACGTCAAGCTGTCACCCGACGGCTTGGTCTTCTACGTGGCCAATCAGTTCCGCCACGGGGTGTCGATCATCGATCCGGTCGCGATGCAGGAGATCGGCTTCCTGTCCACCGGGCGGGGAGCGCATGGCATGGCCGTCAGCCGCGACACGCGCTGGCTGTACCTCACGAACCGCGACGCCGGCACGATCTCGGTCATCGACTTTGCGACCCGGACGATCATCGCCACCTGGTGGATCGGCGGATCGCCCGACATGCTCCAGGTCTCCCCCGATGGCACACAGCTGTGGACCGCCAATCGCCGCAGCAACACGGTCGTGGTCGTGGACGCAGCCAATGGCCAGGTCCTGCACGTCATCCAGGTTGGCCGCCAGCCCCACGGGCTCATGTACTTCCCGCAGCCAGGTCGGTTCAGCCTCGGACACAACGGCGTCTACCGCTGACGCGCCGATCTGACGGCCCGGGTCGGTACCTTCCTCCCATTCCGGCGACCGCCGCCGAGGGTCAGGCTGGTCCACATGCCGATCCTGCCGGCGGATCCCCTGATCGTCCTCCTTACGATGACCGTGCTGCTGGTCGCCACCTGGATGTACTGGCGCCTCATCCGGAAGCGCGGCCGCACCCGACGCATGGACCGCGAGTCGGATGAAGCGCAGCTGCGCGGCCTCGTCCGCGTGACCCTGGTCGGCCGCTGAGCTGAGCATCCGGCGCCGCGCGCCGCGAACCTTCCCGCCAGCGCCCCTCGGCGCTACCATTGCGGCGTGGACGTCGAGTCAGCCCTCGCCGCGACCCCGCTCCTGTCGAGCCTCGACAAGAAGACGATCCGTCGCCTGGCTGAGCAGGGGAAGCACCGCTCCTACGCCGCCGGCGAGGCCATCGTCCGCGAGGGGGCCCCCGCCTCGGCGCTGTACATCATCCTGAGCGGCAAGGTTCATTTCGAGATTTCTGCTGGCGAGGGATCCCCGGTCGCGCATGCCGGGCCGGGAGACTTCTTCGGCGAGCTGGCGCTCATCGAGGAGCATCCGCGCAGCGCCACGGTCGTGGCCGATGAGCCCACCGAGTGCATCCTGTTCGTGGCCTGGGAGTTCACGGCGCTCCTCAAGGAGTTCCCCGAGATGGCGATCCCGCTCATGAACGCGCTCATCGCCCGCCTCCACCGCCGCGAGCACCACCTGCGCTAGGGCTGGAGCCGCCTTCGCACCCAGCCCCGTTGGGGATCTCGCCGGTACTCGATCCGATCGTGCAGCCGGTCCGGCTGGCTCTCCCAGAATTCCACCTGCTCGGGCTCCAGCCGGTACCCACCCCAGAACGGTGGGAGGGGGATCGCCGTTTCCGGACCGAACCGGACAGTCATCGCTTCCACCTGGGCCTCGAGGTCGGCCCGGTCGCCGATCGGCTGGCTCTGTTTGGAGGCCCATGCCGCCAACTGGTGGCCGCGTGGCCGTGAGGCCCAATATCTCTTCACCTCTGCCTCGTCGACCGGCACCACCCGACCACTGACCCGAACCTGCCGGTTGGTCTGTTCCCACCAGAACGCGGCTGCCGCCCGGGGGTTGACCTCTAGCTCCTGGCCCTTGGCGCTGTCGCGATTGGTGTAGAAGCGCAGCCCATCGGGCTCGATGCCGCGCAGCAGGACCAGCCGTACGCTGGGGCGGCCGGCGTCGTCGGCCGTGGCGAGGGCGAACGCCTGGGGGAGCCGATGGCCGGCGGCCTCGGCCTGCGCCACCCAGGCCGCGAGCTCGACCAGCGGATCCGGGTCGAGCCCCTCGACGTCGACGGGCATCGGTCAGGCGAGGACGTTCGGCAGGGCCGCCGCCAGCCGCTCGAACTGGCTGAGATCGTTGTGGAGCGCGGCACTGATCCGGATCAGCCGTCGCCAGGGTCCGCCATCGGGGCGCTGGGGCCAGGGTGTGACCAGGACCTGGATACCCCGCGCCAGCAGCGCGTCGTGTACCGGGTCCCCATACAGGTCGACGCCCTGCACGCGCCCACCCGCCGGCTCATCCGGCAGCGGCACCGACGCCATGCACCCGAGCATTGCGTCCGGGGCGGGGGATGGGATGACCAGGGCGGCGCACAGCAGGTCGCGCGCGCGCCGCGCCAGGTCCCGGTTCCGGAGCCGGACCGCCGGCCAACCGCCACCGAGCAGCCCGCCGATGAAATCCAGAGCCGTGGGCACCGACAGCCATGCGCTCGGGTCGCGGGTGCCAGTCCAATCCGCCTCCAGCCGGAACCGCGACCGGTCTGTCCGGTCCGAATTCGCACCGTGGCTGACGACCAGCGGGTGGAAGCCGGCCTGCCGGTCCCGCCGCACGTGGAGGAACGCCGCGCCCTTCGGCGCACAGGTCCACTTGTGGAGGTTGCCCGCGTAGTACGCCGCACCCAGGTCGTTGAGGTCGACGTCCAGCATGCCGGGGGCGTGCGCGCCATCGACGAGGGTGTCCACTCCGCGCGCCGCGAGCTCGGCGACGAGCTCCTCGATGGGGAGGACCAGCGCCGTGGCGGACGTGACGTGGTCCAGCACCGCCAGCCGGGTCCGGGGCGTCACCGCGGCCAGGACCCGCTCCACGACGTCCTCGGGTCCGTGGATCGGAAAGGGGATGGCCACCGTGACCACCCGCGCCCCCAGCGGCGCGGCCACCGCCTCCATCGCGTTGCGGCATGCGTTGTACTCGTGGTCCGTGGTCAGCAGCTCGTCGCCCGCAGTGAGGGGCAGCCAGCGGAGCACCGCGTTCACGCCGGTGGTTGCGTTGTCGACGAAGGCCAGGTCATCGGGATCGGCGCCCAGGAATGCGCCCAGATAGACCCGCGCATCGTC
>DATKBC010000101.1:0-27699 GCA_035514415.1 Pleomorphomonadaceae bacterium | reverse complement strand
ACCTGGCGGAGACATACATCCCGCATGCCGCGCCGACGCCGGGCCTGGGAGACACGCCCGATGGAGCGGCCGCCTATCGGCTCGCGATCCGGATGCAGACCACGGTGGATGCGACGCCTGACGAAGTGCACTCGTTTGGGTTGGAGGACCTCGAGCGGATCGAGAGTGAGAAGGACGAGATCGCCCGTCGCCAGGGTCACCCCGACCGGCATGCGTTTGCTGCTGCCCTGGCGGACGATCCATCCAACCGGACGTCGGATCCAGCCGAGATCATCGAACTGGCGCGCGAGCAGACCGACCGGGCCTACGCCACCGCGCCCCGCTTCTTCGGCCGCCTGCCCGCCGCGAATTGCGTGGTCCTCGCGGTCGAGGAGTACCGCGAGCGCGAGTCGGCGCCGGCGTTCTACATGCCCCCGACCCTGGATGGCTCGCGGCAGGGGCAGTACTACCTGAACACGTTTCAGCCGGCCGAGCGGCAGCTTCACAAGATCGCGGCGATCACCTTCCACGAAGCGACCCCGGGCCACCACTTCCAGATCGCGATCGAGATGGACCTCGAAGGCCTTCCTCGCTTCCGGACCATCGGGGCCAAGATGGCCGGCTCGGCCTACGTCGAGGGGTGGGGCCTGTACACGGAGCGACTGGCCGACGAGATGGGCCTGTACCTGACCGATGCCGAACGGATCGGGATGCTCGACGCGCAGTCCTTCCGCGCCGCCCGCCTGGTCGTCGATTCCGGGCTGCACGCCATGCGCTGGGATCGGGATCGCGCCATCACCTTCATGCACGAGCGCGGATCGCTGCCCATGGTGGACGCCGAGATCGAGGTGGACCGATACACCATTTGGCCCGGTCAGGCGCTGTCCTACAAGATGGGCCAGCGCGAGATCGAGCGCGCCCGGGCCGATGTCGGCGCCCAGCTGGGGGAGCGGTTCGACCTGCGAGTCTTCCACGACGAGGTTCTGGCCCACGGGTCGCTGCCGCTGGAGACCCTCCGCCGCGAGATCCCCGGCTGGGTCTCGGCCGCTCTCGCCGCGCCGGCGGGAGCGTAACCCGCACCCGGTCGGAGCTGGCCGTGCTCCGCCCGGAGCGGATCGTGCTCGAGGGTCGATTCGTCCGCCTCGAGCCCCTGGACGAGCGACACCGGGACGACCTCCTCGCGTCGGCGGCCGAAGATCCGGCCACGTGGCGCTACATGAGCTCCAACCTCTCGGTTGGCCCTGACGCCTGGCTCGCCTACCTGGCCGATGCACAGCGACCCGATTACGTGGCCTGGGCCACCGTCGAACGGTCCACCAGCGTCGCGATCGGGTCTACGCGCTTCGGGGACATCGCGCCCGAGCACGATCGGGTGGAGATCGGCTGGACCTGGATCGCCCCTTCGCGGCAGCGGTCCGCGGTCAACACCGAGGCCAAGCTGCTGCAGCTGACCTACGCCTTCGACACGCTGGGTGCGGGCCGAGTAGCTCTCAAGACCGACCTGCGGAACGAGCGCTCGCAACGGGCCATCGAGCGACTGGGGGCCGTGCGTGAGGGCGTCCTTCGGCGCCACCTCCGGCTCCCCGACGGCCACGTCCGGGACACGGTGTACTACTCGATCCTGGCCGACGAGTGGCCCGCGGTGAAGGCCCGGCTCGAGGAGCGGCTGAACAAGCCCTAGGGGGCGGCGTGAATTGCCTGCGGCCGTATAGGCCGGGAGCAAACGAGCGCATGGTGTAGACGCGGCCGCCCACACGGTTCTGGGCCTCGAGCACGATCGGCTGATGCCCCTGGCGCGCCAGCTCGAAGGCCGCCACCAGCCCGGCCATGCCGGCCCCGATCACGATCACCCGCTTGGAGGGCCCGCTGGACGGCGCCAATCCCTCCTCGGGGACGGCCATGACCGCTGCAGACGGTGGCTCGGCCGATGGCTCCGGCTGCTCGTCGAGGTCCGGATCCAGGGGCGGGGTCGCTTCGTCCATCGTTCGCATCCTATCGGCCGCTCACCCCGGGCGAGCGCCGGACTCGCGCCACTCGCGAAACGGGTCATAGTCGGGGTCCGGTGGTTCGGGGTCCGGGCGATCTGCAACCGGGACGTGACGCAGGTTGACCCGCACCCGCCAGCAGATCGTGGACCGGCCGCGCATGGCGTCGAACAGGACGTCGTCCACAGCCAGATGGCGCACGACAGCCGGGTGCCGAGCCTTCCAACGCTCGAGCCCATCCTCGACCTCGGCTCGCGTCGCGGCCTGCGCCACGACCAGCAGCGGGGCGCGCGAGCGGCGGCGGCCGGTGGGGGACGGGATTCCTGGGGTGGCCGGCTTGGAAGCATCGCTTTTCGCCGGCTGCCGGCGCTTGGACGGCTGGACTCGCGGTGGCTCCCCCGGCTGCTTGGCGTAGTTGGGCGGCCACGGAGCGTCGCCCAGTCCTTCGGACTCGTGACGCGCCACCAGCTCCAGCAGCGGATCGAGCGAGAACGCCTGGGCGTCGATCCCGGCTCCCACGTCGCCCAGTCGCTCCACCCGCCCCGGCACGGTGGCCACCGTGAAGTCGGCCGGATCGCAGTCGGGCACCTCGTCCCAGGTCACCGGTGTCGAGATGCGGGCATCGGGGAGCGGCCGAACCGAGTAGGCCGAGGCGACGGTCCGATCCTTCGCGTTCTGGTTGTAGTCGATGAACACGCCGTGGCGCTCCTCCTTCCACCACTTGCTGGTGGCCAGAGCGGGCGCCCGGCGCTCGACCTCACGGGCCACCGCCAGGGCGGCCCGCCGCACTTCCCCGAAGCCCCAGCGCCGCTCGAGGCGGACGTACACGTGCATTCCCCGCGAGCCGGACGTCTTGGGCCAGGCTGCGTAACCCAGCTCGTCAAACAGCTCGCGGATGACCATCGCGACGGACCGCACGTCCGGCCACCCGACGCCTGGCCCGGGGTCGAGATCCATCCGCAGCTCGTCCGGATGCTCCAGGTCGTCGGCGCGCACCGGGTGCGGGTTGAGGTCCACGCAGCCGAGGTTGACGACCCAGGCCAGGGCGGCGGGGTTGGACACGATGATCTCGTCCGCCGTGCGGCCGGACGGGAAGGACAGCTCCACGGTCCGCACGTACGGCGGCAGCTGGGCCGGGGCGCGCTTCTGGAAGAAGAAATCGCCGCCAGCCCCATTCGGGTAGCGCTTCAGGGCCATGGGTCGGTCATGGACGCCACGCACCGCTCCTTCGGCAACCGACAGGTAATATCGGACCAGGTCCAGCTTCGTGATCCCGGCTTCGGCGAAGAACAGCTTTCCGGGATTGCTGACCGATACGGACTGCCCGCCGACCTCGAGGGTGACGGCTTCGGTGGGCGCCATGGCTCTCAGGGTAGCCGGAGTGGGAATGACCGCCATCGCCGATCGTCTCAAGCAGCGCCTGGCCGCGTTGTCGGATCGGTCATGGCTGATCAGCATCGGCGTGGAGACGATCCGAAACTTCAACGCCCACGAGGCATCGACGCGGGCCGCGGCGATCGCGTTCTACAGCGTCCTGTCCCTGTTTCCGTTTGCCATGGTGGGACTGGTCGTTGCCTCGTTCGTGATCGGTGAGGGCCCCGAGCTGGAAGTTTTCGTTGCGAACGTCGCGGACCGATTCGGGCTTGATCCGGCGACGGTCTCGGGCAGCCTGGAGGCCCTCCTCGACGCGCGATCTGGGCTCGCCCTGGTGGGCCTCGGGCTGCTGGTGGTGGCCCTTGTGCCGTGGGTCTCGGCGGTCCAGCTTGGGATTGTCCGCGCCTTCCGCGAGGATCGCCGTTCGGTGGCCCACTCGACCCTGAGCAGCCTGCTCCTGCTGGTCATGGCTGCCGTCCTGATCCTCCTGTCGGGGGTGTGGGCGAGCCTGATCGACCTGGTAATCGGGTTTCTCGAGCGGTTCATGGGGGACGTTGTGAACGCCGACGCGACGCTGCGGGTTGGGCTCTTGGTCCTGCCGGCGCTCGTCGTCTTCGCGGTCATGACCGTGCTCTTGAGCGCCGTGCCAGCCCACCGTCCATGGCTTCGGGACGTGTCGCTGGGCGCAATGGTCACCGCTCTGGGCTTCCTCGGTTTGCGCCTCGTCTTCGACTTCTACGTCCAGCAGTTCGTGGCCAAGAGTGGCAATGCAGCCGGTCCCTTCGGCGCCATCCTGGTCGGCCTGCTGTACGTCGACTTCCTGGCCATCGCCATGCTGGCCGGTGCGGAGGTGGCGGGGGTCGTGTTCCGCCGTCGGCAGGAGCGCGATGGGTCTCAGGATTCGGACCCCGAGTAGGCGATCGGGGCCCGGATCGCGGTCGGTCAGGTGCGGTCCGGTGGGGTCTGGTGTAGGACGGTGTAGTACATTTGCAGCGTCGTCAAAGGTTGACGACCCGCGGTAGGATCGCCGGGCACTTCTTCCGCGGGGGCTGGATGGGGCGATGAATATTCCCTTGCACGACTTCGTGTCATGAGACGTCGGCCGCGCGTGGCCGGCATCCTCGTCGCCCTGGTGGTGGTCGGGTCGACGCTGGTCGGTCTGTCTCCTGGGGATCTGGCACGCGGCGGCGACCCGCTGGCCGAGGCACAGGCCAAGCAGCGCGAGCTGCAGGAGACGCTCGCCTCACAGCGTCGCCAGCTCAGGGACCTGCAAGCCCTCTCTGCGACCCTCGACCAGCGGCTGAACGCCGCCATGGCCGAGTTGGCGGCCGTCAGCTCCGAGTACGAGCGTGCGGCTGGCCTCCTGGTCCAGGTCGAGGCCCAGATCGTCGAGGTGACTGCTCGGCTCGAGGCGCTTCGCGCCCGTATTGCGACGCTGGACGCCATGCTCGTCACGCTGGCCATAGAGGTCGAGCGCCAGAACCGCGACCTCGAAGCCCGCGTGACGCTGCTCCAGGAGCACTACCGGGACGCCTACGAGCGGAGCCAGACGTCCCTGCTCGAGGTCCTGCTCGCAGCTGACTCGTTCGAGGTCGTCGCCACCCAGGTCGGCTACCTGCTGACCATTTCGGAGCAGGACGCCGCCCTGGCCGAGGAGATCCGCGAGATCCGGGCGACCCTGGAGAGCAACCGAGGAATCCTCCGCGAAGGGCGAGCCGAGCTCGCTTCGGCGCGCGACGTCGAGGAAGAGGAAGCCGCGCTCCTGGCCGCGCGCCAGGCCGAGCTGGCTGCCCTGCACGCGGACCTGGCCGCGCTGAAAGCCGAAGCCGAGGCCAAGCGAGCCGCACAGGAGGCGGCGCTCAACGCGGCGCTGTCAGCCCAGGGCAACATCCAAACCCAGATCACCGCCAACCAGGAAGCCGCCAACGCGGCCGCGGCGCTGGTCACCCGGCTGCTCGCCGAGTCCAGTGTCCAGATCAGCTCGCGCGGCTTCCGCTGGCCGGAGGACTCCTTCACGGTCACCCAGGAATGGGGCCCCACGAACTTCGTCCTCGAGCCGCCCTACACCTTCAACGGAACCTACTACCCCCATTTCCACGGCGGCATCGACATCGCCAACGGCTGCGGCACCCCGATCAAAGCGGCCGGCAACGGTGTCGTGGTCGCGTCCGGTCAGCCACTCTGGCCCTGGGACACCGGCTTCGGCGTGGTCATCGACCACGGCGGTGGCGTCATGACCTGGTACTGGCACCTGCGGGCGCAGGTCGTCGTGTATCCCGGCCAGGGCCTGTCTCTCGGGGACGTGATCGGGTACGAGGGCAACACCGGCTGGTCGACCGGCTGCCACCTCCATTTCGCGGTGAACGACCACGGGGTGTGGACCAATCCGCGCTGGTACCTCCCCTAGCCATAGCCGCAAGCTGGCTCAGCCGATGCCGGAAGCCACCTCACCGATGCCCACCACGGGCCGATAGAGCCGGTCGACGTACTCGGCCAGCGCCCGCTCCGCGCTGAAGCGGGTGAGGCCCGTGGCCAGCGCGCCGCGCATGAAGCCGATCCATCGAACGGGGAGGCCGTCCGGATCGCGGTCATAGAACGCCGGAACCACGTCGGCCTCCAGGACGCGATACAACGCCTCCGCGTCTCCCGCATCGTGGCTGACTTCAGACGCGTCAGTGCCGTTGCCGATGGCCCAACCATTGGCGCCATCGAAGGCTTCGTCCCACCACCCGTCGAGGATGCTGAGCGACGGCACGCCGTTGAGCGCCGCCTTCATCCCGGACGTACCCGAGGCCTCAAGCGGGCGGCGCGGGTTGTTGAGCCACACGTCGACCCCCGCCACCAGGAAACGCGCAACCCGCAGGTCGTAGTCCTCGATGAAGAAGATGCGGCCGGCCGTGCCCACCCGGCGTGATGCCTCGACCACGCGCCCGAGGACGGCACGCCCCGGCTCGTCGGCCGGATGCGCCTTGCCCGCGAAGATGATCTGCATCGGCCGATCCGGATCTGCCAGCAGGTTGGACAGCCGATGCATGTCGTGCAGGATCAGGTCGGCGCGCTTGTAGATCGCGAAACGGCGCGCGAAACCAACGGTCAGCGCCTGGGGATCGAGGGCCCCGGCCAGGTCACCCACGGCTTCGGGCGCTACGCCATGGCGCACGGCCTGCCGCGTCAGCCGCCCGCCGAGGAAATCGATCATCTGCCGCTTCTGCTCGGCATGCGCCTCCCACAGATCCCGATCGGTGATGGCCGCCAGGTCGCGCCGGGCAAGGGCGGCGCGCATGGGCTCCGCCTGCCAGGTCGGGACGTGAACACCGTTGGTCACGGCACGCACCTCGTGCCCGATGGATGCCCGCCAGGTGAGGCTGGCGGTTCGCCCATGGAGCTGGCTGACAGCGTTGACGGCCGCCGCCTGGCGTAACCCGAACGCGGTCAAGTCGAAGTCACCGGGAAACTGCCCATTCGGGCCACGGCCCAGCTCCAGCAGGCGCTCGGGAGTGAGGTTGATCGCCTCCGCAGGACCACCCAGGAGCTCCGCGGCCAGGGCGGGGTCGTAACGCTCGTTGCCCGCCGGGACCGGGGTATGGAGGGTCATGACCACCCCGCGCCCGGCGCGGCGGAGCGCCGCCTCGCCGTCGTGGTCCGGGCTTGCCGCCCGGAACGCGCGTGCGCGTTCGATCAGCACCAGCGCCGAATGCCCTTCATTGAGATGCCAGACGGCAGGCTCGATTCCCAGCTCGGCCAGCGCGCGAGCCGCCCCGACGCCGAGCAGCAGTTCCTGGGTCAGCCGCGTCCGGCGCTCGGCGACGTACAGCTGGTCCGTGATACGTCGGTCATCGGGCTGGTTGTCCGGCATGTCCGCGTCGAGGAGCAGGAGCGGCACCCGTCCGACCTGCGCCACCCACACGCCAAGCCGCACTGGGCGTCCCGGAAGCTCCACCAACACCTCGAGCGGTTTTCCGGCCGCATCGGCGGCCCGGCGCAGCGGGAGGTCCAAGGGATCCATGTCCGGCTCGAGGGGCTGCTGCCGGCCATCGGCATCGATGTGTTGGCGGAAATAGCCCCGGTGGTAGAAAGGCCCCACGGCCACCATGGGCACTCGAGCATCGGATGCAGCTTTGCAAAGGTCGCCGGCGAGAACGCCCAGGCCGCCGGAGTACACCGGCAGAGACTCGTGGAGCGCGAATTCCGCGCACAGGTACGCAATCGGGCCGCCCAGATCATCGCCCAGGCCCGGCGTGACGTCATCCAGATCCCGATGCAGTCGCCCCACCATGGCCTGCGTGTCGGCCACGAAGCGCGTGTCGGCGGCCAGCGCCGACCACCGCTCGGCATCGGTCTGGCGCAGGAGGTGAATTGGGTTGCGTGTGCGGGCCCACGTCTGCGGATCGATCCGCGCGAAGAGGCGCAGCGCATCGGGGTGCCAGCTCCACCACAGGTTCTCCGCCAGCTCGCGCAGGCCCTCCAGGCCGGGCGGGTGAGGCAGGTCCGAGCGATCAAGGGTCGGGACCCGGACGGGCGGAGCCATTGGCGCGGGATGATATCGGTCAGACGGCTTTCATGACTGTCTGCGACGCGGTACGCTAGGCACCCCCCTGATGGACGGCTACTCGGTCAACGAGGCGGCGGCTGTCCTCGGCATCCCGGAGGGACGCGTTTGGGAGCTTCTCGCTCGCGGCGTCCTTGCTGGGTCAACCGAGGTTGGCGGCGACATGCGCGTAATCCTGCGCGGCAGCGCGGTGCCTGAGGCGGTCACGCCGGCTCCCGCTGCGAATGGCGGGCACGGGACCCAGGGCGATACCAACGGTGGCAGCAATGGCGGCGAGCTCTCCGCGTTTCGCGAGCTCCTGACCGAGTTTCGCAACCTCACCGAGCGCTACGGACAGGCGCTGCTCGCCCTGGGCGAGGCCCGCGGCGAGGTTGCCTCCCTCCGAGGACGCGTCGAGCTGTTGGAAGCCCGCGTCGAGCTTCGCCTACCACGCGTCGAGGCGTCGATGACGGCGTGGGAGTCACGATCACAGCCCGAGCCCGAGGTGGAGGCCGCCGTCGAGGCGATGCCCGAGCCCGAGCCCGAGGTGGAGGCCGCCGTCGAGCCGATGCCCGCGCTTCCGGCGCTCGAGCTCCCCGAGGCCGAAGCTTCCGCATCGGACGCCAGTGCAACCGCGCAAGCACCTTCCGAGCCTTCGGCCGCAGGTTCGGCCGAACCGCCGTCGCCGCCACCCGCCGCGGTGGCCCGCAAGCGCAAGCGCCGGACCCGGCGCGCGCCGCGGTCGTCACACCCGAAGGCGCAGCGACCAGCCACGAGCGGCTCGCGATTGGCCATGTCCGGCTTTGCTGAAGCGCTCGCTCGCGCGGAAGATCCAGCCACCGCGGACGTCTTCACGGGGGGCGCGCCGCTACCCGGGGCCGACGAGGCCGCCGAGGCACTGGCGGCCTACAACCAGGAATTGTCCGGGCCGGTCATGGAACCGCCAGCTACCGAAGGGTCGGCCTCGGAGCCGCCGTCCGCCGAAACTCCAGGTGTCCCGGCGACCACGCCCGTATTTGTTCGTCCCGGCTACACGACCGAGACCCCGGAGCCAGATTGGATCGCCGAGGAGGATCTCGTGGTCCCCGTCAGCCGTCTTCCTGCGGCGGGTGAGCAAACTGAGCGGGCGGGCGCCGCCTTGGCGGTCGCCGACCGCGAGGCCGATCTGGACGAGCAACCGGCGGTGGACGAGGAAGACGCTACGGACGAGCAACAGGCCGTGGAGGAGGCCGTGGACGAGGAAGCGATGGCGGAGCCGGAGGCCACGATCGAGGAGCTAGCCGAAGCGGTCGAGGGAGGCAGACCCGTCGAGGGTACGACCGAGCCCGCAAACCACGGGACGATGGGAATGCCCGTCACCGCTGACGAATGGGCAGGCCCCGAGGCGGACATGGTGCCCGAGCCGGTATCCGAAATTGACGGTATGCCCGAGATTGCTACAGAGCCCCCAGCCTCGGACGACGATGCCCTGCTGGATGCGTTGGACCGGTTCTCCGAACCCCCCAGCGTTCCGAACGAGCCCGCCTTTTGGGAGCCCGAGGGTCGGTCCCGGGCACCGTTTGCGATCCGAAACCTCGAAGGCTGGGAGCCCGCCGAGATCGAAGCCCTCCGGGCGGAGCTCCGCCGCTTTGGGACTGCCGCGATCCCACCCACGGTTGCCGTCGGACCAGCGTCCGTGACTCCACCTCCCGACGCACCTCCACCCGAAATTGCACCTCCAGCGGCCGCGGTCTCCTCGCCGGCCCCGCGGCCATCCCGTCCAGTGCCCCCTTCGGTGTCCCCCGCGCCGCCGAGACGGCCCCGGAGCCCAACGGCCCGCGCCGTGCGCCGACTGCGACGCCTGCTGGGCTGACGCCCGGCCGTGACGTCCATTCCCGCCCTCGGGCCTCGCGGCGAGGGTTGGCTCCTGCTCCAGCTGGCGCTGATTCTCGTGATCGCGATCCTGGGCGCGTTGGCCCTCCCAGCGGCGATCACCGGCTGGCCAGCCAGGTGGCCTTTCGTCATCCAGGGCACGCTGCTGCTTGGCGTCGGTGGATGGGTGGTCATCCAGGGGGCGCGTCGCCTCGGCGACAGCCTCACGGCCGTGCCGCGACCCCGCGATGACGCCAGCCTGGTCCAGGACGGCATCTATGCCCGGGTCCGCCACCCGATGTATGCCGGGATCGTGGGGCTGGGTCTGGGGTGGGCCCTCGTGACGCTCAGCCTCCCGGCCCTGGTCGCCGCTCTGCTCCTGGCCCTGGTCCTCGACCTGAAAGCCCGTCGGGAGGAGGAATGGCTGGCTGAGCGATACACGGGATATCCGGAGTACCGGTCTCGGACCCACCGTTTCATCCCCGGCGTGTACTGAACCCCGAAAGCCACCGGCTACTATCGGTCCATGGCCCTATATGACTCGAGCACCGGGCTGCTGGTGGTAGACGTCCAGAACGACTTTGCCGATCCATCCGGCAGCCTGAGCGTTCGGGGTGGGGAAGAAATCGTTCCGCCGCTGAACGCCGAGATTCGACGGGCCCTGGAGGCCGGCGCGACGGTGTTCTATACGCAGGACTGGCACCCACCTACCACGCCGCATTTCGCCAAGGACGGGGGAATCTGGCCAGTGCACTGCGTGGCCAACACGTGGGGCGCGGCATTCCATCCCGACCTGGTCGTGGCCGGGCCCTCGGTGCGCAAGGGAAGCAACGGGGAGGACGGCTACTCGGGGTTCACCATGCGCGACCCGGTCACGGGCACGGATCGACCCACCGAGCTGGAATCGATGCTCCGCGAGCAGGGAGTCGCGAGGGTGGTCATCGGGGGCCTGGCGACTGACTACTGCGTTTGGGCCACGGCCCTGGACGCCATCGATCGCGGATACCCCGTCGCGGTCTTGACCGATGCCGTCGCCGCGGTCGACCGACAACCCGGGGACGGGACGCGCGCCCTCGACGAGCTCGCCACGGCCGGGGCCGAGTTGGCAGCCACCGGGTAGGGGAGGAAGGAGAACTGGACATGTTCGGGCTCCCGACGCGCCGCCTGGGAACGGGGCTGGTCTGGTTCGGGGTGGTCGGGCTGGTCCTGACCGTTGTGATGATGGTCGCCTGGCTCGGCGGGCTGCTGGCCATGCGCGACCTCGACGAGCGGTTGGAGGCCGACCGACAGGCCACCGCGATTTCCCTGGTCCAGACTGCCGCGCTGCTGGGCTCCAGCGCGACCACGCTGGAGGACGCCTCTGCCTCGCTGGGCCACGTGCAGGAGGCACTGGATGACGCGGCCCGTCTGCTGGATCGGCTGGCGACCAGCACCGGAGAGCTGGCGGAAGCCCTGAACGTCACCATCCTCGGCCAGCAACCGTTCGCCGGCACGTCGCGGTCCTTCGAGGACGTTTCGGGAGACCTGGACATCCTTGCCACCCGTTCCGAGACCCTGGCCACCGAGGTCGAGTCCTTCCACCCCGACCTCGAGGTCGTCGCCGCCGATCTGCGCACGGTTGAGACCGCGATCCGCGCACTGGGCTACCGGGTCCATTCCTTCGCCGGCGTCGAGGACCTGGTGGGCCTGATGCGAGGCTACGCCCTGTTGTCAGCCCTCCTGGCCGCCTGGTTGGCGTTGTTGGCAGCCGGATGCGTGTGGGCAGGTCGCCAGCTGCGGCGGCCAGTCCAGGGCCTCAGCGCCGAGACCACGCCCACCAACTGAGGGCGACCCCGCCCACCACGGCCACGGCCCCGATCACGACCCAGATCCGGCTGCCGGTCATGAAGCTGTCCGAGATGATGACGTTCAATCCCTGGAGAATCCAGACCGCGCCGGCGGCAGCGATCAGGGCCCCGACAATGGTCATGGGGACCGGACGCACACCCGGATGGTAGACTCTCGGCCGATCCGGACTGCTCGTCCGGCGTCCAGAGCCTTTCCCTCCCCTCCCACCACGGTTTCGTCGGCTCACGGGGTAGTGGTAAGACCCGTGGCCGTGATACCGAGCGAGCAACGAACCGGAAGGTTCCAACTCATAGTGGGAGGTCCAGGGTGACCTATTCCGACCAGGTCCTGACGTGTTCAGACTGCGGGACCGAATTTGTATTCTCCGCATCGGAGCAGAGCTTCTTCGCGGAGAAGGGCTTCACGTCGCCGCCCAAGCGATGTCCGTCCTGCCGCGCGCAGCGTCGCGCGTCGGGCGGGTATGGGGGCAGCAGCAGCTACGGCTCCGGCGGTGGCTACGGCGGTGGTGGTTCCTACGACCGTGGCCCGCGGGAGATGCACGACGCGGTCTGCGCGCGGTGCGGCAAGGACACGCAAGTGCCCTTCAAGCCGACCGGCACGCGGCCCGTCTACTGCAGCGACTGCTTCCGCCTCGTTCGCGGATAGACCGATGGTGCCGGCCGCGGCCGGCACCCGTACGCCAGGCGGCGCCCTCCGGGGCGCCGCTTCGTTTTCAGGCGCCTGAACCAGCAGGATCGCCCTCGATGGGTATCATGCGGACCGTGACCCAGGAGGACGATCTCGACCTCTGGCGCGAGCTTGGCCAACAGCTCCGCGTGGATTCGATCCGCGCCTCGAGTGCCGCCGGTTCGGGCCATCCCACCTCGTCGATGTCGGCGGCCGACCTGATGGCGGTGCTGGTGGCCGGTCATCTGCGCTATGACTTCGATCGTCCCGACGACCCGCGCAACGACCACCTCATCTTCAGCAAGGGCCACGCCAGCCCGCTCCTGTACGCGGTCTACACCGCGGCGGGCGCGATCGACGATGTGGAGCTCCTCACCTTCCGCCGCCTGGGGAGCCGGATCGAGGGCCATCCCACGCCGGTCCTGCCCTGGGTCGACGTGGCCACCGGTTCGCTGGGTCAGGGACTGCCGATCGGCGTCGGCGTGGCGCTGGCCGGCAAGCAGCTCGACCAGCTCCCGTACCGGGTGTGGGTCCTGTGCGGCGACAGCGAGATGGCCGAGGGATCGATGTGGGAGGCCATGGAGCACGCCGCCCACGCGGGACTCGACAACCTGACCGCCATTCTGGACGTGAATCGGCTGGGCCAGACCGGCGAGACGATGCATGGCTGGGACCTGGATGCGTACGTTCGTCGGGCGCAGGTCGCCGGCTGGCATGCGATGGCCATCGATGGGCACGACGTGGCTGAGATTGACCAGGCCTATACCGATGCGGCGCGGACCGAGCTCCGGCCCACGATGATCGTGGCTCGCACCGAGAAGGGTCACGGCGTGGCCGCGGTGGCCAACCAGAACGGGTTCCACGGCAAGGCCCTGGCGGATCCCGAAGCGGCCATCGCCGAGCTGGGCGGGCTTCGGCACTTGCGCGTGTCGGTGTCGCCGCCGGATCAGACCGTCGAGGTCCGTCCGCGCCCCGAGCCGGACGTCGTGCGCTTGCCCGCGTATGAGGTCGGGACCAGCGAAGCCACCCGCCGCGCGTACGGCGAGGCCCTGGCCGCCGTCGGGACCGCCCGTCGCGAGGTCGTGGCCCTCGACGGCGAGGTGAGCAACTCGACGTACGCCGAGATCTTTCGTCAGGCGCACCCGGACCGCTACTTCGAGATGTACATCGCCGAGCAGCAGATGGTGGCCGCGGCGGTCGGGATGCAGATCCGCGGCTGGCGTCCTTTCGCGTCGACCTTCGCCGCCTTCCTGACCCGCGCCTACGACTTCATCCGGATGGCTGCCGTGAGCCGGGCCAACCTGTGCCTGGTCGGGTCCCACGCCGGGGTGTCCATTGGCGAGGACGGCCCGTCCCAGATGGGGCTCGAGGACCTGGCCATGATGCGCGCCGTGTACGGCAGCACGGTCCTGTACCCGTCGGACGCCAACCAGGCCGCGGCCCTGGTGGCCCAGATGGTCGACCTGTCGGGCTTGGTCTTCCTGCGCACGACCCGCGAGAAGACCCCGGTCATCTACGCACCCGGCGAGAGCTTCCCCATCGGCGGGGCGCGCGTCGTGCGCAGCTCCCCCGACGACCAGGTGACGTTGATCGGGGCCGGGATCACGCTCCACCAGGCACTGGCCGCCGCCGACGAGCTGTCTCCCGAGGGCATCAGCGCCCGGGTCATCGACCTGTACAGCGTCAAGCCCATCAATACGGAGATCCTCCGCGAGGCGGCGGCCGCGACCGGTCGACTGCTGACGGTCGAGGATCACTGGCCCGAGGGCGGGCTCGGGGATGCGGTGCTCGACGTCTTTGCCGACGCTCCCGAGCGACCGCGGATCGTGAAGCTGGCGGTGCGGATCATGCCCGG
This sequence comes from Pleomorphomonadaceae bacterium, assembly GCA_035514415.1. Lineage (GTDB taxonomy): Bacteria > Chloroflexota > Limnocylindria > QHBO01 > QHBO01 > DASTEQ01. The sequence continues at coordinate 13,613 of DATKBC010000101.1, read as the reverse complement.
CTCCGCGACGCCGGCGGAACAGCTAGCGGCGGCGGGCATCGATGCCGCGGCCATCGCCGCCGCGGCCCGGGACCTGGTGGCCGGCACGGCCGCGCCGGTTCCGGCTGACGTGGCCGCGCACTGAGGAGGTATCGGTCCATGAACACGCTCCAGCGGCTGTACGCCGAATTCGGGCAGAGCCCGTGGATCGATTCCATCGATCGCCAGCTCATCGACTCGGGAGGCCTGGGCGCGCTGATCGGGGATGGCATTCGGGGCCTGACCAGCAACCCGACCATCTTCGCCAAGGCCATTGCGGGGGGCTACTACGACGCCCTGATCGGTCGCCTGCATGCCGACGGGGCCGACGGGCAGGCCATCTACGAGGCCATTGCGGTGGCCGACATCCGTGACGCCGCCGACCTCTTGCGCCCGGTGTACGACGCCGCGGAGGGGGCCGACGGGCTGGCGTCGATCGAGGTCGAGCCGGGCCTCGCCAACGACAGCCAGGGCAGTCTGGAGCGGGCCAGGGAGCTATGGGCCCGGGTCGACCGTCCGAACATCTTCGTGAAGATCCCGGCCACCTCAGCCGGCCTGCCGGCCATCGAGACCGCCATCGCGGAGGGCATCAACATCAACGTGACCCTCATGTTCTCGGTCGACGTCTACCGCGACGTGGCACGGGCCTACCTGCGCGGCCTCCAACGCCGGCGGGCCGAGGGCGGCGACGTGTCGCGCATTGCATCGGTCGCGAGCTTCTTCGTGAGCCGCGTGGACACCAAGGTCGACCGCCCGCTGGATGCGCTGGGTACCGATGCCGCGCGCCGAGCGCGCGGGACCGCGGCGGTCGCCAATGCCCAATTGGCCTACCAGGCCTACGGTGAGATCTTCGGAGGCAACGAGTTCGCGGAGCTTGGGGCCGCCGGTGCCCGTGTCCAGCGCTGCCTGTGGGCCAGCACATCGACCAAGGACCCCGCCTACCGCGACGTGAAGTACGTCGAGGCCCTGATCGGTCCCGACACGGTGGACACCATGCCGCGCGAGACGGTCGCCGCGATGCTCGACCACGGGGAGCTGCGTCGAACGCTGGACGCCGACTTCGCTGCCGCCGCCAGGGCGATCGCCGAGGTTGAGGCGCTGGGCATCTCGATGCGGCAGGTCACCGACGAGCTCATCGACGAAGGCGTGACGTCCTTCGCGGCCTCGTTCGACGAGCTGATGGCGACCATCGACGCCAAGCGGAGGGCACTCGCGACCGCATGAGCGGCCCGCTCGAGGATGCCATCGCCGCCCGGCTGGAACGGTGGACGGCCGAGCGGGTGGCCGAGCGACTGTGGGAGCGCGACGGCAGCCTGTGGGCCGAAAGCGGGCACGCCACGGCAGACGTAGTCGCATGGCTCGGATGGCTTGACCTCCCCGAAGCGATGGCGCGGCGGGTAGGCGAGATCCGGAATCTGGCCGCGGGTGTGGCCCGCGACGGGTATCGGCGCGCCGCCGTCCTCGGCATGGGCGGGTCCAGCCTGGCGCCCGAGCTGTGGGCCCGCCTGTTCGAAGGCACGACCACGCTGCGGGTCTGCGACTCCACCCATCCGGACGCGGTCCGGGGCTTCCGCAGCTGGGCCACGGGGGCCCGGACCCTGTTGTGCGTCTCGTCCAAGTCAGGCACCACGACCGAGACCCTCGCCTTCCACGCCAGCCTGGCCGACGTCGTCCCCGCCCTCGACTTTGTGGCCATCACGGATCCGGACACCCCGCTGGCCGAGCTGGCCCGGGCCCAGGAATTCCGGGCCATCATGGAAGGTGAGCCGTCGGTCGGCGGCCGGTTCTCCGCCCTGTCGGTCTTTGGCCTGGTCCCGGCCGCGCTCCGAGGCGTTGACCTGGAGGCTCTTCTCGACGAGGCGCAGGGCATGGCTGCCGCGTGCCGCCAGCCGGCCGTCGACAACCCAGGCCTGCGGCTGGGGGCGGTCATCGGCGAAGCGGCGCTGGCGGGGCGCGACAAGCTCACCCTGCTGACCACACCCAGGCTGGCCAGCCTCGGCGATTGGATCGAGCAGCTCATTGCCGAGAGCACCGGCAAGGCGGGACGAGGCGTGGTGCCGGTCGTCGGCGAGCCGGTGGCCGCGGCCGAGCAGTACGGGACCGACCGCTGTTTCGTCCTGGTGAGCCTGGCCGGCGAGTCGGAGTCCGACCAGATGCGTGAGCTGGCCGGCGACCTGCGCGCCGCCGGACATCCGGTCCATGAGCTGACGATGAGTCGGCGCGAGGCGGTAGGTGCCGAGTTCGTGCGCTGGGAGGTCGCCACCGCGGCGCTCGGGATCGTCTTGGGTGTCGATCCCTTCGACCAGCCCAACGTGGCGGAGGCCAAGGCCGCCACCGAGGCGCTCCTGGCCGAGTACCGGCGTGATGGCGCATTCCGCAGCCCGATGCCGATCGTCGCCGAACCAGGCCTGGCGGCGTCCGCCGATCCCGCCGCCCTGGGCGACGCGCCCCCGAGCGTGGCAGCGGCCGTCAGGTCGCTACTCGGGATGCTGGCCGAGGGGGACTACTTCGCCATCCTGGCCTATCTGCCGCCCGATCCGGCTGTCTCCGCCGCTCTCGAGCGCCTCCGCGGCTCCGTCCGCGACGCGCTGGGCGCCGCCACGACGGCGGGCATCGGCCCGCGTTACCTGCACTCCACCGGCCAGCTCCACAAGGGCGGCCCCGACACGGGGGTGTACCTGATGCTGACCGCTGATCCGCGACGGGACCTGCCCATCCCCGGCCGGGTCGAGACCTTCGGTACGCTACTGGCGGCCCAGGCCGCAGGTGACCTCGCCGCGCTGCAGCGGCGCGGGCGACGCGTCCTGCGCCTGCACGCAGCCGATGCCGAGGACGGGCTGGCGCGCGTCGGCCACCTGGTCGCCGAGGCGCTGGGCAGCGCGGTCGTGTAGTTCATCATCCGGACCGAAGGAGGAGCCATGCAGGTCGGCATCGTGGGACTGGGTCGGATCGGGGCCGGCATGACGCGTCGCCTGGCGCGCGGCGGTCACCCTGTCGTGGCCTGGAACCGGACGCCGGCGGTGGCAACCGAACTCGCGGCCGAGCCGGAGAACGGCGGGCAGATCATCGCGGTCGAATCGATCGACCAGCTGTGTGCCGCGCTGCGAGCTCCCCGCCACGTCCTCGTCAGCTTGCCGGCCGGCGATCCGACCCAGGGACTGATCGACCAGCTCGCCGACCAGCTCGAGACAGGGGACGTGATCGTCGACACCGGCAATGCCAACTTCGCGGACAGCACCCGTCGCGCCAGCGAGCTCGGTGCGCGCGGCCTGCACTTCCTGGACGTGGGCGTATCGGGCGGGGTGTGGGGCCTGGAAGTCGGCTTCTGTGCCATGGTCGGCGGCGAGCGGGACGTGTTCGATCGGTTCGAGCCGGTGGTGGCTACCCTCGCCCCTCCCGACGGCTACCTGTACTGCGGTCCGGCGGGGGCCGGTCATTACGTGAAGATGGTCCACAACGGGATCGAGTACGGCCTGATGGAGGCCTACGGCGAGGGATTCGACATCCTCCACGCGTCCGATTACGAGCTCGACCTGGCCGCCATCGCCCGGCTGTGGAACCACGGCAGCGTCATCCGCTCCTGGTTGCTGGAGCTGGCGGCGCACGCCTTCGAGAAGGAGGGCAACGACCTGGCCGGGATCGCAGGCTGGGTGGCCGACTCGGGGGAGGGCCGCTGGACCGTGGCCGAGGCGCTGGCCCAGGACGTCCCGGCGCCGGTCATCACCCTGGCGCTGATCCAGCGCCTGCGCAGCCGGCGCACGCCGGACAGCTACACCGATCGCGTGCTAGCGGCCCTCCGCAACGAATTCGGAGGCCATGCCGTGAAGTCGGCCGAGGGCACGGACGGACCTGGCTGAGCCGATGACGATCGCGCCAGCCAAGCCCGCGACGTCATCGGTCAATCCGCTGCGCCAGGGCCTGCGCCAGGAGCGCATGCCCGAGCCGTGCACGATGGTCATCTGCGGAGCCACCGGAGACCTGACGCTCCGCAAGCTCGGACCGGCCATCTACAACCTGGCCCTGGGTGGCCACCTGCCTCCCGAGTTCACGGTCGTGGGGTTCGCCCGCCGGCCGATGAGCGGCGAGGAGTTCCACGCCCATCTGCGGGCGGGAATCGACCAGTTCAGCCGCAATCGTCCCGTCTCCGAGTCCGTGTGGTCGGCCTTCACCGCCGGTATCGAGTACCAGCAGGGCAACCTCGACGACCCGGAGGCCTATGCGGCCCTGGCCAAGCGCCTGGACCGTATCGACCGCGACCGGGGGACCGCCGGCAATCGACTCTTCTACCTCGCGGTCCAGCCGTCGCTCATGCCGGACGTGGTTCGGCACCTTGGTGCCGCCGGCCTGGCGGGGAGCAGCGAGCGGACCTCCGGGCGCCAGGGCTGGACCCGGGTCGTGGTCGAGAAGCCGTTCGGATTCGACCGGACGTCGGCCATCACCCTGAACACCCAGATCCGCGAGGTGTTCGCCGAGGAGCAGATCTACCGCATCGACCACTACCTCGGCAAGGAGACGGTCCAGAACCTGGCCGTCTTCCGGTTCGGCAACGGCCTGTTCGAGCCGATCTGGAATCGGCGCTACATCGATTCGGTTCAGATCACGGTGGCCGAGACGGTCGGCGTGGAGGGACGCGGCGAGTTCTACGACCAGACCGGGGCCTTGCGCGACATCGTCCAGAACCACGTCCTCCAGCTGCTGGCCGTGTTCGGCATGGAGCCTCCGGTGGAGTTCTCGGCGAACGACCTGCGTGACGAGAAGCTCAAGGTCCTGCGTGCCGTCAGGCCGATGACGGACGACGACATCGCGCACAACACGGTCCGTGGCCAGTTCATCAGCGGCTGGGTGGCAGGCGTAAAAGTGGGCGCCTATCGCGACGAGCCCGAGGTGGCTCCCGACTCCGAGACCGAGACCTACGTGGCGCTGAAGCTGGGGATCGACTCGTGGCGCTGGGCGGGCGTGCCGTTCTACATCCGCACCGGGAAGGCGCTGGCGGCGCGGGTGACGGAGATCGCGGTCCAGTTCCGCCGCGCCCCGCTGGCCCTGTTCGGGCGGGCCGGGGCACCGGAGATCGACCCCAACGTGCTCGCCATCCGGGTTCAGCCCGACGAGGGCATCCTCCTCCGCTTCGGGGCCAAGGTGCCCGGTCCGGGGCTGATGATCCGGGGTGTGAACATGGATTTCCGATACGGGAGCTCATTTGCGGTCGATTCCCCGGACGCATACGAGACCCTGCTCCTGGACTGCATGATCGGGGACTCGACCTTGTTCACGCGCGACGACGAGCTGGTCCGCGCCTGGGAGATCCTGGACCCCATCGTCGAGGCCTGGCGTGCGGGAGGTGGTGGGCCGCTCCACTTCTATGCGGCCGGCAGCTGGGGACCCCCGGCCGCGGACGAGCTGCTGACCCACGACGGCCGAGAGTGGCGGCGGCCATGAGCGTGGAGCCGGAGGTCACCCCGTTCTGGGAGCTGCGGGGGACCACCGTACGTGCGGTGGAGGCCGAGCTGGCGCGGCTGTGGACGGCGGCCACCACCGAAAACGGCCAGGGAGATGGGCTGGTGGTCACCGAGAAGGGGATGCCGCACGCGCGCACATCGGTCCTGAACCTGATCGTCACCGCGGCCGACCAGGCGGCCAGTGACCGGATCCTCGAGATCCTGCTGAGCCTGGGCGCCCGCCATCCCTCGCGAGCCATCGTCCTCCAGGCCGACCCGAATGCCGAGGGCGATACGCTGGATGCGAGGATCCGAACGCACTGCCGAGACGGGGACAATGACGGTGGGCGCATCTGCTTCGAGCAGCTGGCCCTCACCGTCCGGGGCGAGGCCGCGCGCCACCTGGACGGCATCGTGGCGCCCCTCGACATCCACGACCTCCCGACTGACGTGTGGTGGCCCGGCGACCCGCCGTTCAAGGACGCGGTCTTCAACCAGCTGGTGGAGATCGCCGATCGGCTGGTCGTGAACTCGGCGGACTTTGGCGACCTGGCCGGCGGCCTGAAGCGACTCGGCGTCATCCGGCGCCGATCGGGTGTCGGCGACATTGCCTGGGAACGTCTGGCGCCCTGGCAAGAGCTGACCGCGCAGTTCTTCGATGCGCCCCGTTTCCGCCGCTATCTGCCCAACCTGTCCCGGCTGCGCATCAAGTACGCGGTTGGGGATACCCCGGCGGGTGGCACTCGGTCGCCCGAGGCCGGGGCGCTGCTGTACGCCGGCTGGATCGCGACCCGCCTGGCCTGGCGCCGGGCGAGATCGCGGGAGGGGCTCGCAAATGGCGGCATGGGGATGATCCTCGAGGGCCGATACGAGATGGTGGATATCGGTATCGAACCGGTGGCGACCAATGAGGTGCCGCCAGGCGAGCTCCTGTCGGTCCGCCTCCGGGCCTTTGGCGAGACGGGTTCAGCCGAGTTCATCATTGACCGTCCCGCGACCGAGGCCACCATCGTGACGAACGCCGACGGCATGACCGCCCTCCTGCGCCGGATCCCGCTCGAGGCGGAGTCCGAGGCGGAGGTGCTGCGTCGTCAGCTGGTGCTCCACCAGCGCGACCCGCTGTACGAGGACGCATTGCGCGCCGCCGCGATCCTGCTGGCCGCCGCGCAGGCGGCGGCCGCGTGACCGTCGAAACGGTCGTCCTGCCGACGCCGACCGATGTCGCGGCCGCCGCCGCGGATGGCTTCGTGAACGCCGCCCGCCACGCCATCCGCGCGCGCGGCCGCTTTCTGGTTGCCTTGTCCGGGGGGCGCACACCGCACACCGCCTTCCACCTGTTGCGGGCCGCGCCGCGTGTGACGCGTGTCCCGTGGGGAGACGTCGAGATCATGTGGTCCGACGAGCGTGCCGTGCCACCGGGCGATCCGCAGTCGAACTATGGCGCGGCGCGCGAGTCGTTGCTGGATCACCTGCCCGGCCTGCGGCCCGAGGCGGTGCATCGGATGGCAGGCGAGAGCCCGGACCTCGATGCCGCGGCCTGGGCCTACGAGGCCGAACTGCGCCAGGTGACCGTGGCCGGCCCCGGCCTGGTCCCGGTCCTTGACCTCATCTGGCTGGGGATGGGGGTGGATGGCCATACCGCCTCACTGTGCCCCGGGGATGACGCGCTGAGGATCACCGACCGCCTGGTGGTGGCCACCTGGCCTCCCGGTTACGACACGCCCCGGCTGACGCTCACCTACCCGGTCCTGAATGCGGCCCGAGAGGTGATCTTTCTGGTGGTCGGGGCAGACAAGGCCGAGACCCTGGCTGCGGTCCGTGCCGGTGCCGACCTCCCCGCCGCGCGGGTTGATGCTGAGCGCGTGACCTGGCTGGTGGACGTGGCCGCGGCCGGCCGGCTCGCTGCTCACCCGGCATGACCGGCCAACCTGTGTGACCGGCGCCCTGCTGATCTCCGCGCTGGTGGCCGGGGTGGCTGGCCTGGCCATCGGATGGCCCACCTGGCGGTCGTATCGCCAGCGCGAGGCGCGCGAGCAAAACGCCGAGCGCTACCAGACCTGGCGCGGGCGCGCCAGGTCGCCGGGTGCCTCGCTGCGCGAAGGCATGACCGGTGCCGAGCGGCGGCGCATCTGGCTCGGTGCGGGCCTTGCCATCATCGCGGTCGCCTGCCTGGTCATCGGTCTGTCGACCGGCTGACCGATACGAGGACTGACCGATGCGCGTGGAGCTGCTGTTCTGGGACGCCGACCCGCACTACATGACCGCTCGCCAGCGGTTGGTCGAGGTGCTCATCGAGGATGCCTTCGAGACGCCGATCCAGATGATCGCGGTCAGCACTCCGGAGGACGCGCAGTTCCTGGAGTTCCCCGGCTCGCCGACCATCCGCATCGACGGGACCGACGTTCACCCCTCCGGGGCGGGCGAGATCGGCCTCCAGCTGCGCTCGTACCCCGCTGACGACGGCGGAGCGCCGGAGCGCGCTCCGTCAAAGCGGCTCATCCGCCGGGCCGTGGAGGCCGCACGGGGCTGGAGCCACGGCCAACCGGAGGAGCCAGCGGCCGCTTCAGCGGGCGATTCCGACCCGCGCTAGACTCGCTCAATGTCCGCCACCAAGCGCCCCAGCACGTCCAGCCTGAGGCGCTTCGTGTGCTCGCGCCCCTACGTCCCGGTGGCTGAGCTGCGACGACGGTTCGGGCTCGATGAGCCGGATGCGATGGTCCGGATCAGCCGCAACGGGTCATCGGCCTACATCGGTGTCCCGGCCCGTGAAGCGGCCAAGCTCGAGGAGCTGTGGATGCGCGACGAGCTGGGCGTGGAGCTGTCAGTGGACGTCCGGGCACCGGTCGTGGTCGGCGTCTTCCCCATGCGCATCGCCCGCTACCTGGTCGACCACAACACAGCCAACGGGCGCGGTCCGAACGGGCCTGCGCCGAACGCAGATGGGCCGCCACCCGGGCCCGATAGGGAGCTGATCGACGAGCCTTCGGTCTGATTCAGGGACGCCCAATGGGGTCCGGGTAGCGGCCCTCGTTCGGGAACTGATGACCGCCTCGCGGATCGAGAGCCTGGTCACGGGTGCCGCGGCCAGCATGGTCCGGGCAGACGCCCCGGATCAGCTGCCGCGGGCGGGTGAGGTCGACCTGCTGGTGGTCGATTGGGGCGACCGTGAGCCACATTGGGGCGCGGCCATCGCCGCGTGGCGAGATGGCGCCGAGGAAGGCCGACGTCCGCGAATCGTGCTGTTCGGCCCCCACACCGACCTGGCGAGCCATCGAGCGGCCCGCGACACCGGCCTGGGACCGATGCGGGCTCGATCGGCCTTCTTCGCCGCCCTGCCCGACCTGTTGGCAGAGGTCTTGCCCGGCCCCTGACCCGGCAGCGACTAGCGGGGGATTGCCGTCACCCGACCGAGGTGCGTGATGTCCCCCAGCGCCTCCAGCGCGGCGGTGCCCGATGCGACCAGGGCGGTGTCGTCGGTGAGCTGTCCAAGCTCGAGTTCGGTACGAGCTACCAGCGGCCGAGCCGAAAAGCCGCGGAACAGCTCCAGCGCCTCGCCCAGATTGTCCGGTGCCCGCTCCTGGATGCCGCGCGCGCGGAGGAGCTGGGCGGCCAGTAGTCGTTGGTCCCGGGTCCGCGCTTCGCCAAGCAACTTGTCCAACCCCTCGAGGGGGATCGGATGATGGAGGTCCGCGCAGACGGCGACGGCGCGCTCCACCAGGTGCAGCCGGGTGACGTACGGCTCCCAGTCCAGGATCGTGGTCCGGACCAGCGCTTCGGGGTCCGGCCCGACGACGGCCGTCAGGCGGCGGAAGAGATGGCCCGGCGGGAACTGCTCGGCGATGCCCAGCAAGACCGATGTCGCCCGGCTGCGGAGCCGGTCGTCCTGTCGTGCCACGCCGACCTCGAGGGCGGCGATCAGCCCGTGCAGAGCGAACCCGGCTGAGAGGCGCCCGGAGTCCTCCCACAGACGGCCCGCCCGCTCGGCGGCTGCGGTCACCTCGTCCCAGCGGCCGAGAAGCGCCAGCGACCACGTTTGCCATGCCGCGAGGCTCATGGCCGTCGCCTGGGCCTGATTCGGCGCCAGGTCGCGCAGGATGCCCTCGGCGGCCACGAGAACGTCTTCCAGTTCGCCGAGCTCGGACGCGAACCAGGCCACCATGTTGTGGACATCGGAGCGTTCGTACAGCGGCAGGCGGTCCTCCATGGCCTGGCGCTCCCGCGTCAGGCTCAGGCCGGTCACGGGATCCGTGCCCAGCGCGAATGCCGAGAGCCCGTCCAGGGCCGCACTCAGCAGGGGTGGGTCATCGAGCTCGCGGGCCAAGGCTACAGCCCGTTCGCCTACCTCTCGCCCCTGTGCCCAGTCCTGTTCGGTTGGCAGGCGCGCGCTCGTGGCGGCCTCGAACGGCAGGAACGACTCCGCCACCATGGACCAGGCCAGAACCATCCGGTCGGTCGCCTGCTCACGCAGGGCGCGGACCTCGTCGACGATGGCCGCAATCTCGTCAGAGGTCGACGGGGATCCAACCGACCCGCCCCAGCGACCCAGGACCATCAGCTGCCCGCTGAGGGCTCGGAGGATGAAGTCCGGCGGCCTGCCGAGCTCTCGACCCAGCCTGGCCGCCGCTGCATAGGCTTCGATTGCCCGGTTCCCGCCCCCGAAGATGTCGCCCAGGCTGACCCACAGATCCGGCAGCTCGTTACGGGGCGCGATCTCGATTGCGGCCTGGAGGTGGCGCGACGCCTCCTCATACGCGGCGCCCGCGAACGCCGTGTCGGCCGCGCGGCGCAGCCAGGCGACGGCTTTGTCGACGAGGGCTGCGTCCAGTGACCCGCCGGCCGCCGTGCCCAGCGTCACGGCCTCGCGGAAGTGGAATGCGACAAGCTCAGCCTGCTCCTCCTCACGCCCGGCGGCGACGCGTTCGAGCCACGCCCCGGCCGCACCGTGGAGGCGGGCTCGCTCGGCCCGTGGCATGGTCTGGTACGCGACCTCGCGGATGAGGATGTGGCGGAAGGTGAGCTCGTCACGACCGCTGGTTCGGATGAGGTCGTGCTCCAGCAGGTGGTCTACCGCGTCGGCGGCGCCATCGGTCAGCCCGGACTCAACCGCTGTCACGCCATCCAGGCGGAAGCTTCGGCCAAAGACCGATCCGACCTGCAGCACCCGACGAGCCGCGGGCGGCAGCACGTCCAGTCGCGCCAGGACCGTGGCGTGCACGGTGTCGGGGAGGGCGGACACGACAGCCTGGACGTCGGCCGGGTCATCGCCGGAGGCCGCCCGATCCTGGATCGTCCGGGCCAGCTCACCGGCGTAAAACGGGTTGCCCTCGGCGCGGGCCACCACCGCCTGGACAACCTCCGGCGGAGGACCGTGCAGGAGGTAGTCGACCAGCGCGCTGATGGCCAAGTCGTCGAGCGGCTCGAGGGCCAGCGAGACATAGTTTCGACGGCCGCCGCCCCAGGTCGGACGCCGGTCGAGCAGCTCGGGCCGGGCCAGCACGATCATCATCAGTGGCGCCTCGCCCCTCGGCTGAAGGATGACCTCGATCAGGTCGAGCAGGCTGTCGCTCGACCAGTGCAGGTCCTCGACCACGACGACAAGCGGCCGCTCGGTGGCCGCCAGCTCGACCGCGGACCGCCATGCCGCGAACAGCTCGGCGCGGTCGATCGGGTCCCCTTCGCTGGCGCCGAAGGTCGCCGCCAGCAGCTCCGCCGTCCGGCGCGGAGCCGGGTCTCCGCCAGCGGTCAGCCACGCCTCCGCCGCCTGTCGCATGGCGTCAGGGTCGTCATCATCGGGTGCTCCCAGCAGCTGCAACAGGAGGGTGTGGAGGGGCAGGTAGGTCAGGCGCTGGCCGTAGGGCAGGCACTGGGCGGTCACCACTCGGGCATCGGGATGGAGTTCCGGCAGCCGTTCGAGGAACTCCTCCAGGAGCCGGGTCTTGCCGGTTCCCGCTGGCGCGGTGATCGTGATCAGGAAAGGCCGACGCTCGCGCATCGCTCGCCCGGACGTCAGCTCCAACTGCGCCACGTCGGCGTCCCGGCCCAGGAACGGCATCCGAGCCCGCGGCCGGGAGACTCCTGCGCCCTGCAGGCGGCGCGCCCGCACCGGGGCTCCCTTGCCTCGGGCATCGAGATCCATGACCGGCCCGAAGGCGAACCCGTCGCCTGCCGCCCGCGCCGTCCGTTCGCTGCACACGATCTCCCAGCTGGCTGCGCCTTGTTGCAGCCGGGCCGCCACGTTGACCGCGTCACCGGTTACGAGGAAATCACCTCCCTCGCCGCCCATTGCGGCCACGACCTCTCCGGTGCTCAGTCCCAGCCGAATCGGCAGCCGATCACCCAGGCCAGGGTCATCCCGGACCCGATCGCGCAGGGCGAGCGCCGACGCCGCGGCCCGGGCCGCGTCATCGTCGTGGGCGGTGGGCAGCCCGAACACGGCCATCACTGCATCCCCGATGAACTTCTCGAGCGTCCCGCCGTGCTGGGCCACGACGTCCTGGGCGATCGCAAAGTAGCGTCCCAGGAGGGCGCGCATGTCCTCCGGATCCAGCGCTTCGCCCATCGCGGTCGAACCGGTGACATCCGCGAACAGGACCGTCACCAAGCGTCGCTCCTCGGTCATCGGCGCATCGTACCCGCGGCCGCGCCGGGATCGCCAGATGCGCCGGGACATCGGTCCACGGCGGGTTCATGGCGAGCGCTGTTGCGTCCTGTCAACGCATTCAAATGGGGCCTGGGCTGGTTCTGTTAAGTCCGGTCAGGTGGGGTGCAGATCCCTGACTGGTGCGGACGCTGCCGCCAACAAGCCGGCCTCCCTGCAATGTGGGCCCGATCAACCCTCCTCCGTCGACTCCTAGAGCTCCTCTCAAGTGCTAGCCAACGCGGCAAGCCGGCGGAGCACGCGCCCCTCGCCCGCTCGGTTAGTTGCGACGGTGCCTGCCCGCACCGTATTCGCGCCAGATAGGCCTTCCGGCGGTTGACCGGCCAGTACGAAAGTCCTAGTCTCCGCAGACGTCGGGACGGATGAAAGTTGCGCGCCTCCGTAACGACTGCCAGCCAACGGTGGCCGCCTTCAGCCTTCATCCACGGCTGCGCGCGGCCCCTCATCCGCAGTTTTGGGGGGCAGTGGTTGTGCCACCACCGACCGTCACCGTCATTATTCCCGCTCTCAACGAACGGGAGAATCTTCGTCATGTGCTGCCCCGCATCCCGCCGATGGTGAATGAGGTAATCCTCGTTGACGGCGCCTCAACGGATGGGACTGTCGAAGCTGCTCGCCAGCTTCTCCCGAGTATCCGGATTGTTCAGCAGGACGGCGAAGGTAAGGGGGCCGCACTGCGCAGTGGGTTTGCGGCAGCGACCGGTGACATCATCGTGATGCTTGACGCCGACGGTTCCACGGATCCGGCGGAGATCCCTTACTTCGTGCACGCTCTACTCGCGGGCGCGGAGTTCGCGAAGGGATCGCGTTTCTTGCACGGTGGTGGCACCGAGGACATGCCGTACTACCGGCGTCTCGGGAACGGCTTCTTTGTGCACCTGGTGCGGCGCCTGTATGGTGGCAGATACACGGATCTGTGCTACGGCTACAACGCCTTCTGGCGCCACTTGCTACCACAACTCGAGCTCGATGGCGATGGCTTCGAAATCGAGACGATGATCAACATTCGTGCACTCCGAGCCCAGTTCCGGATCCGCGAAGTCCCGAGCTTCGAGGCCCGCCGGGTGATGGGCGTCGGCCGCTTGCGGACAATTCCGGACGGCTGGAGAGTTCTGCGGACGATCCTGCGGGAGCGTCACCGCGGCCTACCTGGGCAGCCAGCGAGCGGGCGCTCCACAGCTCCATCGGCCGAAAGGCGTATCGTTGATGCGACTCTCATGCCGCGAGGCGCGGTGGCCGCCATAGGTATTGACCCAGTGGCCCGTTCGCTCGCTCATGAGACCAAGACGAACGGGCACAATGGACGCCAGACCAACAGACAGGCAGGCGCAAACGGAAATGGCAACAGTGGAGCTGGCCTCGACGGCGAACCGATCGTGGCTAGCTTGAGTAGCGGTGACCGTTCGGTCAGCAATGACCGACCCAACCTGGACTGATCGTGACTTCCCTGTTGTCTTGGTGAGTCGACGGCGCCCGTTGGCCATGGCGTGGTCGCTCGAGGC
>DATKBC010000100.1:0-9026 GCA_035514415.1 Pleomorphomonadaceae bacterium | reverse complement strand
GGACGAAGTAGGGGCGGTTGGTGAACTTGATGGTCTCGATGACCTGCGGGTCCGCCGCGTGGACCAGGTCGCGGACCTCGCGGCAAATGTCCTGCTGCCAGTTCGGCAGGGCATCGATGTAGGCATCGACCCGCGGATCAGCGGTGTACGTCATGGGACTACGCGGTCTGGCTGTAGAGCAGCGATCCCGGGGTGGTGAGCAGCTCCCCGGTCTCGAGCCACGTCTTCAGGCCGGACAGAATCATCGGCCAGCCGCCGTAGAGCTCCTCGTTGGCGCCCTCGCGCAACTGGTCGTGGGTCACCGTCAGCCGGCACGAGTCGCCGACAGCCTCGATGTCCCAGGTGACCCGCGAGGTGCCCTCCGCCTTCGCCTCGTCGGACCACAGCGCCGTCATGGTCTGAACCAGGCGGCGCGGCGGGTCGACCTCCAGGATCTCCCCCTCGGCAAGCAGCCCATCGGCGCCGGGGTGGCTCAGTTCGACGCGCGACCCGGGTGTGTAGTCCGAGACCTGGCGCGTGCCGAACTGATAGTTGGTCCGAATATCGGGATCGGTGATTGCCTGCCACAGGCGCTCCGGGGTGGTCTTGATGTAGATCTCGTAGATCTTTTCCATGGGGTTCTCCTCCAATTCACTCTTGAGCCCCGTCAGGGCAGAGACCCAGGGCTCGGCGTACTTGCTCACCCATCGGTCGTGGATGAGTCGGATGGGGACCGGGTTCAGGAAGTGGAGCTTCTCGCGCCCGCGGCGCCGGGTCACCACCAGGCCCGCCTCCTCGAGCAGCCGCAGGTGCTTCATGACGCCGAAGCGCGTCATCGAGAAGCGCCCCTGGAGCGATCGCAACGACTGCCCGTCCTCACCGAACAGCTCGTCGAGCAGGGCTCGGCGGGTTGGATCGGCCAGGGCTCTGAACACCTCGTCCATGGGCCAGACTATAGGTGACCGATTGGTCACATGTCAAGCCAGCCTGCCCCCCACCACGGGCCGGGTAACGATCGCCGGCCGATTGAGCAAGGATCTTTCGATCCCGACGTGGCGGAGTATCCTCCGGCAGGCTGGTATCGACCCACGGGAGCGATGACCTTGCAATACGCGGTGATATTCGAGGAGACCGGAACCGGGTATTCGGCCTATGTGCCGGACCTACCCGGCTGCGTGGCGGCGGGATCCACCAGGCAGGAGGTGGAGAAGCTCATTCGCGGCGCGATTCAGATGCACCTCGAGGGGATGCGCGAAGACGGCGACCCCATTCCCTCACCCACCACCTGGACCGACCTCGTCGAGGTCGCCTAGCCTGCGCTAACCTCGGACCGCGAGGCGTCCCAGCACGAGGGTCGATTCATTGAGACTGTTCGGGCCGACGAGCATCAACAAGCTCGAATCCAAACGAGGCGTCGCCGCCCTGGTCGAGGCGCTCCAGGGTGAGGACCCCGAGCGCGCGCGTGAGGCCGCCGCGGCACTGGGTCGGCTCGGCGACCCGCAGGCGGGTCTGGTACTGATCAATGCGCTCGCCGACGCGAGGCTCCGAGATGCGGCTGCCGCGGCACTGGTCGCCATGGGGTCGAAGGTCGTGGACATCCTGGTCATGGCCCTGCGCCAGGCGCATCCCGATGTCCGGGTCGCCTCCGAAGATCCGAGTGTTCGGGCCACGATCGCCGGCATCCTGGGCAGAGTGGGCGACCCGCTGGCGGTCGAGCCACTGATCACCGCACTGGATGACGTGGACGAGGTGAGCATGGCTGCGGCCGAGGCGCTCGGCCGGCTGCGGGATCCTCGAGCGCTGGAACCGCTCACCAATCTGACGGTGCGTTACGGCGTGGTGGCGATATTGGCGCTGGGAGAGCTGCGAGATGGGCGGGCCACGCCCGCGGTCGTCGACTGGGTGATGCCGGACGACGGGCAGGTCCGCAGCGAGCCTGCGGAGGTCGCAGCTGCCATCCGGGCGCTCGGGAAGCTGGGCCCACGGGATGTTGTGATGCCCGTCATCGACCGGATCAGCAGTCACTTTCCGGGCCAGGGAACGCCGTACGGCGACATGATCCACGAGGCGGTGACGGACGCCGAGGCGTCGCTGGGCGCATCGGTCAAGTAGGTGAAGGCCTCGACGCTGACGCGCGCGGTCTCGCTGGCCGACGACCCAGCCGACGACGACGACCTGCGCCTCCGCAAGCGGGTCCGGCATCGCTATCGGTTACGTGGCCGTCGCAACCTCTCTCCTCCGCCTGATGGCCCTGGCCGCCGTGGGCGAGGACAACCCGGTGCTCTGGGGCGTATCGGTCGGCTTCGCCACAATCATGGCGGCCAACCTGGCCTTCGTCGCCCGCACTCGGCGTTTCACCGTCTACGTCTACGTACTGCTGATCTTCGCCGCGGTGGCCGGGGTGATCGGGAGTCTGGCCCTGGGCGGCCTGGTGGCGTCCAGCGCGTCGATCGTGTGGGGGATGCTGCTCCCGATTGCCGCGCTACTGTTCCTGGGGCCGCGTCGGGCCATCCCCGTTTTCGCGCTGTACAGCGCCATGCTGCTGACGGTCGTCGTCCTGGATCCGCTGGTCGCCAATCGGGCCGAGCCGCCGCCTTACCCGATTCGCCTGGCGCTCCACGGCTTCAACCTGTTCGGGGTGGGGCTGATCGTGTTCCTGCTGTTGCGCTCCATGGACCTCCGCCGTCGCGCCGCGCAGGCCCGATCCGAGGAGCTGCTGACCAACGCCATTCCCGCCGGGATCGCCACCCGGCTTCGGCGCGGGGAGCAACGCATTGCCGATGTGTACCCCGAAACCACGGTCCTGTTCGCCGACCTGGTCGGCTTCACCCCCTGGGCTGAACGAACCGATGCGGACCAGGTGGTCGATGTCTTGGACCGCCTCTTCAGTCGCTTCGACGAGCTGGCCGTGGCGTCCGGGGTCGAGAAGGTCAAGACCATCGGCGATGCCTACATGGCGGTGGCTGGCGGGCCAGATCCCCGATCCGACCATGCCGATGCCGCCCTCGGGCTGGCCCGGGCAATGCTGGGTGCCGCAGGCGAGGTGCTGGCCGCGCGGCAGGTGCCACTCGAGCTCCGCATCGGTCTGGCATCAGGATCGGTCGTGGCCGGGGTCATCGGTCAGCGCCGGCTCCTGTTCGACCTGTGGGGCGACACCGTCAACACGGCCTCGCGGATGGAGTCGGCCGGCGTGCCGGGTCGCGTCCAGGTGGCGCCATCCACGTGGGAGATCCTCCGCGACCGCTATCGCTTCGAGCCGCGTGAAGGCGTTGAGGTCAAGGGCAAAGGCCGCATGACCACCTACCTGTTGGTGGAGTAGCGCTCTCTAGCGTTTGACAGGCTTGGTAGGAATCCATACCATTTCGGTATGAAGGCCATCGTTTCCGAGAAGGGTCAAGTCACAATTCCCAAGCCGCTGCGGGCCCGTCTGGGGATCAAGCCCGGCGCGGTGCTCGATTTCGAAGCCGAGGGCGGGAAGTTGGTGGCCCGCAAGGCCCAGACGCTGGACCCGGTCGACGCGGCGTGGGGCATCCTCAACCTCCCCGAGTCGGTGGACGCCTTTATCGAGCGCACGCGCGGCGGCGGATGATCACGGCCGTCGATACCAGCGTCCTGCTGGATGTCTTCGCGGCCGACCCGCGCTTTGGGCCGTCCTCCCGCGATGCGCTGCGGAGGTGCCTGGCCGAGGGAAGCTTGGTCGCGTGCGACGTGGTGTGGGCCGAGGTGGCGGCTGCATTCGAGGATCCGGAAGCCGCCGCCGGTGCCCTGGATCGGCTCGAGGTGGGTTACGACGGCGTCGATCGGGATGCGGCGCTGGCCGCGGGATTGGCCTGGCGTCGCTACCGGGCGACGGGCGGGACCCGCCGCCGGATCCTGCCCGACCTGATCATCGGTGCGCATGCCGCCGCGCGTGCGGAGCGGCTGCTGACGCGCGACCGGGGCTTCTATCGGTCCTCGTTCGCCGAGCTCACCATCTTCGATCCCGCGGATCGGTAACGTGGGCGTGAGCTGGCCACCCGAACCGTTGTACCGTACCCATCCCGCTAATCAGAGGTGATCCATGGCCAAATATCTGTTCATCGGTCGTTACACTTCGGAGGGCGCCAAGGGCCTGCTCCGCGAGGGCGGCTCCGGCCGGCTCGACGCGGCCCGCCAGGTGGTCGAGTCCGTGGGCGGCTCCCTGGAGTCGCTGTACTGGGGCTTTGGCAAGGACGACTTCTACGCGATCGTCGATCTACCCAGCCACGCCGCCGCCACGGCCGTCAGCCTGACGATCGCCGGCTCCGGATCGAGCAACATCCGGAGCATCCCGCTCATGACCGCCTCGGACATCGACGCCGCCACGAAGCTCTCCCCCTCATTCCGCCCGCCAGGAAAATAGGAGTCAGACCGATGTCCCACCATGAGCACCCCAACGCGACACTCTTCCGCGAGATGGAGGCCAAGCTGAAGGCGGAAGGCCCTCAGGCTATGACTGACTACCTTGCCGATGACGTCGAGTGGCACGAGATCGGCCGAGCCGAGCCCATCCGGGGCAAGGCGGCGCTCGCCGAGCGGTGGGCCGGCCTGGGTGATATGAGCGCGTTTTCGGTGGACGTCCACGACACCGTGGCCAACGACGATCACGTGGTTCAGCTGGTCACCGCTACCGTGACCTTGGGCGACAAGACATTGGTCTACCGGACGGCGGAGATCTACCACGTGCGCGACGGAAAGGTCACCGCCCGCTGGGCGTTCTCGGACGACACCGCGGCCATCAACGAGTTCTTCGCCGGCACCTAGTCCAGGGCCTCAGGCCCTGGACGCTGTTCCCTCGGCGACCCGCCGGCGGAGCTCGCCCAAGTACGCCGCCGCCCCGCGCCAGGTGGGCCACGTCGGCTCGACCTCATAAGGTGCGGGAGGCTCAGCCAGGCGGCCATCGGGTTCGACAAGGATGGCACGAGCGCCGGCGGCCGCGGCCAACTGGCGGTGCGTCGTGAGCAGTTCAGCGTCGGCGGATTCCGCGAGCGCCAGGTGCGTCGCGTCGTAGGCGGTCAGCCCGTGGCGCTCCACGAGGTCGATCACGATCAGCCGGCCGAACGCATCGGTCTCGATCGTTTCGATTCCGAGCTCCTCCAATTCGCGGATCGCCTCCAGAATCTCGGCGCTCGTGTAATGGTGGCGGCGAGCCAGCGAATTGATCACCTCCAACCAGAAGAGCCCTGGAACGCTGGGACGGCCGCGCTCGCGCAGGAGGCGCCGGATGACGTCACGCGCCGGCTCGCGGCGGACGATGGCGACGGCGATCGACGCGTCTATGACCAACACGTTCACAACTCTCTATGCCCGTGGTCGCGTTCCCATCGAACGGCAGCTGCGGAATCCAGATCGTCAGGACCTTCGGGGTGCGCGATTGCCATCCTCTTGGCGAACGCCTCCAGGCGATCGAAGGCCGCTTCGCGGCGGCGGATCATCTCCTCATCGGGCTGGTCCAGGCGTGTGCCGTCCTCATAGGGGACCAGGACGGCCATGGGTCGGTGATCCCGCTCGATCACGATTCGCTCGCCGGCCGAGGCCCGGTCGAGCCACTCCCCCATCCTCCGCCGGAGGTCCATGGCTGTGATGGTTCTCATAGGCGACCAGTATAGTCGGCTCATATAGCCCGCGGGAACGCGGCTCCGCGGCCACCTGCTGGCGGGGGGGCCCGAGTAGGATTGGTTGGCAGCACGAGGAGGAACACCGATGGCCGAGCATCCAAGCGCCACGCTGATTCGCGAGGGACTGGGCGCCTTGAATCGCGGCGACATCCAGGCCATGGCCGACATGCTCGCCGATGACGTCGAGTGGCACGAGATTGGTCGGGCCGAGCCCATCCGCGGCAAGGCGGCGCTCGCCGCTCTCTACGGCGGAGCTCCTCTGCCCGACTCCGACATCACCGCGGAACTCCACGATGTGGTGGCCAACGACGATCACGCCATCGCCCTGATCCAGGCTACGGCACGTCGCGGCGGCCGGTCGCTTACGTACCGGACCGCCGAGATCTTCCACATCCGCGAAGGGAAGGTCGCGGCGCGTTGGGCGTTCTCCGACGACACCGCGGCCATCAACGAGTTCTACGCCGGCACCTGAGCCCGCGCATCGGACCCGGCGGCGACGCCTACCCGCGAGCCGCCAGATCCAGCAAGAACGTGGTCCCGTGCTGGCCGGTGTGCTCGACTGCGATGGATCCCCCGCTCGGCGCCAATAGCTCCCGGGCGATGGTCAGACCGATGCCGGCGCGGGGACCCGCGCCGGTTGACGTGGCGGGCTGGGCGGCGCGGGCGGGATCGGCTCGGTAGAAGCGCTCGAAGATATGTGGCAGGTCCTCGGCGGGGATGCCTGGGCCCTGGTCGATGACGCGAATCTGGACCCGATCCCCCGCCTCCCCGGCGGACATGGCGGTGACCCGGACCGTCTTCCCGCTCGGGGTGTGCTGGGCGGCGTTGGTCATCACGTTGCGCAGTGCCCGGCCCAGGTGCGCGGGGTCGGCCCAGGCCGCGAGGCTCGGCGCCACGGGAACGACCTCGAGCTTCACGCCCCGTTCGCGGTACAGCCCGTCGAGCGCTGAGGCCGCCTCGGCCAGGATGGCGGCCACCTCCACCCGCTCGGGGCGAGCCTGGAGGGGCGCGGCCTCGGCGCTGGCCAGCTCCCCGAGCTGGACGATCACGCTCCCCAGTGCCGATGCAGACGCGCGCGCGGCCTCCAGGTTGGCACGGTTCTTGGGCACGACCCCGTCGATCATGGCCTGCAGCTGACCCTCCAGCACGGTGGCCGGCGTCGCCAGGTCATGGGCCATGTCGGTCGCCGCGCGGCGGCGGAGCAAGTCGGTCCGTTCCAGCCGCGTGGC
This sequence comes from Pleomorphomonadaceae bacterium, assembly GCA_035514415.1. Lineage (GTDB taxonomy): Bacteria > Chloroflexota > Limnocylindria > QHBO01 > QHBO01 > DASTEQ01. The sequence goes on along the minus strand of DATKBC010000100.1, from coordinate 2,182 downwards.
CATGGTGTTGAACGCACCAGCCAGCTCCTGCGACTCGCGGTCGCCGCCGCCAGTGGAGCGCGCGGACAGGTCGCCGCCTTCCAATCGGGACGCTGCGGCCGCCACGTCCTGCAGCGGCCGTGTCTGTCGCCGCGAAATCCACACCGCCAGCCCCGCGATGACGGCCAGGGACACCAACCCGGAAACGAGCAGCGCCCCGTTGAACAGGCGCAGGAATGGCTGTTCGGCGCTCTGGACGGGGACGATGGCCGAAATCATCGCGACCTCTCGATCGGCGACGATCACCGAAGCGTCCAGGCCGCGCGTCTCCCCGGGGGGGAGCATGCGGTCCCCAAAGTGGGTGATCTCGCCACCTTCTGGGCCGTAGACCGTCACCGGGCCGTGCAGGCTCCGCGACAAGCGCAGCAGGACCGATCGGGCCTCGCGCAGCGTTCCGCCCTGGCGCAACAGCTCGCTCAGCGCGTCGGCGGTGGCGTCCACCTGGTCCTGCTGCTGGGCGGTCACCACGTCGTCGAAGGACCGGCTGACCACTCGATTCACCACCGCTCCGGTGAGCAGCAGGACGACCAGCACCGCGGCCGACAGGACCAGGCCCAGCCGAAGGGCGAGTGGCATGCCGGTTGCGGCTGACGCGGTGCTCCCCGGGGTGGGCGGCAGAGCCGGGGTCACGTCGAGTCCCGGCTGGCCACCAGCCGATACCCTGCCTGGGGAACCGTCTCGATCAACCACGGCTCCGCCGCATCGTCGCGCAGCTTCCGGCGCAGGTTCGCAACGTGGACGTCCACGACCCGCTCGAACACGTCGTCCGGCCTCCGCGCCACGGCCTCCAGGAGATGCTCCCGGGTCATGACGCTCCCCGGTCGGCGGGCCAGGGCCAGCAGGAGCCGCGTCTCCCCCGGCGTCAGCCGCCCGGATCGTGCGGCATCGGCCCCCTCCCCCGCCAGCGTATACCGGCGGGTGGCGGGATCCAGGACCAGGCGTCCGCCGGCCAGCGACAGCATCGGTTCATCGGTCAGGTCATGCCCATTCCTACCCGATGGTCCCGCCCGTCGCAGGATGGCTGCCACCCGTGCAGTCACCTCGTGCGGGTTGAACGGCTTGCCCAGGTAGTCGTCGGCTCCCTGCCGCAGGCCGGCGATTCGGTCGGCATCGGTGCGCTTGGCGGACGTGATCAGGACCGGAATCGATCCGCGGTCGCGCAGTTCCTCGAGCACGGTTTCGCCCTGCATCCTCGGAAGCATCAGGTCGAGGATCACCAGGTCGGGCGGTTGGGCGTCGTACGCGGCCAGGGCCGCGGCGCCATCACCCACGTCGGCCACCGCGTAGCCCTCGCGCTCCAGGTACAGGCGCAGCAGGGCACGCAGCTGCGGCTCGTCCTCGACGATCAGGATCCGCGGCTTGGCCGCCCCGTTGGGGCGGGAATGGCCCTTTGAGCGCGCCATGTGCGCACAGATGCTATCGGTCCGCCCATTCAGGAGTTGTGAAGGCCCGCCCCAGCCTTTTGCGGAAGGTTCGACGGTTCATGTCCCACCCGGCGGACGTATCGGCCAAGAAGGCTCCGTTACGGCGTGGATTCGAGCGTCTGGGTGGCCGTTTGATGCAGGCGGTGGGACAACCGGGCATCTAGGAGCCAGCTGGCGGGTCGTCGACGCAGAAGTTGGCCGTTATCCCCACCGAGTGGGACAAAGCCCAAGATCGTCGGGGAGAGTCTGACTTCCTACACTGGTGCCGAAATGGAGACTTGGCAGGCGATCAACACGGTTCGGGTCGTGCGGCGGTTCGCCGACAAGCCGCTGGCTGACGAGCATCTCGAGCGCATCCTGAATGCCGCCCGCCGGACCGGCAGCAGCAAGAACGAGCAGAAGTGGGCGTTCATCTCGGTGACCGACCGCGAGGTTCTGCGCCAGCTCACCGGCGTCGGGCGTTACGCGGACCACCTCGCGGGTGCGCCCGTGGCGGTGGCGCTCGTCACGCCCCATGACAGCGGGCGCGGTGGGCGCGGTGGGCGATCGCTCCTGTGGGACCTCGGCCGCGCCGCCCAGAACATGGTGTTGGCGGCATGGGAGCTGGGGATCGGCAGTGCGCCGGCAACGGTGTCCGACTTCGACCTCGCCGCGCAGTTGCTCGGCCTCCCCGGCGGGCAGCGGTGTGAGTACCTGCTTTCGTTCGGGTATCCGGCCGA
>DATKBC010000099.1:0-3466 GCA_035514415.1 Pleomorphomonadaceae bacterium | reverse complement strand
TGGTTCGCGGTCGGCGTCCCGGCCCACGTGGTCGTCCACGTCCTGACCCGTGCCTTCTACGCCATGCAGGACACGCGCACGCCGGTCACCTGGGCGGTGGTCGCGGTGGTCGCCAACATCGGCCTGATGCTCTTGCTGGTCGGGCGGATGGGGGTCGAGGGCCTGGCCCTGGCGATTTCGATCAGCGCCACGGTGGAGGTCGTCGGGCTGCTGGCCGCGCTCCGCATCCGGCTGGGCGGATTGGATGGCCCTCTGCTGCTGGCGTCGTTTACGCGCTCGGGAGTGGCGACCCTGGTGGCTTCATTGGCCATGCTCGGGGCGTTCCTCGGCACCATCGCCGCATTTCCCAGCCTGGAAGGAACCGGTGTCGGCCGGCTGGTGACCCTTCTCGTGCCGGCCGGCGTGGGTGGAGCGGCCTACTTCGTCGCGGGCCTGGTCCTCCGCGCGCCCGAGCTGACCACCCTGCGCCGCATCGCGGGCCGTCGACCCGCGGGATCGTGACGTTCCGACCCGCGGTCGAGGGGGATCAGGGTGCCTGGCAGGGGCTGCTGGCACGCGAGTCGAGCGGGGATTTCCTGCATGACTGGGGATGGGCGGCGGTGGCTGCTCATGACGGGCACCCGCAGCGGCGCTACGTCCTATTGGACGGTGACACGCCGGTGGCCGAAGCGGCCGCGCAAGTGCGCCGGATCGCGCTGGGACGGAGCTTTTGGTACGTGCCCCACGGGCCCGTCACCGACTACGCCGACCCGGCCGCCGCAGCGCGCGTCCGTTCGTTGGTCGAGGGACTGGTGGACGAAGCCCGTGCCGACCACGCGGTTGCGCTTCGCCTGGAGCCGCGCATCGAAAGCGGGGCGGCTGAAGCCGCCATCCTGGACGAGCTCGCGCACCGCGTCCCGGAACGCCTCCAGGTGGGCCAGACCCGGATCGTGGAGCTCGCCGACGACGAGACCCTGCTGGCTGGTTTCGACGCGGACACCCGGTACGCAGTCCGCAGAGCCGCCCGCGAAGCGGTCGAGACCGGCATCCGCACCGATCCGGAAGACCGATCCGCCGTTGAACGACTCCACGAGCTGGTGCGCGCGACCCAGCGCCGCGCCGGCTTTCGGCTGCCGCCCCTGGACCGCTACTGGACCGCCTGGCAGGCCCTGGCCGGCGCCGGACGTGCCTGCCTGGTCGAAGCCCAACGCGGCGGCGAGACCCTCGCCATGGGCATGCTGGTGATCGAGGGCGAGCAGTCGTTCTACCTGTTCGCCGGCTCGCGGCGCGAATCACCCGGCGAGCCGAAGCACTATGCCTCGTATGCGGCCCAATGGGCCATGATGCGGGAGGCCCGTGCCCGTGGCGCCCGCCGCCACGACCTGTGGGGCGTGGAACCGGCCGGTGCCGGACCAGACCATCCGTGGTACGGGGTGGGCCTGTTCAAGAAGGGATTTGGGGGTCGCGGTGTGACCTGGGCCGGGAGCTGGGAGATCGTGATCGACCCGCTCGCGTACCGCTTGCGGGCTGTCGCGGCCCGCTTTCGCCGGCGCACCCCGCAGGACGTCCCGTGACCCAGCGGAGCATGGGCCTCGGCGCCCTGGCCGACGTGGTGGTGCCGGAGCGGGTGGTCGGCGTGCCGGCCGGCGACGTCACCAGCCTGACGGCCCACAGTGCCGAGGTCGAGCCCGGTTCGGTGTTCTTCGCGATCCATGGCGGGACCCACGACGGCTGGACCTTCATCCCCGAAGCCGCCTCGCGCGGCGCGGCGGCGGTCGTGGCCGAACGCGCGACGCCCGGCCTTGCCATTCCGCAGCTGATCGTCGCGAATGTCCGGCACGCCGTAGCGGACGCGGCCGATGCGTGGTACGGACGTCCGTCGGAGCAGCTGCGGGTGTATGGCATCACCGGGACAGATGGAAAGTCGACCACCGCATTTCTCGCCGTGGGCATTCTCCTGGCCGTCGGCCGCCGTCCGGGCCTGGTGGGGACGGTGGACACTCGGGTCGGTGACCAGCAGATGGCCTCGACCAGCCGGACCACGACCCCGGAAGCCCTCGAGCTGCAACGCATGCTGGCCGGCATGGTCGAGGCCGGCAATGACAGCGTCGTGATCGAAGCGACCTCCCATGGCCTGGCCCAGGCACGGGTCCGCAACTGCCGCTTCGCGGTAGGTATCGTCACGACCATCACCAGCGAGCACCTCGAATTCCACCGCACGCTGGACGCCTATCGGGCCGCGAAGGCCATCCTGGTCCAGGAGGCGCCGGTCGCAGTGCTGAACCGCGACGACAACACGTTTGAATACCTGCAGGATCGAGCGGCGGGCGCCGTCATCAGCTACGGCATCGACGCCGAGGCGGACATTCGTGCCACTGCCCTCGACCTCGGACCGCGTGGCAGCCGGTTCCACGTGACGGGGCCCCGCTGGTCGGGCCCGGTGACGATCCAGCTTCCCGGCAGCTTCAACGTCAGCAACGCCCTGGCCGCCCTGGGACTGGCCGAGGCCGAGGGCCTGGACCCCGAGCAGGCCGCGGCTGCCCTGGCCGAGGTTCGCGGCGTTCCGGGCCGCATGGAGCGGATCGACCTCGGTCAGCCATTCGGAGTGATTGTCGACTACGCCCACACCGCCGATTCGCTGGCCAAGGTCCTGCGCGAGCTGCGGCCGCTGACGGCCGGGCGCCTGATCGCCGTGTTCGGGTCCGCCGGCGACCGGGACCGCACCAAGCGACCCACGATGGGCCGGGTCGCCGGCGAGCTGGCTGACCTGGTGGTCGTCACCGACGAGGACCCGCGCACCGAGTCGGCGTCGGAGATCAACGAGGAGATCGCGAAGGGCGCCCGCGATGCCGGGGCGCAGGAGCGCGAACGGCTGTGGGTCATTGACGACCGTCGCTCGGCCATCGCTCATGCCCTGCGGATGGCGCAGGCCGGCGACATGGTGCTCCTGGCCGGCAAGGGGCACGAGCCGAGCATCATCTACGGCGACGACCGGCGCTGGTGGGATGAGCGCGAGGTGGCGCGCCAGGAGCTGCGCGGGATCGGATTCGGGACCGATGAGCCGCCAACCGCCTGATTCGAACCGGCTGCGGGCCTGGCAGGTGACCGATGCGAAGGCGTGGGACGCCTTCGTCGAGTCCGCCGAGCATCGCGCCTTCCCCCAGCTGTGGGCCTGGGGCGAGGTGCATCGCGACGCGGGATGGCGCCCGCTCCGCCTGGCCGTGGGCGACCAAGCCGGCCAGCCGCGAGCCGGCGTCCAGCTCCTGCTGCGCTCGGCGGCTCCGGCTCGCCGTGCATCTTCGCCCACCCCGCGCGCACGCCCAGGTCCCCCGTCGGCCACACGTCGGGACGCTGGAGCTGGAACATCAGGAACATCTGCGCCGTCCAGACGCCGATCCCGCGCACGCGCGTGAGACGCGCGATCGCCTCTTCGTTGTCCGCGTCGTCGATGTCGTCGAGCCCGATGACGCCGTCCCCCGCTTTGGCC
>DATKBC010000098.1:0-3285 GCA_035514415.1 Pleomorphomonadaceae bacterium | reverse complement strand
GCAACGCACTCCTGGCCGCACTCCTGGCCGTTCTGCTGGTCGGCTTCCTGTGGCGTTTCCAGCCCGCCATCTGGCATCGGCCGCGGAGCCTGATCTTGTTCCTGCTCATCCTGTTCGCCAGCGCGGCCGTGCTGCGGCTGGCGGGTGATCGGTCCATTGCCGCCTACCTGGTGCCCACCTCGGCCGCGGTCATGCTGACCGGCCTGCTGCTGGGCGGAGCGGCCGGCGGGGCCATGGCCATGGCGCTGGCCGTGGTGGCCGGGCTGACCAACTCTGCGGACCTGGGCCCGGTGGTCTATACCGCGGCGGGTGGGTTCGCGTCGCTGGTGATCATTCTCCAGGCTGAGCGCCTGAATGCGTTCGTCCGCGCCGGCCTGGTGCTGGTCATGGTCAACGTCACGGTCGTGGTCGCGTTCAGCCTGCTCGAAGGACTCGACGCCACCGGGGTCGCGCAGCTGGCCTCCGCCGGCCTGGTCAACGCCGCTTTGTCGGTAGTGCTGGCAATCGGCGGCTTCGCCGTGCTGGGGAATGTGTTCGGGATCCTGACCGTATTCCAGATGCTCGAGCTGGCCAATCCCTCGAACCGGCTCCTGCGGCGGGTGCTGCTCGAGACGCCGGGCACCTACCACCACTCGGTCATGGTCGGCAACCTGGCCGAGCGGGCGGCCGAGACCATCGGCGCCGATCCTCTCCTGGCTCGGGTGGCGGCGTACTACCACGACATCGGCAAGATGAAGAACCCGCTGGCGTTCATCGAGAACCAGGCCGGCGGCCCGAACCTCCATGACGACCTGAACCCCGAGACGAGCGCTCGGATCATTGCCGCCCACGTGCGGGATGGGGTCGAGCTGGCCCAGGAATACCGGCTCCCGCCGCAGATCGCGGCCTTCATCCCGCAGCACCACGGGTCGTCGGTGATGGGCTATTTCCACGGCAAGGCCCTCGAGGCAAGCGAGGAAGCCGATGCCGACCGCTACCGCTACCCGGGTCCCAAGCCACAGAGCCGCGAGGCGGCGATCGTGATGCTGGCCGACGGAGTGGAGGCGTCGGTGCGGTCGCTGCCGCAGAAGGAGGACGCCGAGATCCGCGAGATGGTGGACCGCATCGTGGACGGGCGCCTGGCCGACGGGCAGCTGGACGACAGCGACCTCACCCTGCGCGACGTCGAGCGCATCCGCGGCTCATTTGTCGAGCAGCTGCTGGGCATGTATCACCAGCGGATCAGCTATCCCGAGAACGTGCTCCCCATCGAGCGCGATTCGCGCAGCGCCTGAACTCGGCGCCTGAGCTCCCGACCGAACTCCGTCCCCGAATCCAGCGTCTTGAGCCGGCCGGGAGCCTGGCCTAGGATGGGGGCAGATGGAACCCGGGGTCACTCTCCACGACAAGGTCGGCCGCAGCCGATTGGCCGAGGCCGTCGAGCCGCTGGAGGTGGACACTGCCCTCGAGGTCGTCACCGCGGCCGCCGCCGAGACCATGCGCGCCGCGCTCAGTACACGCCAGGCCGAGGTGGAGCTGACGCTGTGCGGCGATGCGGAGATGACCCGGCTCAACTTCGACCACATGAGCGAGCGCGGACCCACCGACGTGCTGGCGTTCCCGCTTCACGAGTGGACCGTCGAAAACGGCCGCTCTCACCTGGTGGATGACGACGGACGGCCGAGCGCCCGACCCGGCGCCCCCGGCCCACTGATGCTTGGGGACGTTGTCATCGACCTCGACCAGGCGGTGCGCCAGGCGGCCGAGGGTGACTGGAGCGTGCCCGAGGAGGTGGCGCTCCTGGCCATCCACGGGACTTTGCACCTCATCGGGCACGACCATGACGATCCGGAGGGCGAGACGGCCATGCGCGAGCTCGAGCACCGCGTCCTGACCGTCCTCCATCGCCACTTCCGGGGAGTGGCCTGGAAGCCTGGGTCGCTGTTCGACCGCGCCGGCCACGCCGTGGGAGCCGGCTTCTAGACCGCGCGGTCGCTCCGCAGCTCGCGTGGCACGCGATCAGCGCGGCCGAGAATGAGTTCCACCACCAGGGCCGCGCTGCCCGGACCGGTGGAGATGCCCCACGGGCCGTGGCCCGCGCAGATGAACAGGCCCTCCGCGTTGGCCACCGGACCGATGAATGGCCGCCCGTCAATCGACTGGGGTCGGGCACACATCCGGATGCTGATGACGGGTGCCGCGGCCAGGGCGGGCACGAACGCGCTCCCGCGCTGGATGAGAGCCAGGGCAACCGCCTCCGCATCCGGCTGATCGGCCAGGAAGGTCGATCCGACCGTGGCCGTACCTCCGACCGCGATCAGGCTGAACAGGCTGCCCGCCAACCCGCTTGGAACGTTGACGGTATGCACCACGCCTTCCTCCAGGACGTGGTGGGGTGGGTCGGCCAGTTCCACCTGGACGGTGACCCCCCAGGTTCGGGTGATGGGCGGCCATGGCGGCTCCGCGTCGAGGATCTCGGGTGTCCATGGGCCTCCGGCCAGCAGGACCTGGTCAGCGGACGCGTTTTCTCCGTCGTCCAGCGCAACGCCCCGGACCGTTCCGCCCTCAATCCAGGGCCGCGCGGCGCGACCGATGCGTAGCGTGACCCCGGCCCGGACCGCGCGTGCCGCCTGCGCGCGCGTTGCCCCGTCCGCGGTCGCCGGGTAGCCGGTTTCGAGCCGAACCGCGGCCCAGCCATCGGACACCGTCGGCTCCGCCGCAGCGACAGAGTCCGGGCCCAGCGCTTCGGCTGCCAGCTCGGGGAAGACGGCGTCCAGCTCCGCCGCCCGGGATCGGGCCGCGGCCTGGTCATCGGTCAGCAGCAGGATGCCCGCCGGCTGTGAGGGAAATGCGAAATCCAGGTCGGAGGCTGCCAGGTGCCGGTAGGTGGCCAGGGTCTCGAGATGGAGCGGGAGCAGCACCGGGTCGAACGGATGCTGGATGGATCCCGAGTTTCGGCCCGAAGCGCCGGCGGCGATGGCCGTGGCTTCGAACAGGGTGACCGAGCGCCCCGCTTCGGCCAGAAGGGCGGCTGCCGTGCAGCCCACGATCCCGCCCCCGATAACGGCCACCCGCTCGCGAGCCACGCGCCGATGCTACCCGGGCGGGTTGGCCGCTGACGGCTACCATCGGTCGGCCATGAAGGTCGTGTGCGGGATCGGCAACCCCGGCGATCGGTACCGGCTGACGCGCCATAACGTCGGGTATCGCGTGGTCGACCTGCTTGCCGATCGGTGGGAGGTGAGCAAGGGTCGGGTCCGCGACGGCGCGGCGACGATCGAGGTCGCGCGCGACGAACCGGTGGGC
>DATKBC010000097.1:0-7538 GCA_035514415.1 Pleomorphomonadaceae bacterium | reverse complement strand
GGCCTCGGAGAAGTCCGCCGCGCGGCGGTAGTCCGCCACGTCTTCGCACGCAATCGTCGCGTTGCAGTAGACGATGGCGGCAGCCCGCGGCGAAAGCTCGTCACCAATGGCCGCCACCATTGCTTCCTCGAGCAGCGCCATCCCTTCCTCGACCCGGCCCAGCTGGACGAGGACCGCTCCCTTGTCCTCCATCCCCAGACCGATGAGGTCGCGGTCGCCGAGTCGAGTCCCGATCTCGAAGACCCGGTTGGCGTGCTCCAAGGCCTCCTCGAGATCGCCACGATTCAACGCGGCGTTGCGCCGCGCCCGCTCGAGAAGGCCGTGGGCGTGTGCCTCCGGAGTCCCCTCCAGCAGGCGTTGCGCGCGGCTCACCCAGCCAGAGGAGACCGAAGGCTCGAGCCTGTGGCTGTATTCGCTCGCCAGCTGCAGGGCGGTCCGGGCAGCACGCGCAGGCTCGCCGGCGGCAATGTGGCCCGCGTATGCCCGTTCCTGGGCGGAAATCGCCGAGATCATGTCCCCGGTCCACCAGGCCGAATCGCCGAGCTGATCGAGGTCGCCGGGCGTCAGCAGGTTCGCCGCATCGGCAGCGCTGAACAACTCCAGCGCGTTTTGCCAGCGGTGCTCGGCCGCCGCGGTGCGCGCCTGGATCAGGGCTGCGGCGGGTGGAGTGGCCTGGATGGTGGTCATGACTGCGCCTGATCCTACAATGGACCTCCTGAGTAGCCGCGGAGGCGGACTCCTTGTGACTGCGACCGTGACCAATACGTACCGCAACCTGATCGCCGGGGAGTGGGTGCCCGCCAGCTCCGGCAAGACCTTCGTCTCGACCAGTCCCGCGAACCGGGAGGACGTCATCGGTGAGTTCCAAGCCAGCGGCGCGGCCGATGTCGATGCCGCGGTGGCCGCCGCCAAGGCCGCCTACCCCGCCTGGTCGATGATGCCCGCCCCCAAGCGGGGCGAGATCCTGTTCAAGGTGGCCCGGATCCTGGCCGAGCACAAGGAAGAGCTGTCACGCCTCCTGACCCGCGAGATGGGCAAGGTCCTGCCCGAGGCGCGCGGCGACGTCCAGGAGGCCATCGACGTCGCGTACTACATGGCCGGCGAGGGGCGGCGCCTGTTCGGCTACACCGTCCCGTCCGAGATGCCCGACAAGTTCGCCATGGCCATCCGCAAGCCGATTGGGGTGGCCGCCATCATCACGCCCTGGAACTTCCCGATCGCCATCCCGGCCTGGAAGCTCTTCCCGGCGCTGATCTGCGGCAATACCGCCGTCCTCAAGCCCGCCTCGGACACGCCCGCCTGCATGGTCCGGTTCGTCGAGCTGTTGCTCGAGGGCGGCGTGCCCGAAGGTGTGGTCAACGTCGTCACCGGCTCCGGGACCGATGTCGGACATCCGCTGGTCGAGCATCCCGACGTCAGGCTCGTCTCGTTCACCGGACATACCGAGACCGGGGTCGACATCTCGACCCGGGCAGCCAAGACCCTCAAGCGCGTCAGCCTGGAGCTTGGCGGCAAGAATCCAATCGTCATCTGGTCCGACGCCGATCTCGATCTGGCCCTGGATTCGGTCATCTGGTCCGCGTTCGGCACCAGCGGCCAGCGCTGCACCGCAGCATCCCGGATCATCGTCCACCGGCCCGTTCACGATCAGTTCGTGGAAAAGCTGCGGAACCGGGTGGCGACGCTCGTCCTGGGAGACGGGCTGCTGGAGGCGACCGACGTGGGGCCGGTCATCAACGAGAAGGCGCTGGAACGCATCGGCTCGTACGTGGCTATTGGTCAGAAAGAAGCCGATCTGGTCGTCGGCGGCCATCCCGCCCGCGATGGGGAGCTTGCCAAGGGGTCATTCTTCGAGCCCACAGTGTTTGCGGAAGTGAAGGGTGATGCCCGGATTGCCCAGGAGGAAATCTTCGGCCCGGTGACCGCGGTCATCCCGGTCGACACCTGGGAGGAAGCGGTCCAGACCGTGAACTCGGTCCAGTACGGGCTGTCGACCTCGCTATTCACCAACGACATCAACCTGGCCTTCCGCTCGATCCGTGACTTCGACTCCGGCCTGGGATACGTCAACCACGGCACCATCGGGGCCGAGGCACACCTGCCGTTCGGCGGCACCAAGGCCACCGGCAACGGGCACCGCGAGGTGGGGCAAGCGGCGCTCGACTTCTACGCCGAGTGGAAGAGCGTGTACATCGACTACTCCGGGAAGCTCCAGCGGGCCCAGATCGACATGGAGTTCATCGACCAGGAATAGGCCCATCGGCGGCTTGGGGGTACGATTGGCTTCCATGCGCCTGCCCCTCTTTCCGCTCCACGTCGTGGCCTTCCCGCACCTGCCGCTGCCGCTCCACGTTTTCGAGCGCCGATACCGGGCCATGACCCGTGACCTGCTGGAGGAGGGCAACCCGTACGGCGGCCAGTTCGTGGTGACCATGATCTCGGCCGGGCGCGAGGTGGCCGCCAAGCCGGGAACAGGCCAGCTCACGGTGCGCCGGGTGGGCACCATCTGCGAGATCCGGCGGGCCGACAAGTTCGCCGATGGGCGCTACGCGCTGATGGCGGTCGGTGTCGGCCGAGCGCGGATCCGGAGCGTCGACCACACCGGCCTGTACGCCGTGGCGGACGTCACGCCGCTCGACGAGCGGCCCGGCGACGAAGCCGAAGAGTTGGTGCCCGGCGTGCAGGTTGCCCTCGACGCGTACCTGTCGACCATTCGTCGCTTCCTGGCGGAGCGCGACGCGGCTGACCTGGAGGACCTGATGGCGGACGCCGATCCGGACGCGGATCCGGATGCCGACCGGGAGGCATCCTCGGCCGGGGAGGTCAAGCGATCGACCCGCATGGAGCGCCTGATCAAGCCCATGCGCCTCCCGACCGACCCACTGGCCGCAAGCTACGCGGTGGCCGGCGTGCTCCAGGTCGAGCTGTCGCGCAAGCAGCGTCTGCTGGAGGCCCCCGACGCCGCGGCCCGACTGCGCGCCGAGCTAGCGCTGCTCCAGCGCGAGGCGCACATGCTGGGCGACGCCTCGCTGGCCCCCATGGGCCGCTTTGAGTACCACGCCAACTAGACCGATGCCGGCCGGCTGGCGCCGTCCGGGCGGGTTCCTCCTCACCGTCGTCCTGGTCGTGGCGGGCTGCGCACCGTCCGCTTCACCGTCGGCTTCTCATTCATCCTTCCCACGCGCGACCGCCAGCCCGTCACCAAGTCCAAGCCCCAGCCCGTCGCGGACGCCGCGGCCGACGCCGACTCCGGTAGCGCTGAGCTGCTTCGCGGGCAACCGAGCGCCGGTTGGCGAGCCGGAGATCATCGCCATCGTCCCCAACGCGGGCCCAGCCATGGCGCTGACTTTCGACATGGGTGGCCGGCTGGACCCGGCCATCGACATCCTGGACTTCCTGATCGCAAACCAGGTGTGCGCCACGCTGTTCCCGACCGGCGCGATGAGCGAGACGGCCTTGGGCCGGGAAGTACTCGCCATCGTCCGTGCCAATCCCGACCTGTTCGAGCTGGGCAACCACACCATGCACCACTGCAACCTGCGAGACGGCGGGCTGGGCTCGCCGACCGAGGCGCCCTGCGCGACCGGTGGCCCTCCCACTACCGCCTTCATCACCGCTGAACTGACCGATGCGGCCGCCATCGTGGGAACGGCCACGGGCCAGCCCACGGTGCCGTACTGGCGTCCGCCGTATGGGGTCTACAACGACTCCGTCCTGGCCACCGCGGCGGAGCTTGGCTACACGAAGACGATCATGTGGTCCATCGACACCATCGACTGGCGCCCGATCGCTGACGGCGGCCCAACCGCCGAGCAAATCGCGTCCGAGGTGGTGACCTCGGCCGGCAGCGGCTCGATCGTCCTCATGCACCTGGGCGGATACGAGACCCTCGCCGCGCTGGAGATCATGGTCCCCGCGCTCCGCGATCGAGGTCTGCTCCTGACCTCGATCAGCGACCTTCTGGACTAAGCCAGGGCGCGACGGATGGGCCAGCCGGAGGCGGCGTCGATATCGGCTTGGTCGACGCCCGGTTGGAGGGCGGTCAGCTGCATTTCGCCATCGGTGCCGAATCGGTAGACCCCGAGCTGGGTGATGACCGTGTCCGGGCCGCCTCCTGCCCACGCCGGACGGGACCGGCCGTCGGGATGCCGGTGGCCAGGCGAGGTCACGAAGTCGACGTGCTCCACGAAGGAGCGCGGGGACTGGCTCATGACCACGACGACCCGCGCGGCGTTCAACGCGATCTCGCATGCCCCGCCGGACCCCGGCAGCCGCACCGCCGGGTTCGCATATGGACCGATGACCGTGGTGTTCAGGTTCCCCCAGCGGTCGACCTGAGCCGCGCCAAGCAACCCGACCTCGATCCGGCCGCCCTGCAGGAAGTACGCGAACAGGTCGTGCATGCTCATGGTGGCGGTGGCGCCCGAAACGAGGGCCGGGTCGCCGATGCTGTCAGGCAGGCGGGACGGTCGCGCCCCGATCACCCCCGACTCGTAGATCAGCTCGAGGTCCGGCGCCACCGTGCGACGGGCCAGGATGGCGGCGGCGTTGGGCAGACCGATGCCCACGAACACGGTTCGGACGCCGGCCAGCTCCGCGGCGGCCGCGGCCACCATCAGCTCGTCTGGCGTCCCGCTCACGAATATTCGCCGTAGTCGACCGATCCGGAGGGCCGAGGCTTGGGCTTGAGTGCGGCCACGGTCTCGGGGCCGAGCTTCTCGAGGTAGCCCGCGCGGTCGGGGACCCCGCGGACCCACTCCTCGAGCCACGCGTCGAGTTGAGCCGGGTCGCGGCTGATCGGATCCCAGGCCCGATAGAACGCGTTGTCGCGGTCGTAATAGCCCTGGGCGAAACTGGGGTGCGCCCCGTAGGGCTCGACGCAGACGGCTGTGACTGCCACCCCGGGCAGCAGGGTCCGGTCCGGGTCGGCCCGGATCACCTCGGTCTCGACCAGCTCTTCCACGACGGCGATGACGCGCTCGGCGGCCAGGGCCGCCTCGCGCTGGACCCCTACCAGGCCCCAGACCTGGACGTTGCCCTCCGTGTCGGCGCGCTGGGCGTGGATGATCGTGACGTTGGGGTTGAGGGCCGGCACGACCGCGACTTCATCGCCCGGGGCGTAGGGAGAGGCAACCCACTGGATGAGCGGGTTGGCCGCCGGCAGGTCCGACCCGGCGTAGGAGCGCAGCGGGTAGAAGGGCAGATGGGCGGCGCCCGCCACATAGCGGCCGACCATCCCGAAATGGCTGTACTCCTCCAGCTCCAGGCCGCCGCCTTCGATGGCGCGCCGGACGGCATGGAGGGAGCCTACGCCCGGGTTGCCGAGCCACGAGAAGATGAGCTTTCGAGCGCAGCCGGCGGCCACCATCTGGTCGTAGACCAGGTCCGGCGTCAGCCGCGCCAGGGTCAGGTCACGCCGACCCTGGCGGATGATTTCGTGGCCGGCGGCGAAGCATATGAGATGGGTGAAGCCCTCGATCGCCACCAGGTCGCCGTCGTGGACGTGGGCGGCGATCGCCTCCGAAAGCGAGACGACCTTGGAGGCCGTGGGTCAGCCTCCGGTCTCTTCGGGCCCCGGCACCGGGCGGATGGGGCAGCCCACCGAGGCCAGCGCCTCGGCGTAGAGCTGAATGGCCGTGTCGACGGCCGGCTCGTCCACCATGAGAGGCGGGCAGAACCGGATCGAGGCCTCGCCGCACTCCAGGACGAGCAGGCCGCGCTGGAAGGCCGCCTGCTCGATAGCGTTGGCCTCCTCGTGGCTGGCGAACTCGACGCCGAGCATGAGCCCCGAACCCCGGATGTCCCGGACGACTCCGCACTCTTCCGAGGCGTACTCGACTCCCGCCCGCAGCCTGTCACCCATCGTTGCCGCGTTCTCGATGTACCCGCCCTCCAGCAGGTCCAATGTGGCCAGGGCCGCGGCGCAGCACACCGGGTTGCCGGCAAACGTGCTGCCATGGGCGCCGGCGGTCCAGGTGAAGAGCCGCTCACGGCCGATGAAGGCGCCGAGCGGCATGCCCGAGGCGATGCCCTTGGCCACCGTCACCACGTCCGGCTCGACGTCGTAGGCCTCCATGGCCCACATCCGGCCGGTGCGTCCCATGCCGGATTGGATCTCGTCCGCGATCAGGACGATGCCGTGCTCATCGCATATGTCGCGGAGGCCGCGAATGAACGCCGCGGGAGCCGGGAAGTACCCGCCCTCGCCCTGGATCGGCTCGAACACGATGGCCGCCACGTCCTCGGGCGCCACCAGGCGGCCCAGGATCGAGTGCCGCAGGACCTCCAGCTCGGCGGTGCCATCGCCTCCGGAGCCCTCGTGCCAGGACCGGACGCGTGGGAATGGGGCGTGGAAGACCATGGGCAGCAGCGGCCCGAAGCCTGCCCGCTGCTTGAGCTTGGAGTTCGTGAGCGACAGCGCGCCGAGGGTGCGGCCGTGGAAGGCGCCCTCGAAGGCGATGATTGCCGGGCGGCCGGTGTGGTGGCGCGCGAGCTTGATGGCTCCCTCGACCGCCTCGGTTCCCGAGTTGGTCAGGAACACGCGGGCGTTCTCCTCGAACGGGGCGATGGCCGCCAGCCGCTCGGAGAGCTCGATGTAGCGTGGCTCATAGAAGTCGGTGGCCGCGATGTGGACCAGCTGCTCGGCCTGAGCGGTGATGGCGGCCACCACCGCGGGATGCGAATGGCCGGTGGCCGCCACCGCGATGCCGGCCGCGAAATCGAGGAATCGGTTGCCGTCGACGTCGGTGACGACATACCCGTCCCCCGACTCGGCAACCAGCGGGTAGGCGCGTGTCAGCGACGGACTGGTGACGGCATCGTCGCGGGCGATCAGCGCACGGGCGCGCGGCCCGGGTAGCTCGGTGACGAGATGGGGGGCGGAGGGTGCGGCATCGGCCGCTTGACGGAAGGCCCGAACGCTCATGAGGGGACCCCTGGTCGAAAGCGGCGCGTCCTGCCCGCGCCTCTGGCTAGATTGAGGCAGATGTTACCGCCTCCACCACCTCTCCGATCAAGCCCGGACCGGCATACACCAGCCCGGTCCACAGCTGCACCAGGTCGGCGCCGGCATCCAGGGCGCGGGGCGCATCGGCTCCGGAGAAGATCCCGCCCGAAGCCACCAAGGTGAACCGATCCTTGGTCCGGCTCCTCACGGTACCGATGGCGGCCAGCATGCCTTCGAGGAGCGGCCTGCCCGACAGGCCACCCTGGTCCGCTCCGGGGGGCAGCTGTCCTCGCAATCCGGTACGCACACGGGACGTATTCGACAGGACGAGCCCGGCGGCCGGGGAATCGGACAGCGCGTCGGCGAGGGCCGTGAGTCGGTCCTCCGCCAGGTCGGCCGACAGCTTGACCACCAGCGGCCGGCGAGGCTCGACCTCCGACAGCGACGTGACCAGTGCCGCGAGGCGTCCCGGCTGCTCGAGTTCGGCCAGGCCCACGGTATTCGGGGAGCTCACGTTGACGGCCACGTAGTCGGCGACCGGCGCCACCGTGCGCAGGGCAGCGAGGTAGTCCTCTTCCGCTATCTGGTCGGG
>DATKBC010000096.1:0-8625 GCA_035514415.1 Pleomorphomonadaceae bacterium | reverse complement strand
GGTCACCGAGATCACGTGGAACCTGGAAGCCGCCGAGAAGGGCGGATTTGCCCATTTCACGCTCAAGGAGATCTACGAACAGCCGCACGCCATCCAGGAGGCGCTCCGCGGCCGGGTTGACGGGCGTGGAACCATCCGCCTGCCGGAGCTGGAGGCCATCGACGAGCAGCTTCGACTGGCCGAGCGCATCTACCTGGTGGCTTGCGGCACCGCTCACTACGCCGGTGACGTGGGTGCGTATCTCCTCCAGCAGTGGACCGGTCTGCCGGCGGTTTCGGTTATCGGCTCCGAGATGCGATACGCCCCGCCCCCGATTGACGAGCGCACGCTGGTGATCAGCATCAGCCAGTCCGGCGAGACGGCGGACACGATCGCGCCGACCCGCCTGGCCCGTGAGCGCGGCGCGACGGTGCTGGTGGTGACCAACGTGGTGGGCAGTGCCCTCACCCGGGATGGACATGCGACGGCCTATCTGCAGGCCGGGCCCGAGATCGGGGTCGCCTCCACCAAGGCCTTCGTGACCCAGGTGCTCGTGCTGCAGATGATCGCCCTCCACCTGGCCCAGCTGCGCGGGACGATGACGCCGGCCCAGCTGACGACCTTCGGCCTGGGGCTCCGTGCCCTCCCACGCGCCGCGGTGGCCGCCCTCGACAGCGCCCCCCAGGTGCGCGACATCGCTCGCCGCTGGTCGGAGGTTCGGGACGTCATGTACATCGGGCGCGGGATCGGCTTCCCGATCGCGATGGAGGGCGCGCTCAAGCTCAAGGAGCTGTCCTACGTCCACGCCGAGGGGTATGCCGCCGGCGAGCTGAAGCACGGCCCGATTGCCCTCCTCGACGTCGAGACCCCCCTGGTCGCCATCGTCATCAAGGGCACCGTGTACGAGAAGGTGCTGTCCAACGTGTCCGAGGCGCGCGCTCGGCAGGCCCCGGTGTTGGCCGTCGCCACGGAGGGCGATCACGAGATCGGCCAGTACGCTGACGAGGTCATCTACGTCCCGGAGACGCTCGAGGAGCTGTCGCCGGTGATCACCATCCTCCCGCTCCAGCTGCTCGCCTACGAGGTGGCCGTGTCGCGCGGTACCGATGTCGATCAGCCGCGCAACCTGGCCAAGTCGGTCACCGTCGAGTAGCGGTCGGGTCGGCGACGCCCGATGAGCCGCCACGAGCTGGGCGTCGACCTGATAGACATCGACCGCATCGCCCAGGCCCTGCAACGCCACCCGCAACGCTTTCGACGGCGCGTCCTGACCGACCGCGAGGACCGATACTGCGGCGAGCGGGTGGAACGCGTCGCCGGCCGCTGGGCGGCCAAGGAGGCGGTGAGCAAGGTGCTGGGGCTGGGCGTGCGAGGCGTGGGGTGGCGGGAGATCGAGGTGCTGCCCAACTTCGCCGGACAACCGCAGGTCCTGCTCCACGGCCGGGCCGCCGCGCGGGCCGCGCGCCTGGGAATAGGTGAGGTGACCGTGTCGATCTCACATGAGCGCCGGATGGCGGTGGCGGTCGCCATCGCGGACCGGCCGGCCGAGGCCTAGCGTGGCGGTGGTCGCCGAGCGGGGAGTCACCCTCACGCAACGCTGGGTGGCAGAGCATCTCCCCCCTCGTCCGCAGCGCAGCCACAAAGGGACCTTCGGTCGCGTCCTCGTCATTGCCGGGTCGCTCGAGTACGCCGGGGCAGCGCTCCTGACGGGCCTGGGCGCCGCCCGCGCCGGCGCCGGGCTGGTGTGCCTCGCGACGCCCGAATCAGTCGGTCTCCGCCTGCTGGGCCTGGTTCCCGAGCTGACGTCGCTCCTCCTCCCCGAGGAGGCGCTGGGGCTGGTGGCACCGGCCGGCTGGCGGCAGCTGACGGCTGCTGCCCGCGAGTACGACGCGGTGGTCGTGGGTCCGGGCCTGGGACGGCATGCCGCCACCCTGCGCCGCACCGCGCGCCTGCTGGCGGACCTGCGCCAAGCCGTCGTCATCGATGCCGATGGGCTGACCGCGCTCGCTGCCCAGGACCGCTGGTGGCGCACCATCTCCGCGCCTGCCGTGCTGAGCCCGCACCCGGGTGAGTTCGCGCGACTGCTGCGCGGCAAGGTGGCACCGCCCGAGGACGACGACGGAGCACGCGAAGAGGCCGCAAACGAGGCCGCGCGGCTGTGGGAGCACGTCGTGGTGTTGAAGGGCGCCAACACGGTGATCGCCGCGCCGGACGGCCAGCTCCTGCGCTCGGCGGTCGCCACCTCGGCGCTCGCGACTGCGGGCAGCGGAGACGTGCTGGCGGGTGCGATTGGGGCCATGCTGGCGGCAGGACTGGATCCCCTTGAGGCGGCGGCGGTCGGGGTGGCGATCCATGCCGCGGCCGGCCTGCTGGCCGAGCAGCGGATCGGATCGGCTGGGGTGCTCGCGACCGATGTGGCTCGTCTCCTGCCGGAGGCGATCGCCGTCCTGCGCAGGCGCGAGGCGAAGCGATGATGACGACCGCGGTGGCGAGCCGCCATCGGGCCTGGATCGACATCGACCATTTCGCCCTGGTCGCCAACCTGGCCGCCCTGCGGCGGCTGGCCGGTCCGGCCCAGGTCATTGCCGTGGTCAAGGCCAACGCGTATGGCCATGGGGCGGTGGAGGTTGCGCAGACCCTGGTCGACCACGGCGCGGAGCGCCTGGGCGTGGCCACCCTGTCGGAGGCGATGGAGCTCCGGTCAAACGGGCTGGCCGGTCCCGTTGTCCTGCTATGGGGGATTGGAGCCGGCGACGCGGAAGCGGTGGTCGCGACCGGGGTGGAGCCGATCGTCGACAACGCGGCCGAGCTGGGCTGGCTCGAATCGGCCGGGGCCGCGGCCAGCCGTCGGATCGAGGTCCACCTGAAAGTGGACACCGGCCTTGGGAGGCAGGGCATCGATCCGGCTGGCGCCGTGGAGCTGGCGACCCGCATCGCGGCCAGCCGCCAGCTGGCGCTGGTCGGCACCATGACCCACCTTGCGGCGGTGGGCGAAGACGAGGCGCACACCGACCTCCAGCTCCAACGGCTTGCCGGCGTGCTCGACGGGTTGCGCTCGAGCGGCATCGACCCGGGGCTGGTCCACGTCGCCGCGACGGGGGCGATCCTGGCCGGTGCAGGAGGCTTCGCCGATGCCGTCCGTCCCGGGCTCGGCCTGTACGGCATGGCGCCCAGATGGGCCGATGCGCGGGAGGCGAGGCTGACGCCGGTGCTCAGCCTGCGCACATTGCCCCTTCGGATCTTCGAGGTGGCCGCGGGCACGCCGGTTGGCTACGGCCTGCGCTGGCAGGCGCCGCGCGCGGCGCGACTGGCGACCCTGCCCATCGGCTATGGTGACGGTTGGCCGCGGGTGCACCTCAACAACGGCGTGGCGCTGGTTCACGGGCAGCGGGTGCCGATGGTGGGCGCCATCAGCATGGACGGCCTGGTGGTCGACGTCTCGGACGTGGAGTCGCCGAACATGGACGACGAATTCGTCCTCATCGGCCGCCAGGGAAACGAGGAGATCACCGCCGACGAGGTGGCTGAGCAGCGACGTACGATCAACTACGAGGTGACGACCATGCTCCGCCAACGCCTCCCACGGCGGCACGGCCGGCCATGACGACCCAGACGATCGACGCGACGCAGCCGCGTCCCATCTCGACTCCCGTGCGTGCGGTTCCCGAGACCGAGCTCTCGCTGCTCATGGACGTCGGCAGCGCCTGGACCAAGGCCGCCCTGGTGGGACGGGCCGGCGGTCGGTGGCGGATCGTGAGCGGGACCGCCCAACCCGGCTCGTGGGGTGAATCGGTCCTGGTCGAAGATCTCGTGAGTCGCCTGGTGCCCCATGCCGACGCGCGCCTCTCCCAACGATTGGCACTTCTGGTGCGTGACGCGCCCCGGATCACGTGTCAGTCCCCGCGGCGCCCCGGACGGCTGGCGGTGGTGGCCGACACGACGGCCGACCAGGAGGCCGCCGAGTTGGTCGCCATCAGAAATGGCTGGAGGGTGGTGGCGGCCGCGGCCGGGAATGACCGGCGTCCCGAGTCGGAGCGCTACGAGCCCATCCGCCACGCTGAGCCCGACGCCTGGCTGGCGGTGTCGTCGAGTGGTGCGCCGCCTCCCGACGGCCCGTTGTGGGGCGTGCTTGCGGCCTCCCGTGGCTCGTCCGGCACGCCCCTCCTGCTCGTCGGCGCTGAGGATCTTCAGGAGCCCTTCGCACGGCAATTTGGCCCGGCCACGCGATGGATCGGTCCGGCCGTGGATGACGCGCTATCCGCGGCCCTGCTGACCCTATTGGCGGAATCGAACGGTCCGGGCGAAGTCCGGTCCCTGGCCCCGATTGCCTTCGGTCGCTCGATGACGGCCCTGGCGCGGGGACTGGGCGTGGAGGTCCTGGGCGTTGATCTGGGTGCCACCTGGCTGGGCTGGGGAGCGGCCACGCCGACGGGAGGGACGACCGCCATGCTGGCCGAAACCGGAGACCACCCGCTGCCCGAGGGGTCCCGCGCCGCCGCCGAAGTGCTGCCCGCCGACGTCGACGAGTTCGCCACAACCGACGCGATGGCCAGCCTGGCCGCCCGGCCCATGGCGGTCCCCTCATCGGTAGCCGAAGCGGCCATCGTCCAGGCGCTCGGCATCGACCGCCTGGCCGCGGCGCGGCGGTGGCTGGGAGGCTGCCCGCCGGTTGATCTGGTGGTGGGCGGCGGCCGCCTCCTCGCCGGCGCGGTTCATCCCGGAGATGCGGCCCTCGCCCTGCTCGACGGCCTGCGCCCGGCCGGGGTCACCCAGCTTGCCGTGGACCCGTGGGGGATCTGCGGACCGCTGGGGACGCTTGCCGGCGAGGACGTCGATGAAGGCATGGAAACTCTGCGCGACGACCTGCTGGTGCCCTTGGGCACGGCGGTCGTGTCCCGCGGTGGGCGACCCGGGCAGGTGGCGTTCCGGGCCCGGCTCCACCGTCCGGGCTGGCCGGACTCGACCCGGCACGAAGTCCGCGTCGGAGGCGTGGCTGTCCTGCCGCTCGAACGGGGAGCATCGGGCGAGCTCGAGATAGAGCTCGAACGCGGCGTCGAGCTCGGCGAGCCGTATCGAGCGCGACGGGTGCGAGCGGCGGTTACCGGCGGGGCGGTGGGGGTCATCCTGGATGCCCGCGATGACCCGATCCAGGTACCGAACCGCCCTGGCGACGCCCGCACCATGATCCAGTCCTGGCGCGACACGCTGCGCCGCGAAGGGCGCCCGGCGGCCGGCTGATGACGACAGCCGATCTCTACCGGCACCAGGTGCGTCTCCCCGCAGGGGCTGAGGCGGTGGTCGCCGTGGGGGACGAAGTCGGGCCGGGCGACCTGCTGGCGCGAACCGTCCGAGTCGCCGCTGCCCGCTCGATTCCGGTGGCACGGCCGTTACGTCGAAAACGGGGCGAGATTGGCGAGCTGCTCCTCGTCGCATCCGGGGATCGGGTTCGAGCGGACCAGCCGCTGGCCCGGACGCCCGAGCGCGAGGTCCGCTCCCCAGCCGAGGCCCTGTTCCTGTCCTACCAGCCTTCCGACGGCCTGGCCCACCTCCTCCCGCTGGAGCCCGCCGAGCCGATCCGGAGCGAGGTGCGTGGGATCGTGGTCGAGGTCGAGGAGCGGTCGATCACGGTCGCCGTCCACGGCGTGCAGATCGCCGGCGCAGGCGGGACCGGACCGGCCGTCCAAGGGCCGCTGAGCGTGCTGGTCGACGACCCGGAGGCCATCCTCGAGCCGGCCGCCATCGACGCCGACAGCGCTGGTCGAATCGTCGTCGGCGGCTCATGGGCCTCGGCCGAAGCGATCACCCGGGCCCGTGCCGTGGGCGTGGTGGCCGTCGTGGTGGGCGGGCTCCACGCCCGCGAGCTGGCCGACTTCGCCAGCCTCCAGCACCGCCGCAGCCTCCTCGGTACCGCTGCCCCGCCCTTCGCCGTGCTGGCTTTGGATGGGTACGGACGTGCCGGCATGGATCCGGCGCGATTCGCCTGGCTCAAGGCCCACGCCGGCCAACCAGCCACCGTCCTGGGCGACGGACGCCGGCTCCTGATCTATGACGCCGGGCCGGCACCGGTGCGGGTGCCACGCGCGGTGGTGGGGGATCGGGTCGTGATCGTGTCCGGGCCCGGTCGCGGCCAGGCCGGCCTGCTGAGTGAGGTACCCGCGCAGCCGATGGCCATCGGGTCGGGCATCAGCGCCCTGTGCGGCATGGTCCGCCTGGACGCCGGGCGAACCGTCAGCGTGGCCCTTGCCAATCTCGAGGCCAGCCTCCCGGTCTCCTGACATACTCGCCGGCGTGAAGGCGACTGCTACCCCGGCCACGGCAGAGGGCCGGGTCCGCGCCTCGTCCGCCGCGGCCACCCGGCACATCGGCCGCCGGCTGGGACGGGCCGCCCAGCCCGGCACCTGCCTGGCGCTCGTCGGGCCACTCGGTGCGGGCAAGACCCAGCTGGCCAAGGGGGTGGCGCAGGGCCTCGGGGTGCCCGGGGTGGTGAACAGCCCCACCTTCATCATCGTGAACGAGCATGCCGGCCGACTGCCCCTGTTCCACGTCGATGCCTATCGGCTGACCGATGCCGACGAGGCGCGCCAGGCCGGCGTGTTCGACGAGCGGCAGGCCCAGGGTGTCACGGTCATCGAGTGGGCCGAAAGGCTCGACGGCTGGCTGCCGCCGGATCACCTGCGGATCGAGATCACGGCGGACCCAACTCTGCCCAACCTCCGGCTGCTCCGCTGGCGAGCCACCGGCCCTCGACACGCGCACCTGTCGGAGGTCCTGGATCTCTGGGAAACGCCATGATCGGGGCGCTGGACAGCTCGTCAAGCGATCAATCGGTTGCCCTGGCCGATCCGGCCGGCCGCCTCCTGGACAGCGCGGCCTGGAGCGCGGAGCGCGGTCAGGGGGGCGAGCTGCTGCCCCGTCTGCTCCAGCTCCTGGACGCACAGGGCGCCACGCTGCGGGACGTGACGGGCCTCGCGGTGGGCATCGGCCCCGGATCGTTCACCGGCCTGCGGGTCGGGCTCGCGTTGGCCAAGGGCCTCGCCGCCGGGCTCGACTGCCCCATTGTCGGGATCCCGAGCCTGGATGCCTGGTTGGTCGCGGTCCCGGAGGCGGATGCCGCCCTCACCCGCGCCGGGGCATCAGAGGTGTACGCCCAGGCCCGCGACCAGGCGGAGCCGCAGATCGTGGCCTTCGCCGCGCTGTCGGCCGCGGCCCGAGCCCGCCACCTGGTTGCTCCTCGCGACCTGGCCGTCACCCTTGGGCTCACCCATGCCCAGCCACCCGACGGGGCCGCGGCCGCCGTGGCTCGCCTGGCTGCCGAGCGCTTCCAGGCCGGATCGGTGGATGACCTCGCCCAGCTCGAGCCGGTCTACATCCGTCCACCGCGCGGGCTCGGCGACGCCACCCCCGCCCCGATCACGTGGCTCTGACCGCGGCGGTTCGCATTGGGCCCATGCGGCCCGATGACATCCCGGCGGTGCTGGAGATCGAGCGTCGGAGCTTCACCACGCCGTGGCCACCGGAGGCGTTCACCCAGGAGCTGACCCACAATCGGTTGGCTAGATACACCGTCGCGCGGCAGGGCGGCGCCGTCGTCGGCTACGCCGGCGTGTGGCTGATGGTGGACGAGGCCCACATCACGACCTTCGCGGTCCACCCCGACTGGCGGCGACAGGGGGTCGGGCGTCGCCTGATCCAGGCCCTGCTGGTCGCGGCCACCGAGCTCGGAGCGGCGCGGATGACCCTGGAAGTCCGCGCCTCCAACCTGGCCGCCCAGTCCCTGTACCGGACTCACGGGTTTCAGATCGCGGGCCGGCGGGATCGCTACTACACCGATGACGGGGAGGACGCCTACATCATGACCACCCCGTCTCTGGCCGATCCGGCCATGCGCGAGACGCTCGAGGCCGCCCGCGCCGCCCAGGAGGACGAGGAGACGTGAGCGGCCCCCGGATCCTGGCCATCGAGACCAGCTGTGACGAGACCGGGATCGCCGTGGTGGTGGGCGGCCGCCGGATCGAGGCTAACGTCGTCGCCAGCCAGGTGGCCGTGCATGCTGCCACCGGCGGGATCGTGCCCGAGGTCGCCGCCCGACAACAGCTGCGCTGGATCGTTCCCACCCTGGAGGCTGCCCTCCAGGCTGCGGACGCCGCGTGGGCCGACCTGGACGCCGTGGCGGTCACCTACGGGCCTGGCCTCATCGGCTCGTTGCTGGTGGGAGTCAACATGGCCAAAGGGCTGGCCGCCAGCCACGACCTGCCGCTGGTACCGGTCAACCATATCGAGGGCCATATCTACGCGAACTGGTTGACCGATGTGCCCGAAGCCGATGCGCCCGAAGCCGATGCCGTCCTTCCGCCCGAGCCACCGTTCCCGCTGCTGTGCCTGGTCGTCTCCGGAGGGCACACCCAGCTGGTCCTGATGGCGGACCACGGGCGCTACCGGTTGCTGGGGCAAACCGTGGACGATGCCGCCGGGGAGGCGTTCGACAAGGTCGGCCGACTGCTCGGCCTTCCATACCCCGGCGGTCCGGCCATCTCGGCCGCCGCCGAGGGCGCGCCCCCGGCGACCCGATTCCCGCTCGCGCGGCCGCGCGGCCGGTATGACTTCTCGTTCTCCGGCCTGAAGACCGCGGTCCTGCGCGAGGTGGAG
>DATKBC010000095.1:0-2694 GCA_035514415.1 Pleomorphomonadaceae bacterium | reverse complement strand
CGTCGAGACGCCAGAGGAGGTGGCGGCCACCATCCGCCGGGCTCTGGCCCACGTGGCCCCCGCTCGGCTCTATCCCTGCACGAACTGCGGGATGGTCCCGCTGCCCCGCGAGGTCGCCCGGGCCAAGCTCCGCGCCCTGGGGGCGGGGGCCCGCCTGGCCCGGCGAGATCTCGGCGGAACCTGACGCCGGCCGGGGGCGGCCGCGCGTCCCGAGGAGGACCCGATCGTGATGACGAGGGCCAGTTGCGCCACCTGGCAGTCGATGGTGCTGCGAACGGTGAGTCCACGGCGGCGACAGTCGAAGTGGATCCGGGCGGCGCGCCGATGGGTAACGAGCGGGTCCGTCTGCTGCGCCCTGCAGGACCTCCTGGACGATCACCGGGGTGAGGAACAGGGGCCCGTCCGCTTCCAGCGCGCTGACCAGGTAGCGGGCCGCGGCCGTATCCGTGCCTCGAAAGAACGGCACGATGGAGATATCACGGCCTGAGGCGGGCTGGTGCGACCCGATCTGCTTCTCGCGAGCGTGGAAGGGTCAGCACCCTCATCGGGCGAGCAGGAGCGATCGCAACGAGACGGGCACGACCCTCGGGTCGGGGATCTCGATATCCTCCCGCATTGTCACGAGGACCCCGAAGGGCGAGTTGTAGTGTGCTTTCTCGATGAACGACCGCAACCCGAGCGTGTCCCGATGGGGATCGATCCTCTGGCGGTACTTCACCTCCAGCGGAATGCGTCGCTCACCAACCGTCAGGACAAAGTCGACCTCGGGTTCGGTGGCCCGCTCGGCAAAGTGGGAAACGTCGAGCTGCGGAATGCCACCCAGGTACGCCCCGGTCGCGCTCCCGGCGATGTGGCCGGCGAGGTCCGCCAGGTGAGGGTTCCGCTCGGGGCCCTCGCGATCGAGCGGCACCGTTTCCGTGGGCCAGCTCTGCCGAAGCCCGTGATCGACGATGCAGAGCTTGGGGGCGCCTCGGACCGTCTTCAATCGCCGCTCCAGCGGCCGCACGAGCCGCACGAGCAGCCAGCCCTCAGGAAACGTAAGTAACTCAGGGCGCGTTGCCAGCCGATGTTCACACGCAACGCCTGGTTGACCTTGGCGATCAGCGTAGCCGGCGATGGTGTCTGGCCCGCACAGTGGCAACAGAGCCGGAACACCTCCTAGAGTAGCTGCGGATCTCGCTTGCGCCCGCGCTCGCCGAGGCGAAGGTCGTACTGGATCACACGCCGGATCACCGTCTCGTTGAGTTGCTCCGCGACTTCCGGCCAGGGTACGCTCTCCCGCGCATGGGCGATCGAATCACCCCGCTCAATCTCGGCCCGCTCCTGCTGCGTGAGATCGCCGGCGTGCGGTCCGGCATTGACATCGCTGCTCTGTTTCCCGCGAACGGGATCGAGGACCTCTTGGGCGATGGCTTCTGGCGCGAGATGAACGCGAACGGCCACCGTCATCGACAGGCCGCGAAGGGATCCGTTGCGGCTCGACGTGCCTCTCGTGGACGAGGTGCTGGACGACCTGATCGAGCAGCGTTGTCTTGCCGACCTGCCGCGCGCCACGCAGGACAATAGCCGGCGCAAGACCCGTCTCGAGTGTCCGCAGCAAGACGTTGAACGCCCAACGCCGATAGCTCGGGAGAAGGCGCCCAGGCTGACCCTCCACCAGCAGTTCGCGCCGCGTAGATATTCGTCCAGGCCGGGAGGAAGGCGTTGTCGAACAGATCGCGCGTAATGTGTCAGTCGTCCCATCGGCCACCCTAGGCGTTGTCAGGGAATAAGTGAACGAATATGAGGCCCATGCGTTTACGCTGCCGGTGTGGATGTCCGGGCGTGTCGAACGAAGTACCGGGCGTTGGCCCCGGCCCTGACGGAGCGGGCGCGACGGCTGTGGGCCGCGACGGAGGCGCGGGCGGCCGGGCGGGGTGGCATCGCGGGGGTGGTGCGAGCCACCGGGATCGCGTACTCGACCATCCGGCGTGGCCTCAAGGACTTGGAGGCGGCCCCCACGGTCAGGGGCGGCCGGATCGGCCGGCCGGGCGGAGGTCGGAAGCGCACCCAGGACAAGGACCCGACCCTGTGGCCAGACCTCGAAGGCTTGATCGAGCCGACGGCCGCCGGCGACCCGCAGTCGCCGTTGCGCTGGACGTCGAAGAGTCTGCGGCACCTGACCACGGCGCTCCACGCGATGGGGCACCGGGTCAGCCGGCAGTTGGTGGCCGAACTGCTGGCGGTCGCGGGCTACAGTCTGCAGGCCAATCGGAAGACCCGCGAGGGGCCGCAGCGTCCGGACCGCGACGCCCAGTTCCGCTACATCGCCCGTCGGATCCGGCGGGCGCAACGGACCGCGCAGCCGGTCATCTCGGTCGACACCAAGAAGAAGGAGTTGGTAGGCGATTTCAAGGCGCCCGGCCGTACGTGGCGGCCGACCGGGCGGCCCGAGCGCGTGCGGGTGCACGACTTCATCATCCCGGAGCAAGGCAAGGCCGTGCCCTACGGGGTCTACGACCTCACGCGCAACGCCGGCTGGGTCAGCGTGGGGATCAATCACGACACCGCCACGTTCGCGGTGCACACCATCCGCCGGTGGTGGTCGCAGATGGGCCGCCCCCGCTACCCGCGCGCCACGGCATTGCTCATCACGGCCGATTGTGGAGGGAGCAACGGCGCCCGGGTGCGCCTGTGGAAGTGGGAGCTGCAGCG
>DATKBC010000094.1:0-4104 GCA_035514415.1 Pleomorphomonadaceae bacterium | reverse complement strand
GATCGACGACGGGGATCATGGTCGCGGTGTACGGGATGTTGTCGATGAAGCCGGACAGGATCGCGGAGAGCCACAGCAGCAGGATCGAGGTCGAGGCCAGCTCGCCGCCAGTGACATCGGCGATGCCACCGGCGATGAGGTCAATCAACCCAACCTCGATGATCCCGCCGACCATGATGAACAGGCCGATGAAGAAGAACAGCGTCGTCCACTCCACGTCTCGCAGGACCTCGTGAGGTTCAAGGCGGGACAGAAGCAGAAGAACGGCCGCACCCGCCAGGGCCACCGTCCCAGGCTCATACCCCAGGGCGCCATGGAGCAGGAAGCCAATCAACGTGGCCGACAGGACGATGAGCGAGACCCGGAGCAGTCCCGGGTCGCTGATCATCTGACGCTCGTCCATGGCGAGCAGCTCATCTCGCAGCTCGGGAGCGATCCGGAGCTGGTTCCCGAACAGCCAGCGCGCCGCAGCCAGGTACACGACCAGGCAGAGGATGGAGAGCGGCGCCATGTGGGTCAGAAAGGCGACGAAGTCGAGTCCAGCGGCGCTGCCGATCAGGATATTCGGAGGGTCGCCAATCAGGGTGGCCGCGCCACCGATGTTGCTGGCCAGAATGGCACTGATGATGAGTGGCATCGGGCTCAGCCCGAGGCGTGCCGCCAGGAAGAGGGTGATCGGCCCGACCAGCACGACCGTGGTCACATTGTCCAGCAAGGCGGACGCCACCGCGGTGATCAGGCTCATCACGACCAGGATCCGATAGCCATCGCCCCCCGCCAGGCGTGCGGCTCGGACCGCCATCCAGCCGAATACCCCGGTCCTGCGAATGATGGCGGCCAGAACCATCATCCCGGCCAGCAGGAAGATGACGTTGAAGTCGATGGCCGCGAACGCCTCCTCTTGGGTGCTGATGCCAAGCAGGATGATCGCGACCCCCCCGAGCAGGGCGGCGACCGTCTTGTGGATTCGCTCGGTCGCGATCAGGGCGTAGGTGACGACGAAGACGGCTACGGCAGCCCAGAACGCCGCGTCCCCACTCAACAGGCCGGACACGCTCAGGTGGTCCGTTCGCGGGCCGGACGAAGCAGTGCGCTTCGACCGGTGGCCCTGACCCACACCAGCAGCAGCTCCAGCATGTCCAGGTAGCCAATGACGCGGCCTTCGGCGTCACAGATGGGCAGGCCGTTCATCCGGCTGTGATGCATCCGCTCGAACGCCGTCCGAACCGTTTCGGTGGGCCGCACACTGACCGGCTCGATCATGATGTCCGCGGCGGTGCGGGCGGCGATGTGACTGGCGTATTGCAGAGCGGCGTCCAGATCCGCAATCTCGCCAAGGAACTCCTCGGGGACAATCTTGAGGAAGATGTCGTTGACCAGGATCCGGATCGGAATCAGGCCGACCAGGCGCTCCTCGTCGTCCACCACCGACAGCACCCGGCAGATCGGGCTGTCGACGGCTCGCTGCGCAATCAGCTCCAGGTTGTCCTGGCGGTGCAACACGACCGGCTCGGCGGTTAGCAGACGATCCGCATCGGCGATGGGAGTCTGGCTGGTGATCGACTCTCGAGTGGTCATCGGTACTCCTCAACGCCCAGATACGAAGAGACTGCGCAGCCGGTGCGCAGTCTCCACCTTGACCGGCGATACGGGCCCGGTCAGGCCCTGCGTCGAGTCTAGACCGATGTCGGCGCGGGCGGCAAGCCCGTGAAGGCCTCTTCGAGGTGGGCATCGAGCTCGGCCAGCGAGTCGATCACCGCAGCCGGTCGAACACCGTCCGGGAGGCGCTGGATGACGCCCCACGGGCCGCGCCGGACCCAGATTGATCGGAGACCGGCTGTGATGGCCGGGATGACGTCGTTGTCGACCCGATCCCCCACGTGGGCCACCGAAGCCGGATCCGGGTGACCCAGGAGCTCGAGGACGCGTCGGAAGTAGGCGGGCGAAGGCTTGGCAACTCCCATCTCCTGGGACATGGCGATCACCTCGACCGGCAGGTCCAGGGCGCGTAGCTCAGCCGAGCGGTTGGCCGGTTGGTTGCCGAAGATCGCCAGCCGATAGCCTTCCGCACCCAAGGCGGCCAGGGTGGGCCGAACGTCGGGATACAGGTCGGCGTCGCCGAAGCCGCCGTACGCCGCTTCCAGCTGGTCGCGATGCCGCTCCCAGTGCGGCGAGCCAACGGCCTCGAACACCTCCTGGTGGGCGCCTCCGCGGGCAATCACCGCCCCCAGCACAGCCATGAAGGTCAACCGAGGCACGCCGACGACATCGGCCCAGGCGGACCACACCCGGGTCTCGTCGACCAGCGTCTCGCCGACGTCGAAGACCACCCATCGGTCCATCTGTTTGTTCACGCCGGGGACTCTAGCGGACCCGCTTTGTCCCACCAGGGGGAGGTATCGGCCAAGAAGCGCCTCCGGATTGGTGTTCTTGGCCCTCATCTTGGCCGCGTGTCCCATGGGCTGACAAGTTCGGCCACGGAGCGGCCGATATCCTGCGCCGGTAGGAGCGATGTTGGCCGTTAGCTCCACCTAGCGGAGCATCGGCCGTTGCGGCGTCCGCCGTGTTGCGGACTGCTAGGCCGCTTTGACCCCAGCCACCAGGGCCTGAACCGTGTCCTTGGCGTCGCCGAACAGCATGGTCGTCTTGGGATCGGCGTACAACGGGTTGTCGATGCCCGCGAAGCCCGCGGCCATGCTGCGCTTGAGGACGATGACGTTCTGGGCGTGATCCACGTTGAGGATCGGCATCCCGTAGATCGGCGAGGTCGTATCGGTCCGGGCAGCCGGGTTGGTCACGTCGTTGGCACCGATGACCAGGGCCACGTCGGCCTTCGCGAAGTCGTCGTTGATCTCGTCCATCTCCTTGAGCCGCTCGTACGGGACGTTGCCCTCGGCCAGCAGGACGTTCATGTGGCCCGGCATCCGACCGGCGACCGGGTGGATCGCGAACTGGACGTCCACCCCGCGGGCCAGGAGCAGGTCCATCAACTCGCGGACCGGAGCTTGGGCCTGGGCCACCGCCATCCCGTAACCCGGGACGATGATTACGCTCTTGCCATACGCCATCAGGACCGCGGCATCGTCGGCACTGATGGTCCGCACGTCCTGCTCGCCGGCTGACCCAGCGACCGCGGTCCCGCCACCGGTTCCGAACGCCCCGAACAGGACGTTGAGAATGGATCGGTTCATGGCGCGGCACATGAGCTGGGTCAGGATCGAGCCCGACGCTCCGACCAGGGTGCCGGCGATAAGCAGCGCGTAATTGCCCAGTACGAAACCCGTGGCCGCTACGGCAATCCCGGTGTACGCGTTGAGTAGGCTGATGACGACCGGCATGTCCGCCCCGCCGATGGGCATGACGAGCACGACCCCGGCCACCAGGGCCAGGCCCACGAAGACGAGAAACAGTGTCGTGTCGTTGGTAATGAAGGCGAGGGCCACGGCCATCGCCAGCAGCGCGGCCAACAGCAGCCCCGCCACGATCCGCGAACCGGGGTAGGTCACGGGGCGCGCGGCGATGAACCCCTGGAGCTTGCCGAAAGCCACGACTGAGCCGGTCAACGAGACGGCGCCGATGACTGCCCCGAGCAGGGTGGGGATCATGAACGAGACCGGGAGCAGGTCGGGCGGGATTCCGCCCTCCGCGGTCAGGAATTCGGAGACCGCCACGACGGCTGCCGCACCGCCTCCAGCGCCGTTAAAGATGGCGACCATCTGGGGCATGGCGGTCATGGGCACCCGACGTGCGCCGACCACACCGATCACGCTCCCCACGACGCCGCCGACGGCCACGATCCACAGGTGGTCGAGCATCCCGTCGGTGGTCGCGATGGTCCAGCCGACCACGAGCGCCATGCCGGCCGCGCCAAGGAGGTTGCCGGTCCGCGCGGTGCGCGGCGAGGCCAGGAATTTCAGGGCCAGGATGAATGTTACGGCGGCGACCAGGTAGACCCCGAAGGTGAGCGGCTCCGGATGACTCATTTCTTGGCGTCTTCCTTGGCGTCTTCCTTGGCGTCTTCCTTGGCGTCTTCCTTGGCGTCTTCCTTGGCGTCTTCCTTGGCGTCTTCCTTGGCGTCCGGACGGCGGCGGAACATCTCGAGCA
>DATKBC010000093.1:0-23009 GCA_035514415.1 Pleomorphomonadaceae bacterium | reverse complement strand
CGGGTCGTGAAGCCGACCATGCTGGCGGTGGCCGGATTGGTGCCATGGGCGCTGTCGGGCACGAGGACCACCCGCCGCTGGTCGCCCTCTCCGCGCGACCGATGGAACGCCCGCGTCATCAGCATCCCGGTCAGCTCGCCGTGGGCTCCGGCGGCGGGCTGGAGGCTGACCGCGGCGAATCCCCCGATCTCGCGCAGGAGCTCGGCCAGGAGCCATTGGAGCTCCAGGCTGCCCTGGCTCATCGGGCCGGGGTCGAGCGGGTGCGAGCCGGCCAGGCCTGGCAGGCGGGCCGCCCATTCGTTCAGCTTGGGGTTGTACTTCATGGTGCACGACCCGAGCGGGTAGAAGTCGATGTCGATCGCGTGGTTGAGGCGGCTCAGGCGGTTGAAATGGCGGACCAGCTCGAGCTCGCTGACCTCCGGCAGGCGGAGCGGTGCGGTGCGGTGAGCGGCATCGGGGATGGGCGGCTGGGACGCGGCCGCGGTGCGCGCCGCTTCGGACGGGGCAGGGAATCGAACCGCGCGCCGCCCCGGCCGGGACCGTTCGAACAGGGTCGGCTCCACGACGCGCGGCCGCGCCCCCGCCGGCGGGGAGTGGAACGCGGCTCCACGGCCGGACGCGTCGGTCGTGGGCCGCTCGCCGACCGCGCTCACGCCGCGGCCCCCAGGGCTGCGGCCAGGCGCCGAATGTCCTCGTCAGTCGTCAGCTCGGTCGTGGCCAGGAGCAGCGTGTCGGGCAGCTCGGGGTACTCGGGCTCGACGACCAGGCCCGCCAGGATGCCCTGCTCGACCAGGGCGCCGTGTCGCGCGCCGGCATCGGCGAGGCGCAGCGCAACCTCGTTGAAGTACGGCGCCGTGAAACGCCGGGCAGCGATGCCGGCCGTCTCGAGCGTGGCCACCAGGTGGCGGGCCTGGATCGTCGAGCGCTCGGCGGCCTCGCGCAGACCCTCCGGACCGACCGCCGACAGATACGCGGTGGCGGCCAGGGCACACAGCGCCTGGTTGGTGCAGATAGTGCTGGCCGCCTTCTCGCGGCGGATGTGCTGCTCGCGGGCCTGCAGGGTGAGCACGTATCCCCGGCGCCCGGCCGCGTCCCGGGTCGCGCCCACCAGCCGTCCGGGCAGCTGGCGGACGGCGTTCATGCGCGCCGCCATGAGACCCAGGTACGGTCCTCCGAATGCGAGCGGGATCCCGAGCGATTGGCCCTCGGCGGTCACGATGTCGGCGCCATACCGACCCGGGGCCTCGAGCAGGGCCAGGCTGACCGGATCGACCAGGGTCACGACCAATGCACCCGCCGCATGAGCCGCCTCAGCCAGCTCGGACATCGGTTCGAGCAAGCCGAAGAAGTTCGGTTCCTGGACCACCAGGCATGCCACGTCGTCGCCGACCAGGCTGCGGACGGCGTCAAGGTCGGTGAGCCCGGAGCCGGATTCCGACAGGTCGGCCGGAACCTCGACCACCTCCACGCCAGGGCCCGAGCAGTAGGTCTCCAGCACGCGCCGCACCTGGGGATGGACCGCTCGCGAGACCGCCACCCGATGCCGGCCGGTGAGCCGGCACGCCATCAGCGCCCCTTCGGCCGTGGCCGTCGCCCCGTCGTAGTGGCTGGCGCTGGCGACCTCCATCCCGGTCAGCTCGCAGACGAGGGATTGGAATTCATAGATGCTCTGGAGCGTCCCCTGGCTGACCTCCGGCTGGTATGGCGTGTAGGCGGTCGCGAACTCGGCCCGTCCGACAACCTCGTCCACGACGGCCGGGATGAGGCGCCGATATGCGCCGGCACCGAGGAACGAAACCTCCGGGATCCGGTTCCGCCCGGCCAGGCGCGACAGCTCGGCCCGCACCTCCTGCTCGGTCAGCGGTGGCGGGAGGTCGAAGCGGGTGGCCTGCACGGATGCGGGGATGTCGGCGAACAGGTCGTCCACCGACCCCACTCCGATGGCCTCCAGCATGGCCACCCGGTCGGCATCGGTGTGCGGGGAGTAGGTCATTCGCTCCCGATCAGCTCGGCGTAGGCGGGCGCTTCCAGCAGGGCGTCGAGCTCCGCCGGATCGGCGAGCGTGATCCGGCAGATCCAGCCGTCGTCGTGCGGATTGCTGTTCAGCAGCTCGGGCCGGGTCCGGAGCTCTTCGTTGACGGCGACCACAACGCCGCTGGCCGGGGCGAACAGGTCACTCACCGCCTTGACCGACTCGACCACGCCAAAGCTCGCGAACTGGGTGAGGGCCGCACCGACGGTAGGGAGCTCGACGTACACGATGTCGCCCAGCTCGTCCACCGCGAACTTGGTCAGCCCGATCACGCCTTCCCCATCTTCGGGCCGGATCCACTCATGCTCGCGCGAGTACCGTCTGTCGTCGGGCAGCGTCAAGTGGTCCGTTCCTCAGCGGGGCGCAGGCGTCGATAGAAGGGCAACTTTACCTGCTCGGCCCGGCAGGGTCGGTCGCGGATCATCACCGCCACGCTGCGGCCGATCTCGACCGCCTCGCTGCGGATCAGCGCCATGGCGATGCGCTGGCCAAGGGTGGGCGAGACGCTGCCGCTGGTGACCACTCCGATCTCGGTCGGTGGGCCGGCGCCCGCCGCCTCGACCACCGAATACCCGTGGCGCGCGATCCCTTCGTCCTGCATGACCAGCCCCACCAGGCGGCGGCGGGGTCCCTGGCGCTGGATGTCCGCCAGCGCCGCACGGCCGACGAAATCGCCCTTATCGAGCTTGACCACGCGGCCCAGGTTGGCTTCGTACGGGTTCGCGTCCCGACCGAGCTCGTTGCCGTACAGCGGCATGCCAGCCTCCAGCCGCAGCGTGTCCCGACTGGCCAGCCCGCACGGCAGCAGGCCGAATTGGCCACCGGCGCGGAAGAGAGCCTCCCAGAGCGGCTGGGCGTCCTCCGAGGCGCAGAACAGTTCGAAGCCGTCCTCCCCGGTGTAGCCGGTGCGGGCCACCAGGCAGGGGACGTCCGCCACTTGCCCGGACGTAGACCGATAGTTGCCGATGGTCCCCAGGTCGAGATCGGTCAGGCCTGCCAAGAGCTCGGCCGCGCGTGGGCCCTGGGGGGCGATCAGCGCGGTCTGGTCGGACCGATCCTCCACCCCGACGTCGAGGTCTACGCTGGCGAGCAGTGTCGCGAGATGGCTCAGCACCGCGTCTCGGTTGGCCGCGTTGCAGACCACCAGGTAGCCGGGATCAGTGCGGTACACGATCACGTCATCGATGACACCGCCATCCGAGGCGCACAACATCGAGTACTGGGCCTGGCCCGGCTCCAACGTCCCCGGGTCGCTGACCAGCGCGAATTGGGCAAATGGCAGCGCGTCGGGCCCGGCCAGCCCGATCTCGCCCATGTGCGACAGGTCGAACAGGCCGACTGCCGACCGGACCGTGCGATGCTCCTCGAGCTCGGAGGTGTATCGGATCGGCATCTCGTAGCCGGCAAAGGCGACCATCCGAGCCCCCAGGGCCCGGTGCACCGCATCGAGCGGGGTCCGCCGCAGATCGGCGGCGGTCATCGGGCCGGCTGGGCCGTCGATTCCGGCGCTGCAGCCAGCGCGCGCTCGGCCAGCTCGACCACGCTCCGCTCGGTTGGGTAATTCATCAGTCGCAGGGCCTCGGATAGCGGGACCCACCGCACGTCGTCGAACTCGTGGTCGTGATCGGCGAGGTCACCGCCGATGGGACGCATGAGGAAGAAATGGACCGTCTTGAAGTAGCGGGTCGACCCCCGCACGAAGACGTAGCTGATGGCGTCCAGGGGCTCCTCGATCTCCACCGCCAGACCGGTCTCCTCCGCCGTCTCGCGCAGGGCCGTTTCCTCGAGCGACTCGCCGCGCGCGGGGGTGCCCTTGGGCAGCGCCCACAACGCCGGGGAGCGGCGGTGGGCCAGGATGATCTCGGGTCCCGCCGGCGTGCGTCGATAGACCACGCCACCAGCCGAGGTGGCGCGCGCGTTGCGCTTGACGGCCACGCGCGATGCTAGGCGCGGTGCGCGCGGGGAAGGCCGAGCGGGAGCGGGGACCGGCGAGCCCGATGAGCCGCCAGGCGGCCGAGGTCCGGGAAGCGGTACCGGCTGGTCTGGCAGCGCAGCGCGTGCACGGTGGCGCTCGTCCGCCGGTCGAGGAGTGGGCGGTGGTAGACGGTGGTCGAGCGGGTCAGGCCGAATCGGTCGCGGCGCGCCGCCGGCCGGGAGGGTTCGAATTGGATGACGGCATGAAGGCCGAACGGGCGGGCACGCATGTCAGGGCATTGTAGTCGGCGCCTTCCCCGCCGCAAGCCCGGTCATTGGCGGCCCGCCAGGAGCTCGCCGTACAGGCCCGCGACCTCGGCCACCCGGACCCGCGCGTCGAAACGCGCGGCGCCCTGCCGGGCCTGGGCGGCCATGCGTTCCCTGCGCCGCCGATCCCCGGCCAGGCCGCCGGCGACCACGCCAAGGCGCTCAGCCAGGGTGGCTGCGGGTTCGGCAGGCACCAATTCGCCATCCATGCCGGGCCGGACGGTCGACGCGACCCCGGGTCCCGCGACGGCCACCACCGGCAGCCCGGCCGCGAGGGCCTCGGCCAGGACCAGGCCCTGGGTCTCGGTCTGCGAGGCAAAGACGAACAGGTCGCTGGCCTTGACCAGGGCCAGGGCCTCATCCCGCGGCAGCGGGCCCGTGACGTGAACCCGACCTGACACCCCGGCCACGGCCGCGTGCCCCCGGACCGCGTCCTCGGCCGGTCCCCCGCCGACGAACAGCAGCCGAAGACGCGGCCGTCGGCGGGCGGCTCGCACGAACGCGTCGACGAGCACGTCGGGGCTCTTCTCCCGCGCCACTCGCCCCAGGCTGACCAGCACGATGCTGTCATGGGGCCAACCGGCCAGCCGGCGCGGATGGCCCTCCGCAAGTGCCGCGATGCCCGCCACGTCGACGCCGGTGGGGATCACCCGCAGCAGCGGGCGTCGACGAGATCGAAGCGCGGCACGGATCTCGGCCGCCAAATCGTCCGACGGGGCCACGACCGCCGCGCAACCGGCCCACCAGGCTTCCAGCCAGGCATCGGTCACCCGGCCCGAGACGCCTGCCAGCGGCCCCAGGTAGTGGCCGTAGTCGGCGAAGCGGGTGTGATGGGTGAACACCAGCGGCGCGCCCGCACGCCGGGCCACCCCGCGGGCCATGATCCCCGAGCTGAACGGCGAGTTGGCGTGGACCACGTCGGGCGCGAACGCCACCGCCCGTCGCAGCGCGGCAGAGGGCAGCGGCAGCGGCATCCGGTAGCCGGGCGGTGCCGGAGGCAGGTGATAGGACGGCAGCCAGGCGATTTCGGGGTCGGGCCCGGGCGCGCCCGCGGTCCCCGGATCGGATCCTGACTCAGGTCGGGGCACGACCAGCAGGACCTGGTGGCCCATGGCGCCCAGGCCGCGGGCCAGCGTCTCGGTCGAGACCGTCACCCCCGACAGATGCGGCAGGTACGACTCGCCGAAGATGGCGACCCGCATCTCAGAGGTTCCGCGCGCCGGAGGTTGCCGTGGGTTCGGCGGTGGGTTCGGCGACGTCGGCGACGCCGCTCGGCGCCGGCTCCCGCTCGGGATCCCGGACGCCGGGGTAAAAGAGCAGCCCGCCCATCAGGATCGCGCCAACCACGCCACCCGCGACCAGCGTGGCTTCGGCCCCGATCACGCCGGCCACCGGGCCGGTGAGCGCGAAGGAGACTGGCACCAGGCCGATGGAGACCAGCCAGTCGAGGCTCGAGACGCGCCCCAGCAGCTCGCGCGGCACCCGCTTCTGGAGCATGGTGAGCCAGATGATCGCCCCCACCTCGAACAGCGCCGCGCCCGCCGCCGAGAGGAGCAGCGCATGCCAGAGCTCGGTCATGAGCCCGAATCCGGCGATGAGGAGCACGCCAGCCGACCATGTCGCGTACATCGCGGTCACCCACCGGCGCGGCAGCCCAACCTGACCGACGACGATGGCCATCAACACCGCCCCCACCCCGCCCGCCGCGAAGATGACGCCCAGGGCGTCGGGCCCCAGCTCCAGCCGGTTCTTGACCAGGAATGGGAGCAGCACCTCTTGGGGGCCGATGAAGACCAGCAAGGCCAACATGGCCGAGATGAGCGTGGCCCAGATCCATGGCGTGGCACGGACGTATGCGAGGCCTTCGCGCATCTCGACCAGGGCCTGGCGCACGCCGTGACTGACCACCTCCCGGCGTGGCCGCGGCGTGATGGCCGCCACCGCTACCGCTGAGACGATGAAGCTGCCGCCGTCAATGAGGAACGCCGTCCCCGGCCCAACCGCCGCAACCGTCAGGCCGCCGAGCGCGGGTCCGAACAGGCGCACGGTCAGCGGGCGCACCAGTCCCTGCAGGGCGTTGGCCTGCGGCAGCAGCTCCTCGGGAAGCAGGTCGGGCACGATGGCGGTCGAGGCCGGGTTGAAGAAGGCGTCGCCCAGCCCGACGAAGGCAATGAGGGCCACGACATGCCACAGTTCGAGCACGCCGGTCACGGACAACAGACCGAGTGTTCCAATCGCCGCGGCGCGAATCAGATCGGCGCCGATCATCAGCCAGCGGCGGTCGTATCGGTCGCTGAACACGCCGCCGATCAGGACGAAGAGCAGGAGCGGAAGGGTCCACGCCAGGCCCACCAGCGACAGGGCAGTGGGCACGTTGCTGATCTCGTACACCTGCCAGGCCAGCGCGACGTAGAAGAAGCCGTCGCCGAGCAGCGAGATGAACGCGCCGGCGGTCAGGAACGCAAAGTCGCGCTCGGCGAGCGGCTCGAGAAGGCGGACGCGGAGCAGACGAGCGAGGGGTGACCGCATGGGTCGGGTCTCAGCGGCTCAGCGTTGGGTTGGTGGGCGATACTGGATTCGAACCAGTGACCTCACGGATGTGAACCGTGCACTCTAACCAGCTGAGCTAATCGCCCATCGGGGGACGGCCAGTATAGCGACGCCCTGATCGGCTCCACTGGGCGCGTCTCAGAGGGCGTAGACGACGCGCGAGACGACCGACAGGATCAGCATCGCGATCAGCGGCGACCAGTCGATCCCCGACGTCGGCGGGATCAGGCGGCGGATGGGCGCCAGGATCGGCTCGGTGAGCTGGTAGACGAACGCCGTCACCGGGCCGCCGCCTTGCGGGTTGGTCCAGCTGATGAGGACCCGGGCCAGGATCAGCACCCAGAGGAGGGTGCTGAGCAGCTTGATGAACGTGATCAGGACCGCGGTCACGGGGCCAGAATAGCAGTGCTCTGGACGCGTCCTGAATGGCGGTCAGTCGGTCGGCCGCTCCCCGAATAGCGCCGTCCCGGCCCGGACCAGGGTTGCCCCCTCCGCCACCGCGGATTCGAGGTCGGCGCTCATGCCCATCGAGAGCTCCGGCAGCGGTTTGCCCGTCGCCTGCTCCAGCTCATCGCGGACCCGCCCAAGCCGCGCGAAGGCCGCCCGGGAGGCGTCGGCCTGGCTTGTCAGCGGACCGATTCCCA
Source organism: Pleomorphomonadaceae bacterium (assembly GCA_035514415.1). Taxonomy (GTDB): domain Bacteria; phylum Chloroflexota; class Limnocylindria; order QHBO01; family QHBO01; genus DASTEQ01. The sequence goes on along the minus strand of DATKBC010000093.1, from coordinate 15,542 downwards.
TCAACCCCTGGACCTGCACGGCCCGGATCGAGGCCACCGACCGGGCCAACTCCGTACGGTCCCTGGCGCCCGATCCCAGCTCGGCCAGCCCGAAACCGTGCTGCGACGCCGAACCGGTCAGGTTGACCTGGAGCAGCACCCGGGGCCGCAGGCCGAGCTCGCCGGCGAGGGCGTCCACGCGTTCCAGCAGGGCGACTGAGTCAATGGCCTCCAGCCAGGGGAACATGGCCACTGCTCGGCGCGCCTTGTTCGACTGCAGGTGCCCGACGAGATGCCACTCAGCGTCCGGCGCGGCGGCGACCTTGGGCTCGGCTTCCTGGACGCGGTTCTCCCCAAACCGCTCCAGCCCGGCGCGGCGCGCGGCGCGCACCACCTCGATCCCAAAGCCCTTGGTGACCGCCACCACCCGGACGCGAGCCGGATCGCGGCCCCCGGCGGCGGCGGCCGCATCGATGCGGGCTTGAACCTGGGCCCATCGCCCGGCAATGGCGGCGGCCAGCTGATCCGTATCGGTCATGCCTGGTACGCAACGAGCCCCGGCCGCAGCCGGGGCTCATCGGTCAATGCCGAGCCGCCTAGTCCTGTTCGCGGTTGGGCTGGCGCAGGAAGCTCGGGATGTCGAGGTCGGTCTCACCGTACGCGGGTCGCTCGAGCGATGTCGGACGCGACGGAACCGGCTCGCGGCCGCGCGACCGGCCAACCTCCTCCCCCGGCTCGGGCTCGACCGGCAGCGGCTCGGACGACGCGGGCGTCACCGCGAACGGCGATCGCTCGGCCCGTTCGCGCTCGATCTCGGCCAGCAGCTCGCGGCTCTTTTCGTCGAGTGACGATTCGAGGCCGACGGCCTTCTCGCTGACCGCGGTTCGCGGACCGGGCTTCGGGTAGCGGGTCCCATCGAAGCCGGTGGCGATGACCGTCACCTTGACCTCGTCCCGCATGCGGTCGTCGATGACCGTGCCGAAGATGATGTTGGCCTCCGGATCGGCGGCCTCCTTGATCACCTCGGCCGCCTCGTTGACCTCGAACAGGCCGAGGTCGCTGCCGCCGGTGACGTTGAACAGGATGCCGCGCGCGCCCTGGATGTTGATCTCCAGCAGCGGGCTCATGACGGCGGCGCGGGCGGCTTCCACGGCGCGGTTCTCCCCGCTGCCGATGCCGATCCCCATCATGCTGCTCCCCGCCTCACGCATGATCGTCTTGACGTCGGCGAAGTCGAGGTTGATGAGGCCCGGCACCATGATCAGGTCGCTGATGCCCTGCACGCCCTGGCGCAGGACGTCGTCCACTACCCGGAAGGCGTCGAGGATCGAGGTCTTCTTGTCCACGACCTCGCGCAGGCGGTCGTTGGGGATCGTGATCAGGGTGTCGACCTTGTCCTTGAGGGCCTCGGTGAACTGCTCGGCGACCAGCTTGCGGCGCACGCCCTCGAAGCTGAACGGCTTGGTCACGACCGCCACGGTGAGCGCGCCGAGGTCCTTGGCGATCTCGGCCACCACCGGTGCGGCGCCCGATCCGGTGCCGCCGCCCATGCCGGCGGTGATGAAGATCATGTCGGCGTCCTTGAGCGCCTCGTAGATCTTCTCGGAGTCCTCTTCCGCGGCGCGCTGGCCGATGGCCGGGTCCGCGCCGGCCCCCAGACCGCGGGTGATCTTGTCGCCGATGCGGATCTTGTGCGGCGCGTCGCTCTGGAGCAGCGCCTGGGCATCGGTGTTCACGGCGATGAACTCGACGCCCATCATCTCGGCTCGGATCATGCGGTTGACGGCGTTGCTGCCTCCGCCACCGATGCCGATGACCTTGATCAGGGCGAAGTTCTCTGCGTCGGACCTGAGCGGCATGCGAATCCTCCTGGGTGCAGGCGGTATGGCCGGGCACGGGAAGGGTCCGAACCCAGAGTTAACGGGCCTGAGCCGATTCTACCGATCGTCTCTTCCGACGGAGAGTCGATCTGTCCACAACCTCGCTGCGAGTTGTCCACAACCTCGCTTCGGGCGGTGGATGGAGCGGATGGCGCTCCACATCGTCGTTCCCCTTGCGCCGGAGCGCATCAGCCGGGGAACAGGTTCCGGATCCAGGTCCCGGCGCGGCTCAAGCCGGCGCTCACCGGCGTGCGAGTGGTGTAGCCGATCGGCTCGGCACCCACGTTTCGGGCGCCCCACAGCAGGAGTCCCAGCGAGGTCGAAAACGCTGGATTCGCGAGCTGGTCCATGAGGCCGCCCACGCCCTGCGGGGTGGCGACTCGGACCGGCATCTCGAGCACGTCGCGGGCCAGCTCGGCCACGCCCGCCAGCCGCGCGCCGCCTCCGGTCAGGACCAGCCCGGCGGGCAGCGGGGTGCCATGCCCCGACCGCGCGACCTCCTCCCGGATGAGCTCGTACAGCTCACGCATGCGAGCCTCGATGATCTCGCTCAGCTTGCGCCGCTGGAGGGTCTGTCCCCCGCCGTCACCCATCACCGCGACGTTGATCAGCTCTTCGGGCTGCACCTCGGCCACGTTCGAGGTGCCGTGCCGGATCTTCACGTCCTCGGCCAGGTTGAGGCTCGTTCGCAGCCCGATCGCGACGTCGTTGGTGACGTGGATCCCGCCCACCGGGATCACGGCCGAGTGGTGAACGGCGCCATCCACGAAGACGGCCATGTCGGTCGTCCCGCCGCCGACGTCGGCGACGATGACCCCCAGCTCCTTCTCGGTATCGCTCAGCGTCGCCTCGGCTGCGGCCAAGGAGGCGATCACCAGCTCGTCGATCTGGACACCGGCCGAGCTGACGCACTTGGTCAAGTTCTGCAACGAGGTGCTGGCCCCGGCCACGATGTGGGTCTCGACCTCCAGCCGGACCGCGCTCATCCCGAGCGGGTCCTTGATCCCCTCCTGTCCGTCCACGATGTAGCCGCGCGGAATGACGTGCAGAATCTCCCGGTTGGACGGGACCTGGACCGCCCGGGCGGCCTCGGTGGCCCGGGCGACGTCCTCCTTGCTGACCTCGCGCCGATGTCCACTGACCGCCACCACGCCCCGGCTGTTCTGGGACGAGATGTGCCCACCCCCGACGGCCACGAAGGCCGAACCGATCTTGTAGCCCGACAGCCGCTCGGCCTTCTCGACCGATGTGGCGATCGACTGGACCGTCTGCTCGATGTTGGCGACCATCCCCTTCTTGATGCCGACCGAGGGGGCGATTCCATAGCCGACGACGTTCACGTCGCCGGCCGGGGTGACCTCGCCGATGAGGGTGGTCACCTTGGTGCTGCCTGGGTCGATGCCGACCAGGACGGTCTCTCTGTCCACGAAATCTCCGCTCGGACGCCGGCCGACCTTACAGGAAGTGGCGCCGAATGAGCGCCACGTTCTGGAAGATGCGGAGTCCGAAGGCGATCAGCGCCACCAGGTACAGGTCGATCCCGAGCCGGTCACCGACAAAGGTCAGCACCACCGCCACGGCCGTGTTGGCCACGAACCCGCTCAGGAAGATCCGGTTGTCGTACTGGCCATCCAGCTCCGCGCGCACGGCGCCCAGGATCGAGTCCAGCCCGGCCAGGATCGCGACTGCGCTGTAGCGGCCCAACTCCGGGCTGACGCTCACGTTGAGGGTGAGTCCGAGCAGAATGCCGAGCCCGAGCCCGATCAGGGGGAGCCACATCCGGAGGTTCTAGGACCCCACGCTTGGACGGGGCTCGCGTGCCGCCACCGTCCGGCGGGCGGTCTCAGCCCCGGGCACGGAAATATACCTTTCCCGGGTTGCGGGCATCGATCCACGCCACGCCGGCCTCGGCGTGCGCCGCAAAGAGGGTCCGGACGGCGCTGGCCTGGGTCGCGATCCGGGCGGTCACGCGGTCCGGGGTCTCCAGCGGATCGAGCCCGTAGTAACCGAAGGCGGCCCGCCAACCGGCCTGGGGCGACGACAGGACGAATCCGTAGGTCGGATCCACTGCCAGCTCGACGGCCGCGGTCTGGGAACCGAGTCGGGCACCGGTCAGTGCCGCCAGGGCCAGCGCCGCGTCCAGCTCGCTGACCGGCAGCGTGTCCCCGACCGTGAGGTCATGGGACGCGTCCCGCAGGTCGTCGATGACGGGCAGGTCGACCAGGCTTCCCCGCGCCACCGCCTCCCGGGACTGGACCCCGACCACTGTGCCGTCATCGGCCAGCAATAGCTGCGCCGCGCTGGTCCGCCACAGCGCCACGGCGCCCGCTTCGACCAGGGTCACCTGGGCCGACCCGAGGACGCCCACGTCGACGCTCGCTCCTTCGACCCCGGGGAGCCCGCTGAGTTCGAGAGCCAGGCCGGCCGCGTCGACCATCAGGGCGCTGCGACCGACCATCGGTGCGGTCAGCGCGTTCAGGTCGGCATCCGAAGTCCACCCCGCACCGGCGTAGCTCACCGACCGGACCCGCAGCAACGGGCCGCCAGCCAGCCAGGCCAGGGTCCCGACCATGGTCAGGGACAGCGTCAGTGCCGTGACCCGGGTCCAGTTGATGCGGCGTCGGTGGCGCCGCGGGGTCGGGACCGACTTCGGGGGCCGGGCGCCACGATCCGGCCGCCCGCGACCGGAGGTCTTGGGCCCGGTCGTCCGGCTCTCCGTTCGACCGGTCGTCGGGCTGATCGTTGCCAGGCTGGTCGCCCCCCGGCGGCGCGGGCCGACCGGGCGGGTGGGCTCGAACAAACGCTGCCACCTCATCCGCCTGAGCCCTCCTGGGCCAGCTCGAGGAGCCGCGCCACGAGGTCGGCGAAGCTGATTCCCGCCAGCTCGGCCTGCTTGGGGAACATGCTGGTGGTCGTGAAACCGGGGATGGTGTTGATCTCGGACAGGAACACCGCGTCGGGGCCGGCCAGGAAGTCGACGCGCGCCATCCCGCGCGCGTCGACCGCGCGGTAGGCGGCCAGCGCCAGCTCGCGTAGCCGTTCCGCCAGCTCGGGGACGACATCGGCGCGCGGGACGACATCGGCCAGGCCAGGGATGTACTTGGCCTCGTAGTCGTACAGCTCATGGTGGCTGATCACCTCGCCAGGCTCGAACACGATGGGGTCCTCGTTGCCCAGCACGCCGCACTCGAACTCTCGGGCCCCGGACAGGTAGGCCTCGACGATGACCTTCGAGTCCCAGCCGAACGCCTCCTCGAGGGCGGCCGGCAGCTCGTCGGGGTCATGCGCCAGGCTCATGCCCACGCTGCTCCCGAGGCGAGCGGGCTTGACCACCGCGCGAGAGCCAATCCGGGCCACGATCTCATCCACGACCTGCTGCGGCGCGCGGCGCCACGCGGGGAGGGAGAACGAGGTGTAATCGAGCACCGGCAGCCGGTGGCCGCGCATCAGGTCCTTGAAGACGACCTTGTCCATGGCCACCGCGCTGGCCAGCACGCCGGCCCCGGTGTACGGGATGCCGGCCAGCTCGAGGAAGCCCTGGAGCGTCCCGTCCTCGCCGAAGGGGCCATGGACCGCCAGGAAGGCGACGTCGATGGCCTCGGCCAGGGGCCGTACCGCAGCGCGGGCCTGGACCGCGGACTGCGCGTCGGCCACGACCGGCAGGCTCGCTTCCCCCGACTCGAGTCGCGCGCTGTGCTCGGGGATCGTCTCGGCACCCAGGCGCTGGGCCAGGCTCTCGCCGGGTCCCAGCTCCGGCGCCGGGCCGGCGGGGATATGCCATCCACCGGCGGTATCGATGTAGATGAGGTAGGGCTCGTACCGATCCCGGTCGATCTCGCGCAGGACCGACTCGGCCGAGGCGATGCTCACCTCGTGCTCGGCCGAGCGGCCGCCGGCGAAGATCCCGACCCGGAGACGGCGCGTCATCGATCCCGCTCCCAATCGCCGACGAACTCGATTTCGTACGTCAGGGACACGCCGCTCGCTTCGAGCACCGTGGATCGGACCCGTTCGGCCAGCCGGCGCACGTCGGCCGCGCGGCCGTCGCGCTGGGTGACGATGAAGTTCGCGTGCCGGTCGCTGACCGATGCGCTGCCTTCCCGCGCGCCCTTCAACCCGGCGGCCTCGATCAGGCGTCCGGCGAAGTCCCCGGGCGGGTTCCGGAAGACGCTCCCCGCGTTCTGCTCGGCCAGTGGCTGGGTGGCGGCGCGCTGGGCTTGGTACTCGACGACCCGGGCCGCCACGGCCCCTGGCGCGCCCGGTGCCAGCTCGAGGCTGGCCTCCACCACCACCAGGCGTTCGTGCTTGAAGCGCGACTCGCGGTAGTCGAAGCGGCACGCTGCATTGCTCAGGCGCTGAAGACGGCCGGAGGCAGGGTCCCAGGCATCGACCTGCGCCACGCGCTGTTGCATCTCGCCACCGTGGGCCCCGGCGTTGGCCCACACGGCTCCGCCCAGGGTGCCGGGGACCGCGATCCCCCACTCCAGCCCGCTCAATCCCGCGGCGGTCGCACGCTTCACGAGGAGGGCCATCGGGGCACCGGCATCCGCGGACAGGACGTTGCCGTCAATCCGCACCGCCCGGGCCCGGTTTCGGATGACGAGCCCTCGAACGCCTGTGTCGGCGACGACCAGGTTGCTGCCGTTGCCCACGACCAGCCACGCCACGTCGGCCTCGCGGGCCGCGTCCAGTAGCGCCAACAGCTCCTCGCCGGTGCGCGGCTCGGCCAGCCGGTCGGCGGGACCTCCGACCCGCAGGGTCGTGATCGGAGCCAGGGGCACGTCCGGACGAAGCCGGATCCCCCGCTCATCGGCGATTCGGTCCAGGCGATCCAGGCCCGCATCCAGCTCGCGCCGGCGCCCGGCCGCGGTTGAGGTGGTCACGCGTGCGGGGCCTCGGCCAGCTCGAGGAGGGCAGCCGCGATGTCGTGGCCGGCCTGGGGACGGCCCAGCTGCCGCGCCGCGGCCGCGATCGGCGCCCGACGCGCGTCATCCCGCAGCGCGGCCGCCTCCGCCCGCAGCCGCTCCCCGGTGAGGGCCTCGTCAGGAACGACCACGGCGGCCCCGTGCTCGCCCAGCCAGGCCGCGTTCGCGACCTGGTGTCCGCGGGCGTGCGGATACGGGACCAGGATGGCCGCCACGCCAACGGCCGCGACCTCGGCGCAGGTCGAGGATCCGGCCCGCCCGACCACCAGGTCGGCGGCCACCAGGGCCTCGGCCATGCGATCGGTCAAGAACGGCTCGGGGCGATAGCGGTCACGCCGCGCCTCCGGCAGACGGTCACGGCTAGCCTGGGCGGCGGCCATCCCCGCCTCACCGGCCAGGTGCAGGACGACCCAGTCCTCGACCAGCGCGGGCAGGGCCTCGTCGAGGGCGGCGGTGATCCGGGCCACGGCCTGCGAACCGCCGAAGACCAGCAGCAGACGGTCCTCGGGGCCGACTCGCATCTCGGCGCGGGCCGCCTCGCGGTCGATCCCGGCCAGCGATCGAATCGGGGTGCCGGTCACCAGAGCGCGCGTCCCGAACGCCTCCTGGGTCGGCGGGAATGCGACAGCCACCCTGGTGGCCAGCCGTCCGACCGCCCGCGTGGACCGGCCGGGTATCACGTTGCCCTCCCACACGATGCTGGGGATGCCACGGACCCGAGCCGCGGCCAGGAGCGGGATGGCGAGGTACCCGCCGGTGGTGAACAGCGCCGCCGGTCGAATGCGGCCCAGGAGCCGCCAGGCTTGCGGGGCCGCGGCGACCAGGCGCATCGGGTCAAGGACCAGGTGGGCGTCGCGCCCGGCGGAGCGCAGCGAACGCACGGCCAGCTGGTGATACGGCATCTCGCCGGCCTCGCCCACCAGCCGGCGTTCGAAGCCACGGACGCCGCCCACGTACGCGAGCTCAACCCCGGGTCGCAGCTCGCGCAGGGCCTGCGCGACGGCCAACGCGGGGTAGATGTGCCCGCCGGTCCCGCCGCCTGAGATCACGAAGCGCATCGAACACCGATCCTGTCTGCGCCTCGCGGCTGATCGACAGGAGGATGCCGACTGCCACGAGGTTGATGATGAGTGCCGTTCCGCCGTAGCTGATGAACGGCAGTGGGATGCCGGTGATCGGCCACAGCGCGGTCACCACCATCATGTTGATGACTGCCTGGACCACGAGCCAGGTCGTGATCCCGGCCGCCAGGAGGCCGGAGAACGTATCGGGGGCGTGGACCGCGATGCGGTAGCCCTGCCAGGCAATGACGAGGAACAGGACGAGGACGATGAGCGTCCCGATGAGGCCCCATTCCTCGCCGATGATGGCGTAGATGAAGTCGGTCGACGGCGCGGGGAGGTACAGGTACTTCTGTCGCGAGGCGCCCAGCCCCACGCCGGCCAGCCCGCCCATGGCCAGCGCCATCAGGGCCTGCATGGCGTTGTAGCCGGCTCCCAGCGGGTCGCGCTCGGGATCGAGGAAGGTCGTGACCCGCGCCAGCTGGTAGGGCGTCCGGCTGATGAAGACGACGGCCGCGGCGACAACGGCGCCGGCCATGGCCACGAACCCGACCATGCTGGCCCCCGACATGAAGAACACCGACATCGCGGCCACGACGTAAATGCCCGCCGTGCCGAGGTCCGGCTCGGCGGCGATGAGGAGGAATCCGGGTGCGACGAGCAGCGCGAATGGAATCAGGCCTCCCCGCAGGCCGTGGGCCGCGCGGCCCCGGCGGTCGAGCCAATGGGCCAAATACAGGATGATCGCCAGCTTGGCCACCTCGGCGGGCTGGAAGTTCCCGATCACCGGAAGCTGGAGCCACCGGCGCGACCCGCCGACCTCGAACCCGATGGTCGGCACCAGAACCAGCGCGAGGAGGACCAGGGCGCCCACGTACGCCGGAATGGCGAAGTACCGATAGACCCGGAAGTCGATCCGGCTCATGACGACCATCGCGCTCAGGCCGATGGCGGCGAACACGGCCTGCGCGATCCCATACCGCGCCGGGTCGTTGCTGCTCAGCAGGGCCCGGACGCTCGACGCGGAGTAGACCATGACGACCCCGATGGCGACCAGGGCCAGGACGGCCACCAGCACGGGCATGGCGACCCGTCGCCGCTCCCGTTGCACGCCGCGGGTGCGGACCGCACGCCGGCTCGGGGCCGCAACTCGGACGGCCGCGGTCATCGGTCTCCTCTCGAGTCCGGCAGGCCAGCCACCGCGGCTCGGAACGCGTCGCCGCGCGCGGCGTAGTCGGCGAACATGTCGAAGCTGGCAGCTGCCGGGGCGAGCAGGACCGCGTCGCCGGGCCGCGCCTCCGCGCTGGCGGCTGCCACCGCGTCGGTCATCGACGCGGCGCGGCGGACCGGCACCCGCCCGCCGATCAGGCGCTCCAGCTCGGCCGCGGTGTCCCCGATCAGGACCGCGGCTCGGCAGCGCTCCACGATGGCTTCGGCGAACGCGGCGTAGTCCAGGCCCTTGCCCTGGCCGCCCGCGATGACCACCACCCGGCCCTCGTCAAAGGCCATGATGCCGGCGATGGCGGCCACCGGAATCGTGGCCTGCGAGTCATTGACATATGCGACGCCGGCCCGGATCCCGAGGTCCTCGAGCCGGTGCGGAACGCCGCCGAACCCGCGGACCCCGTTGGCCACGGCGGTCGTGTCTGCGCCTGCCAGCCGGGCGCCCACCGCAGCGGCCAGCACGTTGCGCCGCATGTGCTCGCCGCGCAGCGGCACGTCGACGGTCTGCAGCGCCCGCTCGCCGCCGACCACGATCCATCCATCCTCCACCCAGGCGTCCGCCCCGGGGCGTGGCTCGAGCCCGTACCAGTGCACCCGGGCTCCGGCCAGCCGCGCCCCGAGCTCTGCGCAGCCCGGGTCCTCCCAGTTGAGCACGAGCTCTCCCCCCGCAGCCGACAGCTCGGCCAGTCGGCCCTTGACCGCCCGATACGCCTCCACGCTGGCGTGCCGATCCAGGTGGTCGGCCAGGATGTTGGTGTAGACCGCGATATCGGCCCCGCGGCTGAGGGTGGGGATCTGGAGCTCGGACAGCTCGAGTACGGCCCACGTGGCGGGCTCCAGGCGGTCGGCCTCCTCGATGAGCGGCGTCCCGATGTTGCCCCCCAGGGCGTGGGGCAGGTCAGCGGCGCCCAGGATGGCGGCGACCAGCGACGCGGTCGTCGTCTTGCCCTTGGTCCCGGTCACTGCGAGCACCCGGGCGCGGGTCAGGCGCAGGAACAGGTCGACCTCGCTGACCAGGGCGGCGCCCCGCAGCTCAGCCTGTGCCAGGGCCTCGCGCAGCCACGGCTCGGTGGTCGGGAAGCGGCTCGAGATGGACGGGCTGGTGACCACCAGGTCGGCATCGCCCAGCAGACCGGTGACCGCCTCCGGGCTCGCGCCCAGCGCCAGGTTCACCGGCCGACCCTCGAGCTCGGCGACGGACTGGGCCAGGGCCTCGGCCGGTTGACGGTCGTAAGCCGTCACCTGAGCTCCCGCATCGGCCAGGAAGCGGGCGGCCGCCACCCCGGACCGGGCCAGCCCGAGGACCAGCACCCGGCGCCCGGCCAGGTCGGATCGGCGGGTGGGGAGGGTAGAGCTGAGGGGAGGCATCGGCATCGGCATCACGACAGCCCGGTATTGGCCAGGAAGAGGCTGAAGCCGAGCAGCCCGGCCAGGGCGGACACGATCCAGAAGCGGAGCGTGATCTTCTCCTCGGCCCAGCCCAGCAGCTCGAAGTGGTGGTGCAGGGGTGCCATCCGAAAGATTCGCTTGCCGCGCAGCTGGTAGGACCCGATCTGGAGAATGACCGATACCGTCTCGGCCACGAACACGAGGCCGATGATCACCAGCAGCAGGAGCTGGCCGGTGACCACCGCCACCACGGCCAGGGTCGCACCCAGCGCGAGGGCGCCGGCATCACCCATGAAGATCTGGGCCGGGTGGACGTTGAACCACAGGAAGCCCATCAGGGCCCCGATCAGCAGCGCGCAGAAGACCGCCAGCTCGGGCTGGCTGAGCTTCAGGCCCGGAACCGCGACCAGCGCGATCAGCAGGTACGCGACGAAGCTGAAGACCAGGACCCCCGACGCCAGCCCGTCCAGCCCGTCGGTCAGGTTGACCGCGTTGGAGGCGGCGACGATCGCGAACGCGATGAACAGGACGAGGACCAGGATCGGGATCTCGAACTGGCCGACCAGCGGGACGTTGATGCCGGTCAGGGCGAAATGGCGCTGGATGTAGATCGCGGCCAGGACCGCGACGACGGTCTGCCAGATCAGCTTGTAGCGGCCGCGCATCCCGAATCCGGTCCGCACGTTCACGAAGTCATCGAGGGCACCCAGGATGCCCACCCCGACCAGGGTCAGCATCGGGGTCAGGGTGCTTTCGTCCTCGAGCCGCATTGCCATGGCCAGGAACATGACGACCACCACGATCAGCATCCCGCCCATGGTCGGCGTGCCGGCCTTGACCGCGTGGGCCTGGGGTCCTTCGATCCGGATCTGCTTCCCGAAGCCCAGCCGCTGCAGAAGCCGGATGTAGATCGGGCCCAGGAGGACGACGCCACCGAACGCGAGCACAACAGCCAGCAGGAGAGGCAGCACGGCTAGCCCTCCTCGTCCGCCGGCCGGCCCAGCAGGGCGGCCACCAGGCGGTCGAGGCCGATCCCACGCGAGGCCTTGACCAGGAGCAGGTCATGCGCGCCGGGGTTGAGCGTCTGCTCGACGACGGACAGGGCCTGGTCCGCATCGGGCGCGGTCGCCACCCGCTCCAGTCCCGCCGCGCGCGCGGCGTCCGCGATCCCCCGACTGCGCTCCCCAACCGCCACCAGGCCGTCCAGGACGGCCGCGGCCTGGGCACCGATCCGCTCGTGCAGCCTCCGCTCATCGGGCCCCAGCTCGAGCATGTCGCCCAGGACCGCCAGCCGGCGCCCGCGCCCGACCGGGGTCTCGGCCATGAACTCCAGGGCGGCCGACACCGATTCGGGCGAAGCGTTGTACGTGTCGTCGACCAGGGTCGACCCGTTCGGCATCTCCTCGATGGCCATCCGGTGTGAGGCCGAGCTACCCGCCTCCAGCGCGGCCGCCACGTCAACCAGCGGCACGCCGAAATGCTCCGCGACTGCGGCCGCCGCCAGGGCATGCGGAACGAGGTGCCGCCCGGGCGACGCGCTGCGGACCCGGATCTCGCCCCAGGGGGCGCGGAGGGTGAATGTCACGCCGCGCAGCCCGTCGGAGGCGACGTCGACCGCGCGTACGTCGGCCGATTCGCCCAGGCCAAAGGTACGGACCGCCGCGCCCGTCTGGGCGGCCATGGATGCCACGCGCGGGTCATCCGCGTTCAGGACCGCCAGCCCGTTCGCCGGCAGACCGCGGGGCAGCTCCGCCTTGGCCTGGGCAATGCGCTCCAGGCTTCCCGCCCGTTCCAGGTGCGTTGGGTGCACCGCCAGCACGACCCCCACCTCGGGCCGGCTGATCTCGACCAGCCGGCTGATCTCGCCCACGGTGTACATCCCCATCTCCAGGACCGCGACCTGGTGGCCCGGCTCAAGACCCAGCAGGGTCATGGGCAGACCGGTCTCCGAGTTCAGGTTGCCCTCGTTGCGCAGCACGCTCAGCGTACGGGCCAGGACGTCCGCCGTGACCTCCTTGGCCAGCGTCTTGCCCGTCGACCCGGTGATCCCCACCACGCGGACCGCGAATCGGTGCCGCCACCAGGCCGCGAGCTCCTGGAGGGCGATCAGGCTGTCCTGGACCCGGACCACCGCGGCCTTCGCCGTGGGGGGTAGCGGGACCTCGCGCTCGACGAGCGCCGCCACGGCGCCCGCGGCGATGGCGTTGGCGACGTACCGGTGGCCGTCGTCGCGCTCTCCGCGCAGGGCCACGAACAGGCACCCGGGGACGACACGTCGAGAGTCGACGACGGCGAGCCGGAAGGACCGGACAGGGGTGGGGGCCAGGAGTCGGCCACCGGTGGCGGCCAGGAGGTCGTCGATTCGAATCGGCGCGGGCACGCGGTTTCCTGCGGCTTTCGGCCGGGAGTCTACCAGCCTCATTGGTTGGCAACCCCGGGGAGGGGTCGATCGGGCGGGATGCCGTAATAGTCGAAGACCAGCGGCGCCAGCTGGGCGAAGGCGTCCTCGGGTCGCTCCCCGATGCCGCCGCCGCCCACCACCGGGCGGTGGATCAGGATGATCGTGACGAACCGCGGGCTGGAGGCTGGGGAGATTCCCACGAAGCTGGAATCGATCCAGCCTTCGATGTACGCCTGCCGAGTGGTATCGACGTAGATCGGCTGCCCGTTGGCGTCCCACCCGGTTTGGACCCGGACGTTGACCGGGCCCGCGATCTCGGCCGTCCCGGTCTTGCCGGCGATCGAGTATCCGGCCACCGCTGCGCCGTTGGCGATGCCATTGTCGATGGCGCCGGTCAGCATCTCGAGGATGGTGTCCGACGTCTCGGGCGCGATGACCTGGTTGGGGGCCGGAAGCTCGCGCGGCTGAAAGGCCCCGTGCGCATCGGTCCAGCCCGACACGATGTGCGGCGTCACCAGGCGACCGCCATTGGCGAGTGCCGCGTAGGCCGCGGCCAGCTGGACGACCGTGACCGTGATCCCCTGCCCGAAGGCGTTCTGGGCGGTGGTCAGCTCCTGCGAGGCGCCCTCGTCATCGGGGTGGAGGACGACCCCCTCGGCCTCGCCGGACATCTCGACGCCGGTCGGTGTCCCGAAGCCGAAGCGTCGCAGGGCGTCGTACAGGCGATCCCCTCCCAGGGTCAGGCCGATGGTGGCCGCGCCGACGTTGTTGGACAGGGCCAGGACCTGGGCGGGCGTGAGCAGGCCGTGTCCCTCCGGGTACCACGTTCGGTCCGCGTTGTGGATGACGACGTCGTAGATGTGCAGGTTGTTGTCGTCGAGGAAGAGGTCGGCGGGTGTGACGGCGCCCGCGTCCAGCGCGGCTGCGACCGTGACGGCCTTGAGCACCGATCCGGGCTCGTACTGGCGGCTGACGGCGGGGTTCCCGAACAGGACCGGATCGGTGACCGAATACTGGTTGGCGTCGAAGGTCGGGTACGAGGCCAGACCGAGGATGGCCCCGGTGTTGACGTCCATCACCAGGCCGGTCACGCCGACGGCGCGGTTCCTGATGAATGTGTCGAGCATCTGCTCTTCCAGGATGTGCTGCAGCCCGACGTCCAGGGTGAGCGTCAGGTCGGCGCCGTTGATGGGCGCCTCCAGTTCATGGACCGAACCGGCGATCAACCGTCCGGCCACGTCCTCCTGGGCCACCACCGAACCCGGCGACCCGGCCAGGAGCACATCCTCGGCCGCCTCGACGCCGTACTGGCCGATCCCATCCACGTTCACGAAGCCCAGGACCTGTGCCGCCAGGCTGGTTCCGTCGGCGGCGCCGCCCATCGTGTACACGCGGCGCGACTCCGCGACCAGGCCGATACCGGGCAGGTGCAGCGCGCGAACCCGGGTCGCTGTCTCGACGTCAACCCGTCGGCTCAGCCAGGTCCAGGCCTCGTCGCCACTCAGCGTCGCCTCGAGCTCGGCGGCGTCCGTATCCAGGATGCCCGCCAGCAGCAGCGCCGCCAGCGCCGGATCCTCGACCGTGGGTGGCGTGGCAAAGACCGACTCGGCAGCAATGGAAGTCGCCAGGATCAGACCCGCGCGATCGACGATCAGCCCTCGCGCAGCCGGGATCTTTTGCGCGTGCGCCACCTGCGCCAGGCCCATGTCGGCCAGCCGTTCGCGGTCGATGACCTGCCACCAGACCAGGCGATACCCGATCACCCCGGCCACGATGGACGCCACGACCAGCATGACCACGGCCCGGATTCGACTGTCGGTTCTGGCGAGCATGGCGTCTCCGGGTCGCACGCCGAGGCGAGCGACAGTTACGGGTGACGATCAGACAATGGGCTGGCGAAGTGGACCGATGCCCCGGACAGGGTGGCCATACCGAGTTGGATGGCCCGGGCCTCGATGGTGGCCGGCGACTGGGCCTGTCCGATCTGGAGCAGCAATTCCTGTCGCTCGGCCTGGAGGATGTCGAGTCGTGCTTCGAGGCTGGTGATCTCATAGCCGGTGCTGGCAATCCGGCTCGACTGGGTCAAGTACAGGGAGGACAGCAGGACTGCCACGCCGATGACGACCAGCGCCAGCGACAGCCCCGCCGCCCGACGGCGGCGCAGAGCGGTCCTGCGCAGCCGATAGCCCCCGGTGGTGGGTCCGGTCCGAGGACGGGGCGGTCGAGGGAGGCCCCAGCGGAGGTCGCCGAGGACGCTGGCCGGACGGGCGCCGATGACTGCCATGCTGCGGAATGCGGCTCAGGCGGCCGACGCGGGGCGGTGAAGCTGGACGATCCAGGATGGCTCCTCGACCTCAGCTGGACGCTCGGCGTCGGGGAGGTTCAGCGCATCGCTCATCCACTCCTCGTCGTCGTGCGCCAGGCGCACGCGCCGCTCGCGCACCTCTCGCTGCCTCACGCTGTAGGCGCGGCGCCGACTCCCCTGGTGTTTGGGACGACCTCGGCTCATGTGCACCCTCCTTCGTGTAAACCCAGCTAGACGCTCGCGGGGGCGAGCTTCTCGGCGGCGCGCACCCGCGCGCTCCGCGCGCGGCGATTGCGGCCGATCTCCTCTGGCGATGGACGGACGACTCGTCGCGTCACGGCTCGCAGCTGAGCCCGATGTCCGCATGTGCATACCGGG
>DATKBC010000092.1:0-2774 GCA_035514415.1 Pleomorphomonadaceae bacterium | reverse complement strand
CGTGCACTTCCAGGATGTGGTGCGCCTGGCGCAGCGACTGATCGAGCTGGGCAAGACCGATTGGGAACTGGCGGTCTACCCGGTCGAGGATCACGCGTTTGTGCGGCCCGATTCGTGGCGGGACGAGTACCGCCGGATCCTCGAGCTGTTCGACCGCCACCTGCCGGTGCGACAGGCCGACCCGAGGTAGCATGCCGACCCCCGGCGCACGGCTGGCCCGCGGCGTGGCCGTCATCCGAGCCGCGATGCTGGTCAATGCCTGCCTGGGCCTGGTCAAGCTCACCGCGGGGATCCTCGGAAGCTCCTATGCCCTGATCGCTGACGCGATCGAATCGCTCGCGGATGTGTTCACGTCCCTGGTGGTCTGGGGCGGGCTGCGGCTGGCCTCGCGCGATGCCGACGAGGAATACCACTTCGGGTACGGCCGTGCCGAGCCGCTGGCCGCCGCCATCGTCGGGCTGATGATGACCGCGGCGGCGGTGGGCATCGGGATCCAGGCGGTCCGGGAGATCATCACGCCGCACCACGCCCCGGCCCCCTTCACTCTGCTGGTCCTGGTCCTGGTCGTCGTCATCAAGGAAGCCCTGTTCCGCACCGTGCTGCGCACCGGTGACGCGATCGACAGCGGGGCGGTGAAGGCCGATGCCTGACACCACCGGAGCGACGCGATCACTTCCGCCGCCGCTTTTCTGGGTATCAGTGTCGCGCTGGCCGGCGGTCCGGGATGGGAAATGGCTGATGATGTCGCCGCGCTCTTCGCCGCGGGGATCATCCTCTTCAACGCCAGCCGGATCCTCCGTCCAGCGGCGCTGGAACTGATGGACCGAGCCCCGCACGACCAGGTGATCGACGCCGCCAGCGCCGCCGCGCTGGGTGTGCCCGGCGTGCGCCGCATCGAAAAGCTCCGGATCCGGAAGCTGGGGACCGGCTTCGCGGCCGATCTCCACGTCCAGGCCGACCCCGCCATGCCGCTGCACGACGCCCACATTCTGAGCGGGATGGTGAAGGGCGCCATCAGGCGTGCAGTCCCGGCGGTCTCAGACGTCCTCGTCCACATGGAACCGTACGAACCGCAATGATCGATGGCGCGTGGATGGCGGCTCGGCTGACAGGGCTGGGCGTCACGCCGGGTGTGGCCCTGGTGGGCGTCAGCGGTGGCCCGGATTCGCTGGCGCTGCTCCACCTGCTCCGCGAGGCGGCACCCGGGGGCGGGCTTTCCCTCATTGTTGCACACGCCGACCACGGGATCCATCCTGACAGTGGGCGGGTCGCGGATGACGTGGCCGGCATCACCCGCGAGGCCGGCCTGCCGTTCGAGCGCGGGGAACTCCGGCTTGGTACCGCTGCCAGCGAAAGTGTCGCCCGGCGGGCCCGGTTTGGCTGGTTTCGGGGGGTCCTCCAGCGCACCGGGGCGCGGTACCTGTTCCTGGCCCATCATCGCGAGGATCAGGCCGAGACGATCCTGATGCGTGTCCTGGCGGGGTCGGGGCCCACTGGCCTCGCGGGGATGGTGCCGATCCGCGGGCGCATCGTCCGGCCGCTGCTGGAGGTCGGGCGCGATGAACTTCGCGAGGCACTGGCCCACACCGGGTGGGAGCCCTGGGACGACCCTGCCAATTGCGATTCCCGGCAGACCCGCTCGTGGCTGCGCCACCAGATCCTGCCGCTGCTGCAGGCAAAGGACCCAGAGGTGGTCGCTCGGCTCCTGCGCGTCGGAGCTCACGCGGCCGCCGACCGGCGGGCGTGGGACGCCGTGCTGGGGCACCTGCCAGGACTCGCTCTTACGATGGAACACGGCGCAGTTTCCGTTGCTGCGACCCCCCTGATGGGGTATGATTCGGAGTTGGCGCAGGGTGTGCTGCGGGCGATTCTGCGGCGTACGGGTGCCATGGCCAGCCCGGGCGCCCTGCAGCGGCTCGTCCGCCTGGTTCGGGAGGGTGCCAGCGGCTCCTGGGTGCCGGTCGGCGGGCGGTGGAGGGGTGAACTGGCCTTTGGCCGCCTCCGCATCGCGGCCGAGCGGGCGCCGTGGGAGCCGCTCTCTTTGCCCCTCGGCGACCCGCCCGAAGGGATCGTGCGGGTCGGGTCGTGGACGGTCCGCTGGCAGCACGGGCCAGGGCCTGAACCGCTGCGGCGCGACGGATGGACCACGCGGGTCATCCCCGGGGTATATGCGTTGCGGCCCTGGCGGCCTGGCGATCGGCTTCGCCCCTTGGGCGGCCCCGGTTCCCGGCTGGTCGTGCGCTGCATGCAGGACCGGAAGCTGCCGCGCTCGGAGCGCTCCGGCTGGCCGGTCTTCCTCGGTGAGGCCGGCGAGGTGGTCTGGGTGCCGGGTGTCTGTCGCGCCGCCGGGCGGATGCCCTCGAATGGTGAGGAAGGAGTCCGCGTTGACGTTGAGCAGTCCTGAGGTCCTCCGCCGCACCGGCGGCAAGGAGATCAAGGCCGTGGTGTTCGACGCCGACCAGATCGCCGCGCGCGTGGCGGAGCTGGGGGCGGAGTTGACGCGCGCCTACCCCGAGGGGGACCTGCTGCTGATCGGGCTGCTCAAGGGCAGCTTTCTCTTCCTGGCGGACCTCGTGCGCCAGGTGGAGCGGACAGTGACCGTGGATTTCATCGTGGCCAGCTCCTACGGGGATGGGACCACCTCCAGCGGCAACGTCCGCCTGCTGTACGACCCCGAGATCGACCTGGCAGGTCGCCATGTCGTGATCGTCGAGGATATCGTCGACTCGGGCAACACCCTCCGCCGCCTGCTGGCCCTGTTGCAGAGCCGGGCG
>DATKBC010000091.1:0-4587 GCA_035514415.1 Pleomorphomonadaceae bacterium | reverse complement strand
AGCGCGAGCTCACGCTGACGCCCTACGAACTGCGCCTCATGCCGCCTTTCCGGCGCCTCATGGACGCTGAGGAGCCGATACGCAGGAATCGGCTCGGCTTTGCCCTTCAGGTTGAGTGGCGCGAGCGGCTCGACCTCCGCGGCGTCGCGAACCAGGGCTAGCGTCGGTTGCCCAATCAGGACTTCGCCCGGCTGGGCCGCCTGCTCCAGCCGCGCCGCCACGTTCACCGCATCGCCGGTTGCCAGCCGCTGCTCCGTCCCGGTCACCACCTCGCCGGTCATGACCCCGATCCGCCCTTGCAGTCCGAGCGCGGGCAGTGCGTCCCGCATCTCGAGGGCAGCCCGCACCGCGCGCAGTGCATCATCCTCGTGCAGCAACGGGACGCCGAACACCGCCATTACCGCGTCGCCGATGAACTTCTCCACGCTGCCGCCGTGCCGCTCGACGATCGCAAGCATCCGCTCGGAGTAGCGCATGAGCAACGCCCGCAGCCGCTCGGCATCGAGCGTCTCGCCAAGCTCTGTCGATCCGGCGAGGTCGCAGAACAGCACGGTGACGGTCTTGCGCTGCTCATGCGAGGCGGGCGCTGCACCCAGCTCGGCGCCGCACTCGGGGCAGAACCTGAACGCCCCCACGTACTCGAAGCCGCACTTCACGCATGCGGGCACCCGGTCAGTCTAGGCTGCTGAACCCCCGTTCCAGCGCACGAACACCCGACCCGGAGGGCGATCGCTATGTAGCGGATTCCTCCGGCGCGGCTATCGGCCACAACTCGCGCGCGGCGATGCGGGACGAGAGGTCGGCTACGAACTCCTCGAGAGGCACGCCCTCGCGCTTGTCGCCGGTGCGGAGTCGTGGCGATACGGCGCGCGCTTCCTGGTCGCGGTCGCCGACCACCAGCATGACCGGGACCTGCTGCTGCTGCGCGTCGCGGACCTTGGCCTGCATCCGCTCCGCGCGGTCGTCGACCTCGGCCCGGATCCCGGCAGCCTGGAGCGCGGACCGCACTTCCTCGGCGTACGCCACGTGCCGGTCCGCGATCGGGATGACGACCGCCTGGACCGGCGCCAGCCAGGCCGGGAAGGCGCCTGCGAAGTGCTCGGTGATGACCCCGATCCAGCGCTCGAAGGAGCCATAGATAGCGTAGTGGAGGACGGCCGGCCGCTCGAAACCACCGTCCGCCGTGCGGTACTCGAGGTCGAAGCGCTGGGGCAGCTGATAGTCGAGCTGGATGGTGGCCATCTGCCACTCGCGGCCGAGGGCGTCGTCCAGAAAGACATCGATCTTTGGCGCGTAGAACGCGCCACCGCCCGCGTCGACGTCGTACGGCACATCCCCGGCCTTGAGCGCCTCTGCCAGCTTGCCCTCGGCCGCGTCCCAGAACTCATCGGTCCCGAGCTTCTTCGGCGGTCGGGTGGCCAGCTTGAAGCGCGGCTCGAACCCGAACGGCGCGTACTGGCGCCGGACCAGGGTCAGGGCCAGGTTGACCTCGTCGATCACCTGGTCGTCGCGGCACAGGACGTGCGAGTCGTCCTGGGTCAGCTGGCGGACGCGGAACATGCCGGCCAGGGCTCCGGTCCGTTCGCGGCGGAACAGCCACGAGTAGTCGGCCAGGCGCATCGGCAGGTCCCGATACGAGCGCAGCTGGGTCTTGTAGATGAGCATCGACTCGGGGCAGTTCATCGGTTTCAGGCCCGATGGATGGTCGGAGTCGTCGAGGACGAACATGTTGTCCTGGTACAGCTCCCAGTGCCCGGACGTCTCCCACAGCTCCTTGCGGACCACCGCTGGGGTCCGGACTTCGTCGAAGCCGCCCGAGCGGCGGACCTCCCATGACCACTCCTCCAGCGCCCGCCACAGGGCCATGCCCTTGGGGTGCCAGAACGGCGCGGCGGGTGACTCGGGGTGGAAGCTGAACAGGTCGAGGTCGCGGCCGAGCTTGCGGTGGTCGCGCTTGCGCGCCTCCTCCAGGCGCCACAGGTGCTGGTCCAGGTCGGCCTGGCTCTCCCACACCGTGCCGTAGATGCGCTGGAGCATGGGGCGCGTTTCGTCGCCCCGCCAGTAGGCCCCTGCCGTGGTCAGCAGCTTGAATGGCCCCAGCTTCCCGGTCGATGCCACGTGCGGCCCGCGGCACAGGTCCGTGAACGACCCGTGTTGGTAGAACGAGATGACCTGGCCGTCCTCCGCGGAAAGGTCCCGCACGATTTCGACCTTGTACGGCTGGCCGGCTGCCTCCAGCTCGGCCAGGGCGGTGGATCAGTCCTGCTCGTAGCGCTCGAAGGCGTGGTCGCCCGCCACCTGGGCTCGCATCCGCTCCTCGATCGCCTCCAGGTCGGCGGGCGTCAGGGGCCGCGGCAGGTCGAAGTCGTAGTAGAAGCCGTCGCGGATGGCCGGACCGATCCCCAGTTTGGCCTCCGGGAACAACTCCAACACCGCGGCCGCCATGACATGCGACGCCGAATGGCGCATGGCATCCAGCGGGTCGTGAGCGCCGGCGTCCAGCAACTCCGCGGCGGCGGAGCGGACCTCATCTCCGTCGAGGGCCACGCGCGTCTCCTAGATCGGCTTGAAGGCTTCGAATGGCTGGCGGCAGCCGGCGCAATGGTAGATGGCGCGGCACAAGGTGGGGCCGAACGGGTTCTCGAGCGTTGTCTCGCGTGAGCCGCAGTAGGGGCACGCGACCACGGTCAGGGTCGGGAGCTCCCCCAGCGCCCCCAGGTCACGCAGATGCGGCGGCGGTGCGAATCCGCTGGAGCGCAGCTGCTGCCTTCCGGCCGCAGAGATCCGATCCGAAGTCCACGGCTCGGCGAACGTCAGGCTGACCTCAACTCGCTCCGCGATCCCCAGCGCCCCCAGCCTGAGGCCGATCGCCTCGCGCATCATTTCGATCGCGGGGCAGCCGATGAAGGTCGGCAGCAGCTCCACCCGCAGCGTGGACCGATCATCCGCCAGCTCCACGCGGTGGATGACGCCGAGGTCGACAACGCTGATGGCCGGGATCTCGGGATCGGGCACCTCGGCCAGAGCGGCCCAGATGGCAGCCTCCGGCTCGCCGGCGGACGCTCGATGCGGGATCACCAGCTGGCTCCCGGCTCTGCGCGCGCGACGGACGTGAACTCGCCCCACAGCCAGCGGAAATCATCGGTCCGCTGCGTCCGTCCTTCGGTCGGCGCAGGCGCCTCATCGACCGGCACGGGCAGCCCCAGCGCCCGCAGCTCGGTGGCCGTCCGTTCATGCCAGGCCGCGCGGAGGGCCGCGAGACCGTCGGGCAGGACGCCGGCGGTCACGAGTGCCGCCTCACCGGCCAGCGGACTGAAGATGGCTTCGGCGTCCGGCCTCAGCCGATCCAGGGCGGCCACGATGCGCGCCCTGGTTTCGGGCCCCTCCGCCAGGCGGCGCATCCAGGCCGACCAGTGGAGCAGGTGGTAGGTCTCCTCCCGCCGCATCTTGGCCGCCAGCCCGGCGATCCCAGGATGGCTCGAGCGGCTCAGCGCCTCGAGCCGAATCGAATCGGCGGTCTCGTACAGGAAGCGGCGGGCCACCGTGAAGGCCCAGTCGGTCCGCGGGTGGTTCATGAGCGCGGCATGACGGTATGCATCCGGCTCGCGACCGTAGGCGATCCGATCCGCGTCGTCATCGGTCAGTTCGGCCAACAGCTCGTACCACGCCTTGGCATGGCCGATCTCGTCCTGCGCGATGGACGAGGTGGCCACGTCCTCCTCGAGCATGGGGGCGATCCCTGTCCACTCCGAGTCCCAGAAGCCGAGCACGAACTCGTCGTCGGCCAGGGTGAGGACCAGCTCGGCCAGCGCCTCGCGCGTCGCCGCGTCCAGGTCCGTCACGCCTCGCCCTCCGGCTCACCAGAGCCAGCCGGCGAACCAGCACGCACCCGAGCCGCCTCCAGCTTGTGCTTGATGAGGTAGCCGCCGGGTCGCTTGAAGGACCGATCGAATGGCGGCTGGAGCAGATCCGGATCGTCCAGCTCGACGATGGCCTCGCGCGGCACCACCCACAGCCGCACGCTTTCCTGTCGGCGGCCGTAGAACTCGCGCGCGTAATGCATGGCCAGCTCCTCGTCGGGGGCGTTGACGCTGCCCCCATGGATGAATGGGTCGCCCTCCGCCTCCTGACGGAAGACCTCCCACACCCGGTCAGCCACGGCTGCCCCTCAGGCAGCGGCTCCCAGGACCGCGTCGCGCACCCACTGGGTCTCGGCGCGATGGAAGCGGCGGAACTCGAGACGCTCCTGCGACATCGGTCCGTGGCCGGTCACCACCGACCGCAGCTCGTCCCAGTCGGGCTCGGTGTAGTGCCAGCGGCCGGCTGCCTCGTCATGACGCAGCTCAGGATCGGGAATGGTGAGCCCCAGCTCCCAGATGCGCGGGACGTAGATCGAGAGGAACTCCTGCCGCAGCTGCTCGTTGCCCTTGGACTTGATCTGCCAGATCAGGTCGCGGTCGGTGGCGGGGTCGGTGGGCGGGCCGTGCATCTGCATGAGCGGACCCCACCATCGGTTCAGGGCTTCCTGCACCAGCTCGCGCTGGCGGTCGGTGCCGGTCATCAGGGTCAAGACCACGTCCCGGCCGT
>DATKBC010000090.1:0-27735 GCA_035514415.1 Pleomorphomonadaceae bacterium | reverse complement strand
GATCCAACGGTCGGCGGCCCGCCGCGACCCGAGCCCGGCTCGCGCCAACACCGTCTGCAGTCGCTCACCCGCCATGCCGCTCGGCCGCGTCACCGCCGGCGACCAGGACGGCCGCCTCGTCGGGAAGGGGCGGCAGGTGCTCGAGGCCCACCAGGCCGAATCGCTCGAGGAAGGTGAAGGTGGTGCGGTACACGATCGGACGGCCCGGAGTGTCGCGGCGGCCGACCTCGGCGATCAACCGCCGATGGAGCAGCGAGCGAATGACCGACTCGGAGTCAACGCCGCGGATCCGCTCCACGTCGCCTCGGGTCACCGGTTGCTGATAGGCCACCACGGCCAGCGCCTCGAGGGCGGCCGGGCTGAGGCGGCCCTCCGCCCGCTCGGCATAGCGCCGTACTCGATCCGACACCTCCGGGGCCGTGGTCAGCTGCCATGCCCCGTCGAGCTGCTGCAGGCGCAGACCGCGCTCGGACAGCGCCTCGCCCAACCCGTTCAGCGCCTCTTCCGCCGCGCGCGGCGTGACCTCGGCCAGCTCGGCCAGCTCTCCGGTGGCCAGCGGACGGTCGGCGACGAACAGGATCGCCTCCAGGGCCACGACCAGCCCGGCATCGGTGCTCATCGGTTCGCCTCGGGCGGCATCTCGAGCACGATGGGGCCGAAGAGAGCCTTCTGCCGAGCGCGGAGCTCGCGGCGTCGGACGAGCTCGAGCACGGCCATGACGGTCACGACCCGCTCGGTCCGGGACGTGCCGGCGGCGAGGACGGTCTGCAGGACGACCCGTCCGGTCTCGCCCAGGGCCGCGCGCAGCACACCAATCTGTTGGCCGACGGTCACTTCACGCGGCACGACCTCCGGTGCAGGGGGCTCCGGTTCCGCGACCGCGGCCAGTCGGGCCAGGGCGTCCGACAATGCCACGGGATCGAGGGGCGCCAGGGGCGCCTCGGGCAGGTCCGAGAGGCGTGGCTCGCGATGCCACATCGGCGCCACGAGATCCCTCTCGGCAAAGTCGCGAGCCGCATCGCGGATGGCCCGATACGCGATGAGCCGCCGGCGCAGGTCCTCCTCGTCGATGTCCTCGTCCCCGGCGACCTCCAGAACGCTCGGCTCGGCAGGAAGCAGGCTGCGCGACTTGATGAGGATGAGCTGGGCAGCGGTCGAGACGAACTGGGCCAGGTTGGCCGCGACGACCGGGTGGGTGGCCACGAACGCGACGTACGCATCGGCCACCTTGGCCAGCGAGACGGACAGGATGTCCAGCTCGGCCGACTCGATGAGGTGCAGGAGCAGCGGCAGCGGTCCCTCGAACACCGGCAGCTCCACCAGGAACTCGGGCGACGGTCCGATGGCCAGCCCGACCCGGGGATCCGCTTCGATCGGGATGGCCTGAGCCTGCGTTGGGGGGACCGCCTGGCGCGCCATATGCTCAGGATGCCGCGTCGGCGGCGCGCAATGCAGCCTCCAGCTGCGCGTCCGAGGGATCCGGCGTGCCCATGATGAAAGCCGCCACCCGCGGACCGCAACCGGCATCCAGCGCCGCACGCGCCGACAGCTGGGCGTGGTGCAGGTGGAGGTGGAACGGGTGGCGCCACGAACCCGGGTTGGTCGATGCCAGGCGCTCCAGGCCCCTCGGCGCGACGGCCTCCAGCAGCACCACCACGACCCGGTGCCACAGCCGCAGTCGAGCCCCCTTGGCGGCGTCATGCAACAGGGCGGCGGCCAGGAGGTCGGCATCATCCACCTCCGCCTCGTGCAGGCGCTCGACAACATCCAGGGCATGGCGCTGGTCGGCAACCGGCATGGCATCGAATAGTGAGGTCGCGGTCGTCGGGAGGAGGGCGTGCGCCACGGCCCGCTCGGCGGGGGCGACCTGCGCCCGGAGATGGGCCCTGAACTGTCGGACGCGGTAGGCAGGGCGCATCGGTCCGGTCAGAGCCCGCACAGGAGAGCCGCCCATGGGTAGGCCAGGCCGAGGATGCCACGCAGCGGGCTGTTGGGCAGGATCAGCAGGAGGAGAAGGAGCACAACCCCGTAGCCCTGGTACCGACGGATGGTGTACTCCCAGCGCGGAGGGGCGAGGGCGATCAGGACGCCGAAGCCATCCAGGGGCGGGATGGGGATCAAGTTCAGGATGGCCAGCAGCAGGTTGATGACCGTCGCCACGTAGACCAGCTGCAGGACAGCACCACCCGCGCCGGCCTGATCCGCGACCCGATAGATCAACGCCAGGCCGAGAGCCACCACCAGGTTGGCAACCGGGCCGGCGCCCGCCACCAGCGCCATCCCAGTCCGTCCCGAGCGCAGAGCGGCAATGTTCACGGGGACCGGTTTCCCCCAGCCGATGCCGACCAGGACCAGCAGCGCGGTGCCCAACGGGTCCAGGTGGCGCAGCGGGTTGAGCGAAACCCGGCCCAGGGCCCGCGGTTGGTGGTCGCCCAGCTGGTCGGCCACCGCGGCGTGGCTGAACTCATGGGTCGTGATCCCGGCCAGCATGCCGAGCACGATGCCGGCCAGGGCCGGCAGGCTGACGGTGTCCCCGAGGAACAGCACCCTCAGGCGATCTCCGGCAGCAGCTCGCCCAGCAGCTTCACCAGGCGGGCGGCACCCAGCTTCCCCATCTCGATGACCTCCTGATGCGTGGCCCCAACCTCGACCTCGGGCGTCGCCTTGTTCGTGATCAGCGAAAAGGCGAGGACCCGGACGCCGGCGTGGCGGGCCACAATGACCTCCGGCACGGTGGACATGCCCACTGCATCGGCCCCCAGGCCGCGCAGCATGCGAAGCTCGGCACGGGTCTCGTAGTTCGGCCCCGCGAGCATGACGTACACCCCCTCGCGGAGGTCGACGCCGGCGCGCTGAGCCGCCGCCCGGGCGCGGGCGGCGAGATCGGGGTCGTATGCGTCGGTAAGGGCCGGGAAGCGGGGTCCGAGCGCGTCGACGTTGGGGCCGAACAATGGATTGTCGCCCGACAGGTTGATGTGGTCGGTGATGAGCATCAGGTCGCCGGGCTCGAACGCGGGGTTGAGCCCGCCCGCGGCGTTGGTCAGGGCCACGGTCAGCAGTCCGACCTGGAACGTGGCGCGGAGCAGGATGGTCACCTCGCGATGGGCGTAGCCCTCGTAGGCGTGAACCCGTCCTGACAGGACGAGCACTGGTCGGCCATCGACCATCCCCGCCACCAGCTCGCCGGCGTGGCCTGCGACGCCGGATACGGGAACCTCGGCGATGTCACGGTACGGGATGTGGAGCCGGGGGGCATGGTCCAGCAGGTCGACCACGGCGCCCAGCCCCGAGCCCAGGACCAGGCCCAGCTGCGGGGCGGCGAGCGCCGGCTCGGCCGCAAGGCCGTCTCGGATGGCGGCGGCGGCGGTCTCGATGCGCTGGCCGAGGTTCGACGTGGCCGAGGGGTCGGCCACGCTAGATCCGCTCCAGGAGCTCGCGCTTCTTAGCGTCGTATTCCTCGGCCGTGATGAGGCCCCGGTCGCGGAGCGAGGCGAGCCGCTCGAGCGTGGCCGTCGCGTCCTCCGCCGGAGTGCCTGGGGCCGGGCTGGGCGCTGCGGGAGTCGCCGGAGTGGGCTCGGATGCGGCTGCCGGCGCCGAAGTTGACGTGGAAGGGGCGCCGGCCCGCTCATCGATCCTCGTCACCCGATCACTGCCCGCCCGCGGCGACATCGGCTCAGCCGGACGCATGCTTGGCGCCTGTTGGCGCTGGTAGGCGGGCGCCGCCAGGTCAGGCCGCTCGAGGAGCTCCTTCTGGTTCAGCATCGCGATCTTGAAGTCGACCGGATCGGCCAGCAGGGGGAAATCCTCGATTCCGCCCAGCTCGTCAGCGGCGGTCAGGATGTCCAGGTCCCCGAAGCCGAAGATCCGGCCAAACAGGTTCTGGGTCAGATGGGCGTCGTTGACCTTCTCCAGGCTGGAGTCGGACATCCGCTTGTTCAGGATCCCCTCGGCCCGAATGATGCGTCGGGTGGTGACCAGAAACTCGGTGTTGCGCCAGCCCCAGATCACCCAGGCAATGCGCCCGAGCGCCACCAGGAGCAGGACCAGTGCCACCAGCTCGCCCGGGCCGTCCAGCGAGGCATCCGGTGGGTTGACCAGGAACAGCAGCACCGCCAGGGCCAGGATGGCGAGGATGATCGCCCACCATGAGCGGCCCACCACGGCGAACCAGTGCTGGCCGCTCTCGAAGGTGACTTCCTCGCCCCGCGCCAGCAGCTTGCGGGCGTAACTCATGGATCGGGCTCCTCAGGCTCGCGGGTGCGCGCGGGCGTACACCTCCCGCAGGCGCTCGCCGGTCAGGTGGGTATAGAGCTGGGTGGTGCTGATGCTAGCATGGCCCAGCAGGGTCTGAACCACCCGCAGATCGGCGCCACCTTCGAGCAGATGGGTGGCAAAACTGTGCCGGAACGTGTGTGGCGTGACGTCGGCGCCGATCCCCGCCGCCCGGCCCCAACGCCGCACCAGGCGCCACACGGATTCCCGTCCCAGGCGCGCCCCGCGCTGCGACACGAAGACGGCCGCGGTCTGGCGGCCGGCCGTCCATTCCCGGCGCGGTCCGCCGATGTACCGATGCAGCCGGTCCCGCGCCGGCTCCCCCATCGGGACGCGCCGCTCCCGGTTGCCCTTCCCGATGACCCGCACCTCGAGTCCGGCCAGGTTGAGGCGGTCGAGGTCCAGTCCGGTGAGCTCGCTGACCCGCAGCCCGCAGGCATACAGCAGCTCGAGGATGGCCGCGTCGCGGATCCCGGGTGGGTCGTCGCCCGGGGCGGCCAGGATACGCTCGACTTCGTCCGGCGCGAGGACCTCGGGCAGGTCGCGGCCGGGGCGGGGCGGGTCAATGAGGTCGGCCAGGTTGCGCTCGATGATCCCCTCCCGGCGAGCGAAGCCGTAGAAGCTCCGAATGGCGGCCACCTTGCGGGCCTGGGTCGTCGCACGCCGGCCCTGGCGGCGCAGGCGAGCGACGAACTCGCCCACGGCTGACGGGTCGTCCCGCCAGGCAGTTCCGGCGTTGGCGGCGAACTGGCCCAGGTCGCGTCTGTAGGCGGAAATGGTCAGCGGGGACAGGCCGCGCTCGACGCGGATCTCGAGCAGGAATTCGTCGACGGCCGCCGCCAGGCGAGGGTCGACCTGCGACTGCGGCATGGCTAATCCGGGAGCAGCGAGGCCTTGGTGCGGAGCAGGTCGTAGAACGGGGTGCTGCCCTCGGGCTCGACCAGGCGCAACGGGATGGGCAGGGCTCGGACCTCGACCGACTCCCCAACTTCCAGCGGCACGTCGCGCTGCCCGTCGAACGAGACGACGGCCCCACCGAATGCCTCGCGCAGGCTGAGACGGATGAGGTGGTCCTCCCCGGCGACCACGCTGTGGATCGCCGACAGGTAGGCGGCCACCGGGGTGATGACCAGGTTGCGCAGCCGCGGGTCGACGACGGCGCCCCCGGCCGAGTAGGAGTAGGCCGTGGACCCGGTGGGCGTGGCCACCACCACTCCGTCAGCGAGGTAGGTGGCCAGGTGGCTGCCGCTGACCTCGACCTCGACCTGGATGAGGCGGACCTGGGCGGCGCGCGCCACTGCCACTTCGTTGAGGCAGGCTCCCGAGAGCTGGCTGCCATCCCGCCGCTCGATGGTGGCGCTCAGCCGCATCCGCTCGGCCAGCGTGTAGCGGCCTGCGGCGATGCCATCCAGGGCGGTTTCCAGGTCGTCGGGCTCGACCTTGGCCAGGAAGCCCACCCGACCCAGGTTGACCCCGAGGGCCGGTACCTGCGAATCACCGATCGCGCGCGCCACTCGGAGGAACGTCCCGTCGCCGCCCAGCACCGTCACCAGATCGCTGCCCGCCACCTCCGCGGCGAGCCGCTCCTCGTCGTCGGCGACCGCGTCCCAGGCCGAAATGTCGTGCGCAGAACACCACGCTCGGCCGCGCTCCAGCGCTCCGGCTGCTTGCGGGTTGTACCGGCTGACCGCGAAGCCGATGCGCTCCAGCCGGGCCTGGCTCACGATGGGCGATCAGCCGCCAGGGAGGTGGCGATGTCCTCGACGCGCTGCCGGAGCGCCGCCAGCTCGGCGGCGAGGTCGGACGCCGCCTCCGACTCGGTGAGCGCCGCGTAGGACCGATCCAGTCCAGCCGCGATCAGGGCCCGCATGAGCGCGGACGGAGAGACGCCCCGGGACCGAGCCACCGCTTCCACCCGCGCGATGAGGGCATCCGGCATCCGGATCGAGACGATCTGGCGCATCGTGTCCGACGGCAGGTCGGGCGCCAGGATGATGGGATCCAGGTCGAAGCCGACGCTCAGCTGCTCGACCTTGGGCGCGCGCTCGGCGGTCCTGGCCACGGTCAGATCGTAATACGCGACTCCAAGGCGGCGTCGACCAGGACGCCCCACCTCGGGTCATCGTGCGGCGGCACGGGGTCCGATGGCTCGGCGGCGCGGAGGAGGGCCAGGAACTCGCGGTTGCCCTGGCGGCCGGTCCGCGGCGATGCCATGAGGTTGACGGCGGCGAAGCCCGCCTCAACGGCATCCGCTGCCAGCTGGACGAGGACGCGGCGATGGACGGCAGTGTCGCGGACCACGCCACCCCGCGGCACGTCGTCGCGGCCGGCCTCGAACTGGGGCTTGACCAGCGCGACCACCCGTCCCCCGGGCGCCAGCAGGCGGCGGACCGTGGCCAGCACCAGGCGGAGTGAGATGAACGACAGGTCGAGCGTCGCCAGGTCCACGGGGTCCGGCAGAGACGCCAGATCCCGAAGATTGGTGCGATCCATGACCTCGACCCGCGGGTCGCTGGCCAGCCGTGGCAGGAGCTGGCCGTGCCCGACATCCACCGCATACACGCGCCGCGCGCCGCGCGCCTGGAGGACATCGGTGAACCCGCCGGTCGATGCGCCGGCATCCAGGCACACCAGCCCTGAGACGTCGATACCGAACGTATCCAGCGCGGCCGCCAGCTTCTCACCGCCTCGTGAGGCCCAGGCCGGACCGGGATCGCGAACCAGGGTCAGCGCTGGATCGAGGCGTTGTCCGGCGGCCAGGCGACGGCCCTCGGCGCCCTGGACCCGAATCGCGCCGGCCAGGATCAGCGCCTGGGCCTCGGCCCGCGATCGGGCCAGGCCGCGATCCACGACCAGCTGGTCGGCGCGGATCCGCGCCCCCGGCCCGGAGCCGGGCATCGGTCAGGCGGCGGTCGACGTCGGGGCGCGGCTCTCGTCGACCGCCACGTCGATCCCCAGCGCCTCGCGAATGCGGGCCACGATGCCGGGGACGTCGATGCGCTGCTGGCGACGCAGGTCGTCCACCGAGCCGTGGTCGACGAAGCCCTCGCTGAGCGCGATCTTCAGCACCGGCGCGCGCACCCCGGCCTGGTTCAGCGCATCGAGCACCCCGTCCCCGAATCCACCCATCGCCGCGCTCTCCTCGGCGGTGACGACCAGACGCTTTCCCGCCGCCAGGCGGGCCAGCAGACCGGCATCGATCGGCTTCGCCCAGCGTGCATTGACGACGGTCGCTTCCAGGCCCGGGGCCCCCAGCTCGTCGGCAGCCAGCAGCAGCCGCTGGACGATGGGACCGAAGCCGACCATGAGCAGGTCGGCGCCGTCCCGCAGCACCTCGCCCTTCCCGATCTCGACCGCCTGTCCAACGCGATCCGGCAGGTCCTCGCCGGCGTCGCGCGGGTAGTGCAGGGAGATGGGGCCGTCATACGCAAGGGCGGTCACGACCAGGTCGCGCAGCTCCTGCTCGTCGCGCGGCGAGCCGATGACCAGGTTCGGCAGGGCACGCTGAGCGGGGAGGGTGAACATCCCCTGGTGGCTCGTTCCATCCTCCCCGACGAGCCCGGCCCGGTCGATGCCGAGCACCACCGGTGCGTTGTTCTGGCACACGTCGTGGACCAGCTGATCGAATGCGCGCTGGCTGAAGGTCGAGTAGATGGCGACCACCGGGCGCATGCCGGCCAGCGCGAGCCCGGTGGCCATCGTCAGCGCGTGCTGCTCGGCGATCCCGACGTCGAAGAATCGGTTCGGGAACCGCTGCTGGAAGGCGGACAGGCCGGTCCCGGTGGGCATGCCGGCGGTGAGGGCGCAGATCCGCAGATCCGACTCTGCCAACCGGATCAGCTCCTCGGCGAACACGTGGGTATACGACTTCGGCCTGTGCCCGCCCGCACCCGCGGCCGGCAACGACTCCTCGGAGGGGTCGATGAGGCCCAGGTCGATGGGCGGCAGGCTCGCCCCGTGGAAGGCCTGGCTGTCCTGCTCGGCCGGCCCGTATCCGCGTCCCTTGATGGTCTTGACGTGGATCAGGACCGGGCGGTCGATCTGGAACGCCGCCTCGAAGGCCTCTTCCATGTCGGCCCGGTCATGGCCGTCGAGGACGCCGATGTAGGTGATCCCCATGTCCTCGAAGAACGACACCTTGGCCCACGACCGCTTGAAGCCCTCCTTGGCCCACACCAGGAGGTCGTACAGCGGGCGCCCGATGAGGGGTATCCGGGGCAAGACGCGCGCGGTGAACGACTTCGTCTCCTGGTACGCCCGCGACAGGCGCAGCCTGTTGAGGCGGGTCGACAGTCCGCCGACGGATGGGCTGATGCTCATCTCGTTGTCGTTGAGGACGATAAGCATCCGGCTGTGCGTCTGGCCCAGGTGGTTCAGCGCCTCCAGGGTCAGCCCGCTGGTCAGTGCCGCATCCCCGACGCACACCGCGATCCGCTGCTCGCGCCGAGGGTCACCCGGCGGTCGCAGGTCGCGTGCCGCCGCCAGGCCCGCCGCGATGCTCACCCCAGTCCCCGCGTGGCCCCCGTCGAACACGTCGTGGGGGCTCTCGGAGCGACGGGGGAAGCCGCCGATCCCGCCGACCTGGCGCAGGGTGCCGAAGCTCGAGCTCCGGCCGGTAAGGAGCTTGTGGGCGTAGGCCTGGTGCCCGGTGTCCCAAACGATGCGGTCGCGCGGCGAGTCCATGACCCGGTGCAGGGCGATTGCGATCTCCACCGCTCCCAGCGATGAGGCCAGGTGCCCACCGGTGCGCTGAACGGTGCGAATCATCTTCGCGCGCAACTCGGCGGCCAGCTTCTCGAGCTCGGCATCGGTCAATGACCGAAGCTGGGCGGGCTCGGAGATGCGCTCCAGGACGGTCGCTGACGGCGTCTCGGTCAAAACGGAGGCGAGTATAGACCGATGCCCGACCGGCTCCGCAGACGGGCCTGGGACGGATCAGCGTTCCGGAGTCGCCTCCGGCACCTCGGCCCCGGCCAGGCCGCGCCGTCCCAGCTCGGTGATGGCCAGCTCGGCGGCCCGCAGCCGCTCCTCACAGGCGGCGTGGAGGCGAAGCCCTTCGCGGTACAGTGCGATGCTCTCTTCGAGCCCCACCTGGCCGGCCTCGAGGGTCTGCACGATGCGCTGGAGCTCGGCCACCAGCTCGTCGAATGGGCGCCCGGCCAGATCGTCGGCGGCCACCCCGGGGTCCGGTCCGCTCATCCCAGTAGCTCCTCCATGTCGCCCGGCCGCACGCCAGTGACCCGGGCGTCCACCGCTCCGCGGGCCACGATGACCTCGAGCCCGTCCCCGACCTGCACGTCGGTCGGGTCGCGCAGGATCATGCCATCCGGACGCCGCGCGACGGCGTACCCGCGGTCAAGGGTGGCCAGGGGGCCAAGGGCGCGGAGCGCCGCCCGCAGGCCGGCCGCTCCCAGCCGTCGCCGCTCGAGGTCCGCCCCCAGGGCGCGGTGGCCTCGGTCGAGCAGCTCGGCCGCGCCCTGGCGGGCGGCTTCCAGGTCGGGCCGCAGGCCCACCAGGGCCCGGCCCTCGCCCCGAACCGCGCGCCGAGCGGCCTCCAGCCGAGCGGTCGTAGCCAACGCCGTCCGCTCGCTGAGCCGGGCCAGGATGGACGGCAGCTGGGTCCCGTCCGGGACCGCAATCTCAGCCGCGGCCGAGGGCGTGGGCGCTCGTCGGTCGGCGGCGAAGTCGGCCAGCGTGATGTCGCTTTCGTGGCCCACGCCGACCACCACCGGGACCGGCGAGGCGGCCACGGTCCGGACCACGTGCTCGTCGTTGAATCCCCACAGGTCCTCGATCGAGCCGCCTCCCCGGGCCAGGATGACGAGGTCCAGCCCTTCGACCGAATACAGGCGCTTCAGGGCACGGATGATGGCCGGCGCGGACACGCCGCCCTGCACGGCCGTGGGCGACAGGACCACCTCCACCAGCGGGTAACGGCGCCGGAGCACGGTGCAGATGTCGTCCCACACCGCCCCCACCGGGGAGGTGACGACCCCGATGCGGCGCGGCCAGCGCGGGAGGGGCCGTTTGCGCGACTCCTCGAACAGGCCCTCGGCGGCCAGCTTGGCACGGAGCGCCTCGTACTGGGCATGCAGGTCACCGGCCCCCACCGGCGTCACCGACTCGACGTACAGCTGGTACACGCCCTGCGGCTCGTAGGCGCGGACCCGGCCGTGGCACACCAGCTGGGCGCCATGCTTGGGCCGGACGGTGGCCCGCTCGAGCTCCTCGCGGAACAGCACCGCTCGTATCTGGCTGTTGGCGTCCTTGAGGATGAAGAAGCAGTGTCCCGAGGGCGGGAAGCTCGGACCACTGACCTCGCCCTCGACCCAGACATCGGCCAGGGCGGCATCGGCATCCAGCAGCCCGCGGACGCGCCGGTTCAAATCGGACACCCGCCAAACGCGGGGGCCGGCGCTGGCTTCGGGGGCGGTCGTCATCGGTCCAGCCTGGCCCAGCCCTACTGGACCCGGGTCTGGTATTCGCCGGTCCGGGTGTCGACGCGGAGCAGGTCGCCCTCGTTCACGAAAAGCGGCACCTGGACCACGAGCCCGGTCTCGAGGGTGGCCGGCTTGCGGGCGCCGGTGGCGGTGTCGCCGGCGAAGCCGCGCTCGGTGCTGACCACCCGCAGGTCGACGCTGACCGGCAGCTCGACGCCCAGGACCTCGCCCTCGTACGAGGAGACGGAGACCTCGGTGCCGTCTTTCAGAAACCGGGCGTCCTCGCCCAGCTGGGCGGCGCTGATCGCGAATTGGTCGTAGGTTTCGGTATCCATGAAGTGATAGGCGTTGCCGTCGGCGTACAGGTATTGCACCCTGCGCTGCTCCACCCGGCCCCTCGGCCAGCGGGTGCCGGCCTGAAATGTCCGCTCGGTGATGGCGCCCGTTCGCACGTTCTGAATCTTGAGCCGGACCTGGGCCGAGCCGCGGGCCATCTTGATATGCGTCCAGTCGAGGACCTTGACCGGCTGGCCGTCGAGCTCGAAGACGACCCCCTTGCGGATCTCCCCGGTGCTGATCATGCGGCCTGCTGTTCCCCGATCGCGATCGCCTCGCGAGTCGACGCGGTCAGCAGCCGGGGACCACGTTCCTCGAGGACGACGATGTCCTCGATCCGGATCCCGATCTCGCCGGGCAGGTACAGCCCCGGCTCCACGCTGAACACCATCCCGGCTTGGAACGGGGCATCGGAGGTCTTCAGGCTCGGCGGCTCATGGGTCTCGAGGCCGATCCCATGGCCAACGCCGTGGCTGAATGCGCCTGGGTACCCGGCATCGGCGAGATACGCCTGAGCGGCCTGGTGCGGCGCCGAGGCGGGCACCCCCACCCGGATCGCCGCCAGCGCCGCCTGCTGCGCCCCGGCCACCAGCTCGTGGCGACGACGTGCCTGCGGATCGGGCTGCCCCACGAACACGGTCCGGGTCATGTCGGAGCGGTACCCGTCCACCTGGCAGCCGAAGTCCATCAGCAGCGGCTGGCCCAGCTGGACCGGCGTGTGGTCCGGGGTGCCATGCGGCATCGATGCCCGCGCGCCGACGAGGACGATGCTGTCGAATGCCAGGTCCTCGGCGCCGTGGTCCTCGAAGAACTCACTGATGAGCCGCGCCACGCCGCGCTCGGTCATCCCCGGCCGGACCATGGACACCAGGTGGTCGAAGGCGCGGTCTCCAAGCGCGCAGGCGCGGTGGATGGCATCCACCTCGGCCTGGCTCTTCACCACCCGCAGCTCGGCCAGGTCGGATTCCACCGGCACCAGCTCGACGCCGGCCGCGGCGGCCGACAGGGATTGCCACGCGGCGTGCGAGGTGCGATCAGCCTCCAGGCCCAGGCGCCGAATGCCCGCGGCGACCAGCAGGGGTGGCAAGGCGACCGGAAGCGGGTGGGCAGTGAGGACCAGCTCCCATCCGGGCGCCTCGGCCCCGGCCTGCTCGATGTAGCGGTTGTCGGCCAGGATCCAGCTCCGGTCGGCGGTGACGAGCAGCGTGCCGGAGAAGCCCGACGTGGACTCGTCGCCACGCCGCAGGGCGAACCCCGACAGGTACCGGCTGGTCGCCCGTGACTGAACCAGAATTCCGTCCAGCGCGTGCTGGGCCAGGAGCGTCCGCAGGGCCGCCACTCGAGCCGGTCGCTCCACGGCGAACGGGTCGGGGCCGGCCATGGTCAGGGGCACTCCGCATTCATCTGGGCGATGTTCGCGTCGTGTTCGGCGAGCGTGACGGCGAAGCGATGCGACCCATCCCGCACGCCATCGGGGCAGGCGGCCACGAAGAAGAAGTATCCGCTGGACAGGTCGGGGAAGACGGCCGCCTGGATGGACGCGATGCGTGGGGAGGCGATGGGAATGGGCGGCAAGCCGCCGACCTGGTAGGTCTGGAACGGAAGCAATGCCTCGGGCAGGACGATCTCCGCCCCGCCGGCCGGCAGCAGCTGCCACCAGCGGACGGTTCCCCACTCGGACATCGGCAAGGCCCCAAACTCGGCCGTGGCGAGCCCGTACTGGAGCGTCGGATCCGCGTCCAGGTTCCAACCCGCCGTCTGCAGGCGTTGGGTATAGACACCGGCGATGAGGGGACGCTCTTCGTCGAGCACGGCCTCGCGTTCCACGATCGACGCCAGCCGAACGGCGTAGTCGATCGTGAGCCCCCGCACGGCGAGCTGATCACGAATCTCCTGGCTCAGCCGCTGGTCGAACGTCGTCAACAGGCGATCAAGGAGAGCACGGGCGGTGGCGTTGGCGAACACGCGGTAGGTGTCCGGATACAGGTAGCCCTCCAGGGTCCGCCCCACGGCCAGCTCGGCCAGGAAGGGGTACGCGGCCAGCAGGTCGGGCGGTGGAGTGGTGACCAGCACGCGAAACTCGTCCAGGTCCATGGTGAGGTCGGTCGTGCCCAGGTAGGCGACGACTTCCTCCAAGCGCAACCCCTCCAGGATCGTAATCGTGACCTCGGGCCCTGCCTCCTGGCGCAGGGCGGCGATGATGAACGACGGACGCATGGTGGGCGAGAGGTCGTATTGGCCCGCCTGCAGATTGCCCTCCCGGTTGGCCTGGTACACCTGGTGGTGGAAGGCCAACTCGCTGCTGACCAGGCCCCGGGTCACCAGCAGCTGACCGATGAAGCCATCGGTTGCGCCCGGCGGGATCTCGATTGACACGCGCCGATAGGTGTCGCTGGCCGGCTCGTCGGCGATGGCGTCGGGGCGGTGCCAGTTGACGAAATCGACGATCAGCTCGTTCTGGATCAGGGTGGGCCGCGCTTCGACCCAGGCCATGATGGCCGGGGAGAGGGCCAACACCGCGAGGTACAGGACGATCGCCGTCAGCGCGATGACGCCACCGATCCAGCCCAGCAGGACGACGGGCTGAAGCGGCCGGCCGCGCACACGGCGCCCTGCGCCCTCGCGTTCGGCGCGGAGCCGGCGAATGCGCGCATTGCGAACCTGCTCCTGTTCAGCAGGCGTCATGGACGGGTCGTACATCAGGTTCCCTCAGGCCGGCGATCGGCGAAGTACTGCTCCAGGATGAGGGCGGCGGCGGCAGAGTCTATCGCGTCTGCGGCAGTTGAGCGTGAGCCGGACTGGGCCATCCGCTCCGCCGCGTCCCAGGTCGTGAGCCGCTCGTCACTGAAGATCACGTCCAGCCCCAGCGCTCCCAGGCGGGCACCGAACGCGCGCGCCGCGGCGGCCTGCGACCCCTCGCTGCCGTCCATGTTGAGCGGGAGACCAACGATGATCCGTCGCGTGCCTTCCGCGTCGGCAAGGGCGCGGATGCCATCCGGCGCACGCGAGCCCGCCCGGAGCGCCGGTCGCGGGAAGGCCATGCCGGTCTCTTCGTCGCCCACCGCGACGCCAATGCGACGTTCCCCTGGGTCGATGCCGATCAACCGGCCCACGCCACGGGCCCCACCCGGCGCACGGCTCAGCGTGCCTCGATGGCGTGGAGAGCGCCCAGCGCGATTCGGGCGGCCTCGGCCAGGGCCTGGTCCAGGCCGGATGGGTCCGACCCGCCGGCCTGGGCCATCTCCGCCCGGCCCCCGCCGCCGCCCTTCAGAAGAGGGGCGACCTGCCGCACCACCTCGGCCGCGTCAAACCCTTCGGACGCCAGGTCGCGACTGGCCGCCACGACCAGCGTGGGCTGGCCATCGGCAGCGCCCGCCACGACCGCCACGAACCGACCGCCCGCCGCGCGCAGATCATCCACCAGGGCCCGCAGGGCGCTGGCATCGGCCTCGGGGTAGGGCTGCACGATCACGGCGGTGTCACCTGCCTGCTGTGCGTCCCGCAGAGCCGCCTCCGCGTCGAGACGCGACTGGGGCGCAGGCGCCGCGCGGCCTCCGCGCTCAACCTCGCGCAGGCGAGCCAGCATGCCTTCGATCCGCGCCGGCACATCTTCGTCGCGCGCGCCGAGCAGCTGCGCCGCGGCATGCAGCGCATCCAGGCGGGTCTCGATGAGGGACTCTGCCGCAGCGCCGGTGACGGCCTCGATCCGGCGCAGTCCGGCGCCGATGCTGGATTCGCCGGTGATGCGGAAGGAGCCGATCTGCCCGGTGGCCGCCAGGTGGGTGCCACCGCACAGCTCGCGCGAATAGTCGCCGCAGGCTACCAGCCGGACGGATTCAGGGACGTATTTCTCCCCGAAGAACATGTCCGCACCCGAGGCCTGTGCCTCGGACAGAGACATCCAGGTCGGCGTCACCTCCAGGTTCCGGCGGACCTGCTCGTTGACGACGGCCTCCACCCGGGTCAGCGCCTCGCGTGGCGTCGGCGCATCGGCCGGGAAGTCGAAGCGCAACCCCTCGGGGCCGACCCAGCTCCCCGCCTGCTTGGCCTGCTCCCCGAGCACGTCCCGCAGCGCCCGATGCAGCAGGTGGGTGGCGGTGTGGTTGCGGGCCGCATCCCAGCGCCGCTCCTCGTCCACATCGGCGCGGACCCGTTCACCCACCCCCAGCTCGCCGTCCAGCGTGCCGAGATGGACGATGGCGTCCCCGTCGCGCTGCGTATCGACCACGTCCAGCGACCCGGCCGTCCCCGTGAGACGCCCCCGGTCGCCGATCTGCCCGCCGCCCTCGGGATAGAACGGGGTCTCGGCCAGGACAACGGCGGACGGACCGCCGTTCACAGCCGGTTGGACGCCGATGACCTCCAGACCATCGGCCCGGGTCTGGTTGGGGTAGCCGATGAACTCCGACGCCAGGCCGGCGAGGGCCGGGTCGGACTTGTACCCGGCGCGCTTGTCGCCGCGGGACCGTTCGCGCTGAGCGGTCATGGCTACCTCGAATCCGTCGCGGTCGACCGTCACCTCCGCCTCGGCCGCGATCTCGACCGTCAGGTCAATCGGGAAGCCGAACGTGTCGTGAAGCTTGAACGCGTCGTCGCTCCCGATCACGCCCGCGCTTCCGGCAGCCTCGATCAGCTGGGCCAGCCGCTCCGAGCCGGCTTCCAGCGTCCGCGCAAAGCGCTTCTCCTCGGCGTCGACCTCGGCCAGGATCTCGTCCCGGCGTTCCGAGAGGTACGGATAAGCCGGGCCC
Organism: Pleomorphomonadaceae bacterium; assembly: GCA_035514415.1. GTDB lineage: Bacteria > Chloroflexota > Limnocylindria > QHBO01 > QHBO01 > DASTEQ01. The sequence continues at coordinate 11,939 of DATKBC010000090.1, read as the reverse complement.
ATCAGCTCGATAACCGCCGCGCAGGTCTCCGACAGAACCGGCTCGGAGATCCCCATCAGCCGGACGTGGCGGACGGCGCGCCGCATGATCCGGCGCAGGACGTAGCCCGGCCCCTCATTCGAGGGGTGGACCCCCTCGCCAATCAGGAAGGTCATGGCCCGCGCGTGATCGGCCACCACCTGGTAGCTGAACCGTTCAGCCTCGACGGTCTCCGGGTCGTGGCCGAGATGGAACCGCAGCCGCTCGATGATCTTCGTGAACAGGTCGGTCTTGTAGTTGCTGTCGACCTGCTGCACGATCGACGCGGTCCGCTCCAACCCCAGTCCGGTGTCCACGCTCTGGAAGGGCAGCGGGGTGAGCGTCCCGTCCGCGGACCGGTCGAACTGCATGAAGACGAGGTTCCAGAACTCGAGCCAGCGTGGGCAGGTCTCGGAGTGGTCGGGGACGCAGTCCGGCCCTTCGCTGAATTCGGCGCCCCGATCGAAATGGATCTCGCTGCACGGTCCGCAGGGCCCGGTGTCGGCCATCTGCCAGAAGTTGTGGTCGTCGCCGACCGCGATGTTGCCCCAGCGGACAACCCGATCGGCCGGCAGACCAATCTCGTCGGTCCAGATCCGAAAGGCCTCATCGTCATCGGTGTAGACCGTCGCCGCCAGGCGGTCGGGGTCCATTGCGAGCTGGTCGGGATCGGTCAGGAACTCCCAGGCCCAGTGGATGGCATCGCGCTTGAAGTAGTCGCCGAAGCTCCAGTTGCCGAGCATCTCGAACAGGGTCTGGTGGCGGGGCGTGCGGCCGACCTCCTCGAAGTCGTTGTGCTTGCCGGCCACGCGCAGGCAGGGCTGGGCGTCGACGGCCCGTTTGTAGGGGCGCGTCTCCTCTCCGGTCAGGACCCGCTTGAACTGGACCATCCCCGAGTTCGTGAACAGCAGCGTGGGATCGTCGCGCGCGAGCAGCGGAGCGGGCGGCACGCGGGTATGGCCGCGCGCCTCGAAGAAGCGCTGGAAGCGCTCGCGGATCTCCGCCGCCGGGAGGGACTGCATGTTGAACTCGCTCAGGCGCGACGAGAGCCGGCCCCCGCCGGCTCTCCGCTGTGTGGCGTCACCGGAAGAAGCTAGGCGGTCTCCTCGGCCGGGGACTCGGTGGTCGTGTCGCGCTGGAGCGCGGCAAGCATGGCCGTGCGAGCCTGCTCGGCGGCCGCCTTGCCCTCGCTGACCGCGTCGCCCAGGTCGCGCGTCCGCTCGTCGACGAACTCACCAACCTTGCCGCGCATCTCCTCGCCCGATTCGGGCGCCAGGAGCAGCCCGACTGCCGCGCCGATCAGGCCACCGATGACCAGACCGGCCACGAAACTTCCGAAACCGGAATCATTCATAGCGTATGCATTGCTCCTATGAGGGGACTTCGTCCGTGGGCACCGATTCTACCGGCCCGGCCCCGACTCGTCGCGCCGCCGCCTCGGACCCTCGGGCGGGGACAGCAGCGTCGCCAGCGCCGCGGTGGTCACCAGCGCCAGCTGGGCGCCGATGACGGCCGCCACCAGGTGGAATTCGCCGAACACCAGCAGGTCGAAGCCGAAGATGCCGGCCACGGCGTTACCGGCGGCGGTGCCGGCCAGCGCAGCCAGGGCCAGTACGACTGCCTGCCTGCCCCAGCGGCCCCGAATGGCGACGAACAGGGTCAGGTTGATGGCCGCCACCAGGACGGTCCAGATGGCCCACGGCACCACGGATCAGGCCCTGGCGATCCGGCCTCCGCCCAGGCACTCGTCGCCGAGGTACAGGACGGCTGACTGGCCGGGGGCTGGCGCCCACACCGGCTCGGCGGTCTCCACGACCATCCGGTCCGATCCGACCAGGGTCACCTCGCATGCCACCTCGGGCGCCCGATGCCGAATCCGGACCTGGGCCTCGAATCGTTCGGCGGGCGGGGCTCCGGCCACGAAATGGCGGGCATCGGCGACGAAGCCGCGCACGGCGAGGTCGTCACGCGACCCGACCACGACCTCGTTGGTCTTGGGCCGAATCTCGCGCACGAAGCGTGGCTCGGGGCCCGCCAGCCCCAACCCGCGTCGCTGGCCAACCGTGTAGTGGGCGAAACCGGTGTGGGTGCCGAGCCGGCGACCCTCACCGTCCACGATGGGCCCCGACTCACCGACGTAGGCCGTGCGCTCGGCGAGCAAGGTCCGGTAGTCGCCGGCGGGGACGAAGCAGATCTCCTGAGACTCGGGCGTCGCGGCGGTGGGGAGGTCCATGTCCGTCGCCAGCTGTCGGACCTGCGGCTTGGTCAGCTCCCCCAGCGGGAAGCGGGTGGCGGCCAGCTGGCGCTGGTCGAGGTTCCACAGGAAGTAGGTCTGATCCTTGGCCGCGTCCACGGCCCGCAGCAGTCGCCACTGGCCATCGCGCTGCGCGACGCGAGCGTAATGGCCGGTCGCTACGCCATCCGCCCCGTAGGCGCCCACGGCCCGCCGGGCGAGGAGGTCGAACTTGATCTTCTGGTTGCAGGCCTGGCACGGGTTCGGCGTGGTCCCCTCGAGGTACGCCTCGGCGAAGGCGTCAATGACCTGGGCCCCGAACTCGGGTTCGACGTTGAGGATGAAGAACGGGATCCCGATCCGCTGCGCCACGCGACGGGCATCGTCCGCGGCCTCGGTCGAGCAGCAGCCGCGGCGCGGCTCCCAGCCCTCGCCCCGGTCGGGATGGGTGCGCATCCAGACCCCGACCACCTCTTCGCCGCCCGTCGCAGCCTCGCGGGCCAGGAGCGCTGCGGCCACGCTGGAGTCCACTCCGCCGCTCATGGCGGCCACGATCCGTGGCACCGGAACCCTCAGGCTCCGGCCGCGGCTGGCGCGGCATCGGCGGGAGCGGGCTGGGCGGCCTCCCGTACCCGCGCCACGCAGGCGGCCACCAGGTCCGCCGCTCGATCGACCTCGGCGGCGGTGGTCGTGCGGCCCATGCTCAGGCGCAGCGAACCGCGAATCAGATCCGGCGGCACCCCCATGGCCGCCAGGACGTGGCTCGGTTCGGCGCTCCCTGAGGTGCAGGCGCTGCCGGTTGACGCGGCCACGCCCTCCAGGTCGAGGGCCGCCACCAGGTCACCGCCCTCCACGCCGCGGAAGGCCCAGCTGACGCTGTTCGGCAGCCGCGCCTCGGGGTGGCCGGTGAGCTCGCCGTCGGGAATGGCCTCCAGACGACGCATGAGCCGCTGGCGCAACCCCCGCTGGCGCTCGTTCTCGGTCGCCAGACGCTCGGCGTCGCCCCGCGCCAGGCGTAGTGCCTCACCCAGCCCGACGGCGCCGGCCACGTTCTCGGTCCCCGCTCGCCGCTGTCGCTCCTGCGACCCGCCCTGATGTTGGGGAATCAGGTTCGTTCCCTGCCGCACGAACAACGCGCCCACGCCCTTGGGCCCTTCGACCTTGTGGGCCGCGATGCCGAGCAAGTCGACCTGGAGACTGTCCACGTCGAGCGGCAGCGAAGCCGCTGCCTGGGTCGCATCGGAATAGAACGCGACCTTGCGCCCCCGGCAGATGGCGCCGATCTCGGCCATGGGCTGCACGGTCCCGACTTCGTTGTTGGCATATCCGATGGCGACCAGGGTGGTGTGAGGCCCGATGGCATTCGCCACCGAGTCCGGATCCACCTGGCCGTATCGGTCCACCGGCAGGTACGTCACCTCGAACCCGTGGCGCTCGAGGACCGCGCAGGTGTTCAGGACCGCCCGGTGCTCGATCGCGGTGGTGACCAGGTGGCGGCCGCGGGCGCTCGCCGCCCATGCGATCCCGTTGATGGCCAGGCTGGTGTTCTCCGACGCGCCAGAGGTGAACACGATCTCTCGCGGCTTGGCGCCCAGCACGCCGGAGACCGTCTCACGTGCCTCGTCGAGGCCCTGTCGGGCACGCCGCCCGGCCGCATGCAGGCTGGACGGATTGCCGAAATGCTCGGTCAGATAGGGCAGCATGGCTTCGAGGACCTCGGGCCGCAGGGGGGTGGTCGCGGCGTGGTCGAGGTAGATGGCCATGGTCGTGGGCGATTATGCCCCAGCCATCCGGACAGGCCACAATCGGCCTGCGCCAGCCGAACAACCGCAGAGGAGAACCGATGATCATTCGATCAGCCGATGACGTGATCGGCACCCAACATGAGGTTTCGGGCGACGACTGGACCAGCCGGCGGATCCTGACCGCGGCGGACCAGATGGGCTACTCCTTGAACGACGTCGTGGTCCAGGCCGGCTTCGAGATGGAGCTCGAGTACCGGCACCACCTGGAGAGCTGCTACGTCGTGTCGGGCGGGATGGAGATCACCGATGCCGCCAGCGGGCGGAAGGTCGCCGTCGGGCCAGGTGGGGTGTATGCCCTCGACCAGCATGACCGGCACACCGCGCGCAGCGCCGGCGGGGCCCGCCTGGTCTGCATCTTCAACCCGGCCCTGCGAGGGACCGAGCGCCACGTGGACGGCGGCTACGAGCCCTCGGGCGACTGATCGGCGAGCCGCAGCCCCAGCTCAGCCAGCTGTTCGGGGGCGACCGGCGACGGGGCCCCCAGCATGAGGTCGCTCCCCGACTGGGTCTTGGGGAAGGCCATGACCTCGCGGATGTTGTCCTGGTCGGCAAGCAGCGCGGTCCATCGGTCCAGCCCGATCGCAATTCCACCGTGGGGGGGCGCGCCGAACTCGAGGGCGTCGAGGAGCGCCCCGAACTGGTCGCGCATGCCCTCGATCGTGTGGCCCATCAGCGCAAAGGCCCGCTCCAGCAGGTCGCGGCGGTGGATCCGGATCGAGCCGCCACCCAGCTCCCAGCCGTTGAGGGCCAGGTCGTACTGCTGCGCGTGGATGGCCGCTGGGTCGCGCTCCATGTCGTCGGCCTCCTCCCAGACCGGGGCGCTGAACGGGTTGTGGGTCGCGTCCCAGCGGTTGCCCTCGGCATCCCACTTGAACATCGGGAAGCGATGGACCCACACGTAGGACAGGACGCCCGGTTGCGCAAGACCGAGCTGGGCACCGAGGTCCACCCGGACCCGGCCCAGGGCCTCGGCTCCGCGATGCCCGTCCGCGTCGGCGACCGCCAGGATCAGGTCGCCCGGCACCGCGCCACTGACCTCGATCACGCGCTGCTGGGTGGCCGGCGGCAGGTGACGGGCGATAGGCCCCTTCAGCGAACCATCGGCTTCCACCGCCAGGTGGACCAGCCCCCCGGCGCCATGGCGGATGGCGAGATCGGTCAGCGCATCGGTCTGTCGCCTCGAGAATCCGGCGCAGCCCGGCGCGACCAGCCCGCGGATAGCCCCGCCGGCGGCCAGCGCGTCGGTGAACACCCGCAGGTCAGTCCCGGCCACCGCTGAGCCAAGGTCCACCAGCTCCATCCCGATCCGGACATCGGGCTTGTCGGACCCGTAGCGGGTGATGGCCTCAGCATAGGTCAGGCGCGGGAAGGGAACCTGCGCGATGGCGCGCTCCGGCACCACCGCCGTGCTGACCGCGGTCACCATCTCCTCGACCGTAGCCATCACGTCCGCCTCGCGGACGAAGCTCATCTCGATGTCGATCTGGGTGTGCTCCGGCCCCCGGTCGGCGCGGAAGTCCTCGTCGCGGTAGGCGTGGGCCAGCTGGTAGTAGCGGTCGTATCCGGCCACCATGAGCAGCTGCTTGAGCACCTGCGGCGACTGCGGCAGGGCGTAGATCTTTCCCGGCTGCAGGCGGCTGGGCACGACGAAGTCCCGCGCTCCTTCCGGCGTGGATCGGATCAGCGTCGGCGTCTCGATTTCCACGAATCCGACGCCCTCCAGGTGCCGTCGGACGGCCGAAGCCAGCCGGCTGCGGAGCAGCATCCGAGCCTGGAGCGGCGGCCGGCGCAGGTCGAGGTAGCGCTACGTGAGCCGGAGCGCCTCGTCGAGGCCCGGGTGCTCCTCGTTGATGTAGAACGGCGGCACCTTGGACGGGTTCAGCACGCTGAGCCGATCCACCCCGACCTCGACCTCCCCGCTGGGCAGCTCCGGGTTGGCGGTGCCCTCCGGGCGCTGGCGCACGACGCCCTCGACCTGGATCACCCATTCCGCCCGCGCGTCGGCGCCCGATTGGTGCGCGTCAGGAGCCTCGTCCAAGTTGGTCACCACCTGGGTGATCCCGTACCGGTCGCGCAGGTCGAAGAAGGTCAGGTGGCCATGGTCTCGGCGCCGATGGACCCAGCCGGCCAGGGTCACGCGCTCCCCGATGTGGGCGGCACGCAGCTCCCCGCAAGTATGTGTCCGGAACGATGCCGGCGTCATGAGGTGGAATTGCCGCGCGTCGCGCTCGCTACTTGATCGAGCGCGATCTCGCGCTGGCTGCCGTCGGCAAGGTCGCGAAGCACGACCGCACCCCGGGTCAGCTCGTCGCCCACGATCACCGCCCACCGAGCGCCGACCTTGGCGGCCGCCTCCAGCTGGCGTCCGAGCTTTCGATCCGACCCGTCTGGGCGCACCCGAAGACCCGCTTCGCGCAGGGCGCCCGCCACCAGGAGCCGCTCGGCGACGTCGTCCGGCTGCGTGCCGACCACGGCCACCAGGGCCGGCGTGGGCTCGCCGGGAACGCCCCGTTGAGCCATGGCGAGCACGACCCGATCCAGTCCCAGGCCGAAGCCGATGCCCGGCGTAGCCGGGCCACCCAGCACCTCCACCAGGCCGTCGTAGCGACCGCCGCCGGCCAGCGCATCCTGGCTCCCGCTCCGGCCGGACGGGAACAGCTCGAACGTGGTCCGGGTGTAGTAGTCCAGGCCACGGACGAGGCGATGGTCGAGCTGGTAGACGACTCCCAGCCGATCCAGCAGTCCGGTGACGCCGGCAAAGTGGGTGGCACAGGCGTCGCACAGGTGGTCGATGGACCTGGGGGCACCGGCGGCCAGGCCGCGATCGAGGGTCCTGTCGTCCAGCACCCGCAGCGGATTGGTGTCCAGCCGGCGGCGCCCATCATCGCCCAGAGCGTCGCGATGGGGGCTGAAGTACTCGACCAGTGCGGTCCGATAGCCGGGCCGGCAAACCGCGTCGCCGATCGAGTTCAGGTGGATCGCGACGTCGTCCAGGCCGACCTGGGTGCAGTAGCGTGCCGCCAGCTCGATCAGCTCCGCGTCCACGGCCGAGCCTGGGTCGCCGATGACCTCCACGTCCCATTGCGTGAACTGTCGGTAGCGGCCGGCCTGTGGGCGATCGTAGCGAAACATGGGCCCCAGCATCCAGACCCGCAGCGGGCCGGGGCGGACATGCATCCCGTGCTCCAGGTATGCGCGCACGATGCCGGCGGTCGGCTCCGGCCGGAGCGCCCAGGACGGCTCCTCCTCGTCGCTGCCGGCCGAACCGCCCACCCGGAACATCTCCTTGGCCACCGCATCGCTTCCCTCGCCGAGGCCGCGAACGAAGAGCTCGGTGGATTCGAACAGGGGCGTGTCGATCCGCTCAAACCCGTACCGCGAGGCCAGGTCGGCGGCGACCGCTTCGGCGCGGCCCCACGCGGCGGCATCTTCGGGAAGACGGTCCTGGGTGCCGCGCGGGGCGCGGATGGGGGCAGCCACGACGGCAGTCTACCGGCGGAATTGCCTGGTCCGATGGTGTGGACGGAAATCGAGTCACGAGGCCCAACCGATCCCGCGCCCGGGTCGGGTACCGTGTGCCGATGCCGGCGATGGGCCTGGTTGTCCTGCTTCTGGTTGGGCTGGGCCTCCGTCTGGCCGCACTTCCCGTGCCGGGCCATTTTGGTGACGTGGCGGTCATGGCGCGGTGGGCCGAAAACATGGCCCTGTTCGGGCCCGGCCACTTCTACGAGCACGACTCGTCCATCTACCCCGCCCTGCTGCCGTTCCTGTGGATCGTCGGACTGGCCTTTGACGGCGACCAGCTCGCGACCGCCATCAAGGGCCTCTCGATCCCGTTCGACCTGCTCGTCGGACTCGCCCTGTACGCCGTGGTCGCCCGCCCCGCCGGGTCGAGGGCCGGTCTGCTCGCCGCCGGCTGCTACCTGCTCAACCCGGCGCTGATCCTGGCGGGGCCGGTCTGGGGCCAGGTCGACGCGGCGGGCAGCCTGTTCTTCCTCCTCGCCCTGGTCGCGCTGTCGGCGGACCGCTTCGCCCTGGCCGGGGGGCTGGCCATCGTGGCCGGGCTCGCCAAGCCGCAGTTCGGGCTGGTCATCCTCCCCGTCCTGGTGGTCGCCGGCCAGCGGCTGTGGCGTGCGCGCGACCTCGCGCCGCTGGTCGCGGTCGTGGCCGGGGGGGCCGTCGCCGCCCTGGCCATCGGGGCATTTGGGGGCCTGAGCCCGTTTCAGTGGCTGGAGCGACTGTCCGGCACCGCCACCTTCCAGCCCGACACCTCGCTCAACGCCATCAACGTGTGGGGCGTCCTGGTCGGCTTCGAGATCGACGATGCCCCGTACGTCGGGATCGGCGGCCTCCTCCTCGTCATCGGGCTGATCGCCTCGCTGGTGCCGCTGCGGCGCGGGCACGACCTGGCGATCGTCCTGACCGTCGGGATGATGCTGGCCTTCGCGTTCTACTTCCTCCCCACCCGGGTCCACGAGCGATACCTGTTCCCGGCCTTCGCGGTGGCTGCTCCCCTGGCCGCGGTCCACGTTCGCAGCTTCGCGGCCTACGTATCGCTGTCGATCGGGTTCGCGGGCACCATGCTCCGTGCGCTGGTGCTCACGACTCCCTTCACGCTGGCCTCGGAGCTGCACTCACTCCTGGCCGCGCCGTGGATGGTTTGGATCCTCGCCATCCTGCTCTTCGGATCGGCGGCCACCCTCATCCGGCTCAGCCTGACCGGCGCCGGCAACGCGCTTCGCCCTGGGGGCAGTCCCCCGTCCATGGAGTCGCTCGAACCGGCTAGTGCTGCTCCCGGGTAACACCAATCACGTCCCGCACGTTCTCGATCCGGGCCACGACCTTGGACAGCTGCTGAAGGGAGGTGACCTTCAGGGTGAGGGTGATCGTCGCGGTGCCGTCGGGGTTGGTGCTCACCGAGGCGGCCACGATGTTCACCTTGTTCTCGGCCACGACATTCGTGATTTCGTTGAGCAGCCCGGGCCGATCCAGGCCCTCGATGCGGATCGTGATCGGATAGGTCTGCTGGGCGACGACCTCCCACTCGACCTCGATCAGGCGCTCGATGTCTTTCTCGGACAGGACGCTGGGACAGGTCGCCCGATGGACGGTCACGCCCTTGCCGCGGGTCACGTAGCCGGAGATCTCGTCGCCGGGGATCGGGCTGCAGCAGTTCGCGAACCGGACGAGGAGGTCCCCCACCCCCTTGACTCGCACGCCGGCGGTGCTCGGCGCGGCCGGCGGAGCGACCTCGGGGAGGGTGATCTCGACGTCATCGTGGATGCCCAACCGGCTGACGACCGCGGCTGAGCTGACCGCGCCGTAGCCGATGGCGGCGTAGAAGTCGTCCAGCTCGCGGAAATGGAGCTGACCGGCGATATCGGTCAGGCGGGCGTTGTCCACCGAGGCCAGCGTCTCGTGGGCCAGCCGACGCAGCTCGCGGTCGAGCAGCTCGCGGCCCTGGGCGATGTTCTCGTCGCGCTGCTGGCGCTTGAACCACTGGCGGATCTTTTCGCGGGCCTGGTTGGTCTGGACGATGGCCAGCCAGTCGCGGGATGGGCCGTGGGATGCCTTGGTGGTCACGATCTCCACGATGTCGCCGTTGCGGAGCCGGTAGTCGAGCGGCACCAGCCGGTTGTTGACCTTGGCCCCGATGGTCCGGTGCCCGACATCGGTATGGATCCGATAGGCGAAGTCGAGCGGAGTTGCCCCCGCCGGCAGGTCCTTCACGTCGCCCTTGGGGGTGAAGACGAAGACCTGGTCCTGGAAGACGTCGAGCTTCAGGCCCTCCACGAACTCGGTGGCGTCGGCCACTTCCCGCTGCCACTCCATGAGTTGGCGGACCCAGGCCAACTTCTCGTCGTAGCGCCGGTCGGCGCGGCTGCCCTCCTTATAGCGCCAGTGGGCGGCGATCCCGGCCTCGGCCACCTCGTGCATCTGGCGGGTCCGGATCTGGACCTCGAGCGGTTTGGCGTCGGGGCCGATGACCGCGGTGTGGAGCGACTGGTACAGGTTGGCCTTGGGCATGGCGATGTAGTCGTCGAACTGGCCCGGGATGGGGCGCCAGATGGCGTGGACCACGCCCAGCGCGCCATACGTGTCCTTGACGTCCTCGACCAGGACCCGGATGGCGTGGAGATCGTAGATCTCGTGGAACTCGGCCCCCTTGCGCTCCATCTTCTTGACGATGCTGTAGATGTGCTTGGGGCGGCCGCTGATCTCGGCCTGAATGCCCACCGCCCCGAGCTCCTTGCGGAGGATCGAGATCGAGCGGTTGATGAACGTCTCGCGCGCCCTGCGACTGTCGGCCAGCATGCCCGCCAGCCGGGCGTAGGTATCGGCGTCGAGGACCTTGAACGACAGATCCTCCAGCTCCCACTTGACCTGCCACATCCCGAGCCGATGGGCCAGCGGGGCGTAGATCTCCATCGTCTGGCGCGCGATCCGCTCCCGCTTGTCGGACGCCAGGTACTCGAGGGTGCGCATGTTGTGGAGCCGGTCGGCGAGCTTGATGATGACCACCCGCGCGTCCTCGGCCATGGCCATGAACATCTTCCGGATGTTCTCGGCCTGCTGCTCCTCGGTGGATCGGGCGCTGCTGAACTTCGACAGCTTGGTCACCCCGTCAACCAGGCGAGCCACTTCGCGACCGAATCGCTTTTCGATATCGGCCAGCGCATAGGTCGTGTCCTCGGGCACGTCGTGCAGCAGCCCGGCGGCCAGTGTCTCGGCGTCCATCTGAAGCGCCGCCAATTCGTATGCCACCGCCGTGGGATGGGTGATGTATGGCTCGCCCGATGCCCGCAGCTGACCCTCGTGGGCGGTGCTGGCCACCTCGTGGGCGCGCTCGATCAGGGCCACGTTGATGGTTGGCCGATGTCGCCGCGCCTCGGCGATGAGGTCGTCCAGGGTGGGTCCGGGCGCAGCAGCCGCCTCGCCGGCCCGCGTGATGCGCTGGACGACGGCAGCCGGCGCGGCGCGGAGGCGGGCCAGGTCCATGGTCATTTCGATCCTAGCACGGGCCCCACGACGGCCCGAACGGTCAGTCGGGGCCCGTGGCCGGCGGGGCGGACCGGAGGCCCACGGACCGCAGTCGCTGGCGGGCCTGATAGCCGGCGAGCGCCAGCCCGAGGACCGTATCGCCCAAGCGGCTGAGGGCCAGGTCGCGGGCCCCGACCCAGGTGACCTCCGTCCCGCCGTAGCCCTCCTTGAACTTCCGGATCCCGCCGGTGGCCAGGCCCCACAGGTCGTAGGTGCGGAGGCCCTGGGCCTGCAGCGCGCGAATGGACTCCCACTTGAGGAGGTAGTTGGCCCGCGTCGCGGCACCGCGCTCGGTCATCCCGCCGTACACCTCCGCCACCCGATCGCCACACACCAGGTGGAGCAGCGTGGCGACCCGCTCGCCGTCGACGCTGGCGAAGAACAGGCGCGCCCGGCCGAGCGGTGCGAACGCGGACCATACGCGCTGGTAGTACTCCGGAACGCGGACCGCGAAGCCGGCCCGGTCGCCGGTCAGGCGGTAGATGCGGTCGAAGTCCGCCAGTCCGGCCGCGGTCGCTGTTGGGTCGGAGCTCGGTTCGAGCTGCTCGATCGTCACGCCCTCACGCCCGGCCTTGGAGACGTACTGACGGTGCTTGCGGGCCAGCGCTGACCACAGGTCGTCCGAGGGTTGGGTCAGGTCGATGAGCCGGGTCGTGGGCGGCTGGACCTTGGGCGCTTGGCGCCACGGGGCGGTCAGGAGCGCCGCGCCGTAAGGGGCGCCGCGCGCCACCTCGGGATCGGCCCGGACCCGGCCGATGCGCTCCTCGTCACCGAGGGCCCGCAGCGCGGCCACCAGGGCGTCGCGCACAGCTGGTTGATCGAGGTCGCCGATCGGCCCTCGA
>DATKBC010000089.1:0-3659 GCA_035514415.1 Pleomorphomonadaceae bacterium | reverse complement strand
CCCGCCACCCCCAGTGGCGGGCCCGGTCGCAGCCCCTCGGATCCGGTGTCGGTATGTGTGGAGCTGCCAGCGCAGCGGCGAGGGAGATCCCCCTTTTAAGCCCCCAGCTCGTGGTAGGCGCCCTCTCCGTGCGAAGTCTGGTCGAGGCCGGTCTGCTCGTCGGAGTCATCGACGCGGAGGCCGACGAGGACTTTGGCGACGCCGAGGCCGATGGCGGCGGCGGCGCCGGACCACACGAGGGTGATGACGACGCTCTTGATCTGGGCCATCAGTTGTCCGGACTCGGCGCCATAGCCCTCGCGCAGGAAGACCCCGGTGAGGACCGCGCCGACGATCCCGCCGATCCCGTGGACGCCGAAGACGTCGAGGCTGTCGTCGTAACCGAGCGCGCGCTTGAATTTCGCGGCGCAGAGGTAGCAGAGGACGGCCGAGACGACGCCGATGACGATGGCTCCGACGACGGTGGTGCTACCCGAGGCCGGAGTGATGGCGACCAGGCCGGCCACGGCGCCGGTGGCGGCGCCGACGGCGGTCGGCTTGCGGGTGACCAGGACCTCCATGGCTAGCCAGCCGAGCACGGCGGCGGCGGTGGCGACCTGGGTGGTGATCATGGCGAACCCGGCGCTCGCGCTCGCGGCGCCCGCGCTCCCGGCGTTGAACCCGAACCAGCCGACCCAGAGCAGGGCGGCGCCGATGACGGTGAACGGGACGTTGTGAGGGATGAACGGCGAGGTCGGGTAGCCTTTGCGCTTGCCTAGCGCGATACAGGCCACCAGGCCGGCGACCCCGGCGTTGATGTGGACGACGGTTCCGCCCGCGAAGTCGATGGCCGGCACGTCCCAGCTCGCGAAGAGGCCGCCGCCCCAAGCCATGTGCCAGACCGGGATGTAAGCGAGGACCGCCCAGATGGTGGTGAAGATGAGGACGGCGCTGAACTTCATCCGCTCGGCGAAGGCGCCCACGATGAGGGCCGGCGTGATGATGATGAAGGTCATCTGGAAGGTCACCCAGACCGACTCGGGGATGGTGCCGTGCAGGGTTTCCTCCTTCATGTGCTTGAGCATCGCCCATTCCATGTCACCGAAGAACGCGTTTCCGGACCCGGCTGCCAGGCTGTAGCCGAAGGCGACCCAGAGGATCGACATCACCGCGGCGATCCCAAGGCACTGCACGAGGACGCTCAGGACGTTCTTGGAGCGGACCAGGCCGCCGTAGAAGAGCGCGAGGCCGGGCAGCGTCATGAGCAGGACAAGGACGGTGGAAGTGAGCATCCAGGCGGTGTCGCCGGTGTCGAGCACGGGGACTTCCTCAGCGTCCTGGGCGACGAGCGCCCCGCACGACAGCGCCCAGGCGAGCGCCGTGGCCATCAGTTTTTTCATCGTAGTCATCGATTGGGTTTTCTTTCGGGTTTTCGGGTCGAGGTTTCGGTTCGGGTTGGGTTTCAACGGGCCGCTTCCCGCCCCGGCCTGGTGGCCGCGCACGCGGGACGCGGGAGCCCCGCGACCGCAGGTCCCTACGGAACCCGCTGCGAGCGATTTAAGCAGCAAGCGTGCCAACTACGGGTCGAAGATCTGCCCGCGCCCACACCGCTGGCGCGGCGCGAGGAGAAAAGGAGCGTGGGCACTCCTACCAAAGGAGCGTGGGCACTCCTGCCCACGGGTTGGGGGAGAGGAGCCTCAGCTCTCTAACGAATAAGCGCTTTCCCCGTGGGCTGTCTGGTCGAGGCCCTGTTCCTCGTCTTCCGCGCTGACCCGGAGCCCGGTGGTCGCCTTGAGGATGAGGGCGATAGCACCGGTGGCGAGGGCGGACCAGACCGCGACCACGCCGACCGACTTGAGCTGGATCCAGAGCTGGGCGCCGGGCGAGTCCGCGTTGATCCCGAGCCCGCCGAGGACCCCTTCGGCGCCCAGAAACGCGACCAGGAGGGTGCCCAGGATCCCACCGACGCCGTGGACGGCGAAGACGTCGAGCGAGTCGTCGATTTTGAGCACCTGCTTGACGCAGCCGCACATGAAATAGCAGACCACGCCGGCCAGGGCGCCGATGACGACCGCGCCGCAGGGCCCGACGTTGCCGGAAGCGGGCGTGATGGTAGCCAGCCCGGCCACCATGCCGGTGACGATCCCGACCAGGCCGGCCTTCCCGGTTTTGAGCCGCTCGACCAGCGCCCAGGCCAGCGAGGCGGTGGCGGCCGAGAGGTGGGTGGCGAGCATGGTCATCCCGGCGTTCCCGTTCGCCGCGAGCTGGCTCCCGGCGTTGAACCCGAACCAGCCGACCCAGAGCATGGCGGCTCCGGCCATGACCATCCCGGGGTTGTGGGGCGGGTGGAGGTGCCGGGGGAAGCCGGTCCGCGGCCCGAGGACGGCGGCCAGCACCAGGGCCGAGACGCCGGCCGTGGTATGCACGACGATCCCGCCCGCCAGGTCGATGACCCCGTCCCCCATCATCCACCCGCCGCCCCACACCAGGTGGGTGGCCGGGACGTAGACGATCATCAGCCAGACCGCCGAGAAGACGAGGACGGCCGAGAACTTCATCCGCTCGACGAACGCGCCGAGGATGAGGGCGGGCGTAATCACCGCGAACGTCATTTGGAACATCAGGAAGACCGCCTCCGGGATCACCTTCGGCGGGTCGCCGACCACCGAGTCGGGGCCGATCCCCTTCAGCCCGAAGGCCGAGAGGTCGCCGATCCAGGCGCCGCTCCCTTTAAAAGCCAGGCTGTATCCCGCCAGCGCCCAGAGCAGCGACATCAGGCAGGCGATGGCGAAGCACTGCATGAGCACGCTGAGCACGTTGCGCGACCGCACCAGGCCGCCGTAGAAAAGCGCCAGGCCGGGCAGGGTCATGAACAGGACGAGCGCGGTGGCGGTGAGCATCCACGCGGTGTGGCCAGGGTCGGCGGCCGGAGCGGCCGGGACCTGGGCGAGCAAGGGCAGGGTGAGGCCGAACGACGTCGTCACCAGATCGATGGGTTCTCGGGTTTTGGGCTTGGGTTTTTCGGTGCCCCTGCGGGTCGCCTGACGGCGCGGCCTGGAGACCGGGAAGCCCTTGTTTTACAGGGACCCTTGGTCTCGTGACAAGCCGAATCGGAGGGGGGCTGGAGTATTTCAACAGCCTCCTCCATGACCCAGATGCCGCGGCGGTTATCCCTCGCTGTCCGGTACTTTGCCGAGGACGTAGCGGTCGAACCAGGCGAGGTCCCACTCCATTTTCGCCTTCCAGTGCTTGTAGGTGCTGAGCCCGTGGCCTTCGCCGGGGTAGACGACCAGTTCGCAGGGGACACCCAGGTAGAAGTGGAGCCCGCGGTAGAGGGCGCGGGCGTGGGCGGCCGGCACGCGCTCGTCGTTCTCGCCGACGTGGATGAGCGTCGGGGTCTTCACCTTGTCGAGGTCGTGGAGCGGCGAGGCGGCGCGGTAGTGGTCGGCGCCGGTCCACGGGAACGTGCCTCCCATGTAGTTGACGACATGGCCCGGCGTGTCCTCGGTCCCCCACTGGATGACCTGCGAGACGACCCCGGCCCCGCTGCTCGCCGCCTTGAATCGGTCCGACTTGGTGATCAGGCAGTTCGTTAGGAACCCGCCGTTGCTCCAGCCCATGACCGCGAGCCGCTGGGGGTCGACGACCCCGCGCTCGACCAGCGCGTCGACCCCGGACAG
>DATKBC010000088.1:0-17419 GCA_035514415.1 Pleomorphomonadaceae bacterium | reverse complement strand
CTCCAGGTACCAGCCGGCCCGAACGTGCGCGTGGACACTCACCTGTACGTCGGTTACGAGATCCCACCCTTCTACGACTCGTTGCTGGCCAAGCTGATCGTGTGGGGTGAGACCCGCACCGAGGCCCTGTCCCGGGCCCGGGGTGCCCTGAACGAATGTCGTGTCGAGGGCGTCAAGACCAATCTCCCCTTCCATCGCGGGATCATCGACAATGCAGCCTTCGTGAATGCCGAGGTCAGCACCAACCTGCTGGACCGCGTCGGCCCCGCCGCCTTCGTCGGCGAGCCTGCCTGAGAGAAGGCGATGTCGACCGATCGCGCGCCAGCGCTCCCGGACCCCGCGCTGCCGCCGCTGCCCTGGGAGGCGGCGGACATCATGACCATCCTGCCCCACCGCTACCCGTTCCTTCTCATCGACCGCGTGGTCGAGATCGAGCCGGGTCAGCGGGTCGTGGCGTTGCGGAACGTGACGGCGAACGAGCCGCAGTTCACCGGCCACTTCCCGGGTCGCCCGATCATGCCCGGCGTGCTGCTGGTCGAATCCCTGGCCCAGGCCGGCGCGGTCGCCGTGCTGTCCTTCCCCGCCAACCGCGGCAAGCTGGTCCTGTTCGCGGGCATCGACGATTGCCGCTTCCGCCGCATCGTGGTCCCGGGCGACACGTTGCGCCTGGAGATCACGGTCGAGAAGCTCGGCCGCGTGTCGGGTCGCGCCCGGGCCGTCGCGACCGTCGATGGTGAGGTCGCGGTGGAAGCCACCCTGTCGTTCATCATGCCCCGTGATCAGGACATCGCCGGCGGGCGACTGGCTGGTGGCTGAACGCGCGCCGCAGCCCAGCTCCGAGGAGCGCGGCGAGCGACGAGTCGTCGTCACCGGCCTGGGCGCCGTGACGCCTCTCGGCAATGACGTGGCCACCTACTGGGACGGCCTGATCAACGGTCGGAGCGGCATCCAGCGCATTGCGGGCTTCGATCCCGGTCGCGTCCCGTCCCAGGTGGGGGGTGAGGTTCGCGACTTCGATCCGACCGCGGTCATGGACCGCAAGGACGTGCGGCGGCATGACCGCGTCGTCCACTTCGCGTGGGCGGCCACGGTGGAAGCCCTGAACGATGCCGGGATCCCGATCCCGATCGTGGACGAGGCCGAGGCGGATCGGACCGGCGCGATCGTGGCCACCGGGATCGGTGGCATCGGCTCCATGGTGCGCGATATCCAGGAGGCGATGACGTCCGGCATCGAGCGGGTGGGTCCGTTCAGCCTGTTGAACATGCTGACCGACACCGCCGCCGGCCAGGTGGCCATCAATGCCAACGCTCGCGGTCCGAACTACGCAACAGTCAGTGCCTGTGCCTCGAGCAACCACGCCCTGGGCGAGGCGGCTGGCATCATCCGCCGCGGCGACGCGGACGTCATGCTGGCCGGTGGGTCGGAGGCGGCCATCTGCGAGTTTGTGGTCGCCGCGTTCTGTGCCATGCGCGCGCTGTCCACCAAGCGCAACGACGACCCGCCCCACGCGTCACGGCCGTTCGACGTGGACCGCGACGGCTTTGTGATCGCCGACGGCGCCGGGATGCTCGTCCTCGAGGAGCTCGAGCACGCGAACGCGCGCGGGGCGCGGATCCGGGCCGAGTTCATCGGCTATGGCGCGTCGGACGACGCCTCACATGTGACGCTCCCCGCTCCCGGCGGACGCGGCGCCGCGGCCAGTATGCGGATTGCGCTGGCCGACGCCGGACTGGCGCCCGAAGAGCTGGGATACATCAACGCCCACGGGACATCGACGCCGCCCAACGATCCGGCGGAGACGGCGGCCATCAAGACCGTCTTCGGCGACGACGCCTATCGGGTCCCGATCAGCAGCACCAAGTCCATGACCGGGCACCTGATGGGTGCCGGAGGCGGCATCGAGGCCGTTGCCTGCGTTCGGGCCCTCGAGACGGGGACCCTCCCGCCCACCATCAACCTCGAGACTCCGGACCCCGAGTGCGACCTCGACTACGTGCCCAACCTGGCTCGCCAGGTGCCCATCGCCACCGCCATGAGCAATGCATTCGGGTTCGGCGGACACAACGCCACCCTCGTCTTCCGGCGCTGGGATGGGGACTGACCGATGGCCAAGGATCCAATCCTGGACGCGGTCGACGCCCTGACCGGCCCGTTCCTGGACAGCGGGCTGGCCGAGATGGAGGTCGAGGTCGGCGGGATCACGGTCCGCCTGGCGCGTCCCAGGCCGCCCGCCGCGCCGGCGCCCGCGGCCACGCCCGCCACCCCGTTCGGCGAGGCGGCGCCGGGCCATCGGTTCGTCACCGCCCCCCTGACCGGGGTCTGGTATCCCGCTCCCTCCCCGGGGGCACGCCCGTACCTGGTGCTCGAGGGCGAGGTGTCGGTTGGCCAGGTGGTGGGACTGATCGAGGCCATGAAGCTGTTCAACGAGATCAAGTCCGACGTGGCGGGCACGGTGAGTCGCGTCATGGCCGACAATGGGATGCTGGTGAAGCGCCAGCAGCCGCTGTTCGAGGTCCGACTGGCATGACGTCGACCCATACGGTCATCACCGGGTGGGGGATGTACGCCCCGTCGCGGGTGCTCACGAATGCCGAGCTGTCTCAAATAGTTGACACCTCGGACGAGTGGATCGCCAGCCGGACCGGGATCCGCGAGCGGCGCATCGCCGCGGACGACGAGACGACCGCCACCCTGGCCACGCACGCCGGCCGCGACGCGCTGGCAGTGGCCGGACTCGATCCGGCGGATCTCGACCTGGTGGTGGTCGCGACCTCCAGCCCCGACTACCTGATGCCGGCCACCGGGGTCCTGGTCGCCCGCGACCTGGGGGCCACGCGAGCCGCGGGGTTTGACGTGAACGCTGCCTGCTCCGGCTTCCTGTTCGGGTTGGCGACCGGGGCCAGCTTCATCGGCAGCGGGATGTACCGCAACGTGCTCATGGTCGGCGTGGACCTGTTGAGCCGGTACCTGGACTGGACCGATCGGAACACCTGCGTCCTGTTCGGGGACGGGGCCGGCGCGGTGGTCCTGTCCGCCTCCGAAGGCCCTGGCGGGCTGCTGGGGCTCCAGCTGTTCAGCGATGGGACTGGGGCCGAGGGCATCATCATCCCCGGAGGAGGCACCGCCCACCCGGCCACCGCCGAGACGGTCGCCGGGCGGCTGCACTACATGCGGATGGCCGGCAAGGAGGTCTACCGATACGCCACCCGCCAGCTGGCGGACTCCACCCAGGCGGCGGTGGCCCAGGCCGGGCTGCGCATGGCCGATGTTGACCTGTTCCTATACCACCAGGCCAACCTTCGCATCCTCGAGACGGTGCGTGACCTGCTGGGCGTGCCGGCCGACAAGGTGTACGTGAATATCGACCGCTACGGAAACACCTCCGCTGCCTCGGTGCCCATGGCGCTGGTCGAGGCGGTCGCCGCCGGGCGGGTCCAGATCGGGGATCGGCTCCTGATGGGCGCCTTCGGGGCGGGCTACACGGCCGGCGCAGCAGTGGTGGAGTGGACCGCCGATCCCGCGCGCGCATTCCTGGCTCCGGGTGAGCAGACCCGCGCCGGCCAACCCCGCCGGGAGCCGGTGACGGCCGGCAGCGCCTGATGTTCGACCTCGCCGGCCGGGTGGCGTTGGTCACCGGTGCCAGCCGGGGTCTGGGCCGGGCGATGGCACTGGCGTTCGCCCGGCAGGGAGCCGACGTGGTGGTCAACTATCGCGAGAGCGCCGCCGCCGCTGACGAGGTGGTGAGCGAGATCACGGCCATGGGCCGCCGAGCCATCGCGGTCCAGGGCAGCACCGCGGACGGGCGCGAGGCCTGCGAGGCGATCGTCAAGGCCGCGCTGGACGCGTTCGGCAAGGTCGACATCCTGGTCAACAACGCCGGCATCACGCGCGACGACCTGCTGATCCGCATGGATGCCGAAGACTGGGACGCGGTCATCGACACCAACCTGTCGGGACCGTTCTGGATGACCCGGGCCGTGGCCCGGCCGATGATGAAGGCTCGCCATGGCCGGATCATCAACATGTCCAGCGTGGCGGGTCGAATCGGGAACGCCGGCCAGGCTAACTACACGGCGGCCAAGGCGGGCCTCATCGGTCTGACCAAGACGACCGCCCGCGAGCTCGCCAGCCGGAACATCACCTGCAACGCCATCGCGCCGGGGCTCATCGATACCGACATCCTGGTCGGGATGCCGGAGGCGGCGACGCAGGCCATCCTGCAGATCACGGCCATGGGCAGGATCGGGAAGGTGGAGGACGTAGCAGCCGCGGCCGTCTATTTCGCGAGCGATGAATCAGGCTTCGTCACCGGCCAGGTGCTGGGGGTGGACGGCGGCATCGCGATGGGAAGCTGAGCTTCGAAGAGGTAGGAGGGTCCACATGTTCACTCCCGAAGTCCTGATCGGGCTGCGCTGGGTCCACTTCGCGGCCGGCATCACGTGGATCGGTCTGCTGTACTGGTTCAACCTGATCAACGTGCCGTTCCAGAAGGTCCTGGACCCATCGGTCAAGGGCCAGGTCAACCCGCCACTGTTCACCCGCGCCCTGGCCTGGTTCCGCTGGTCGGCGGTGGTGACCGTGGTTGCTGGCCTGCTGCTGATCTATGGCCTGTATTGGCAGGACGGCAACCTGTTCGGCAGCAACACCGAGATCACGATCTTCGCCGGCGGGCTGCTGGGCCTGGTCATGCTGTTCAACGTGTGGGTCTTCATCTGGCCAAACCAGAAGCGTGTCCTGGCCGCCATGAGCGCCGGCGAGACGCCCGACCCGGCCTGGCCACGGAACACCCTGTACGCCTCGCGAACGAACTTTGTGCTGTCGTTCCCGATGCTGTTCTTCATGGCCGGTTCGAGCCACTACCCGCTGGACTGGACCGGAGTCCTGGTCGTCGGCGTCGTGCTTGCCGCGCTTGGCGCGGGGGTCGTGTTGACGGTGCAGAAGTACTGGGCTTCCAGGTTCTGATTCGTTTCTGCAATCGAACGCCATTCCACCGCAACCCGGTGGCGCGGCGCATGGGCGCATACTGGGCACATGCTGACCATTCGCCGTCTCATCCACCCCACCCGCCGCGTGTCGGCGCATTGCGACCTGCCGTGCGGCATTTACGACCCTGATCAGGCGCGGATCGAGGCCGAGTCCTGCCTGCGGATCTGCGAGAAGTACGCCGCCAGCGATGACCCCAATTTCCGCGCCCGCTGCATCCACATCAAGGAGGAACGCGCCGACCTCGTGATCGGCCACCTCGACGACCTGTGGCACGACTATTTCAAGCCAGTCCACCTGGAGAAGTACCCGGATCTTCACGACACCTTCTGGCATGCCACGAAGCAGGCATCCACCGTGAAAGGTTCGCTTGATGTCGAGGAGGCACGGAAGCTGCTGACAATGATCGATCGCATCGGCGAGATGTGGAAGGCCACGGGCGGTCCGGAAAAGACCCGAGTCCAGTGATCCGCGCGGTGTTGGCGCGGCCGGTCTGGATCGTTGGCGCTGCCGGCGCGGCTGCGATCAGCGTGGGGCTCGGCTTCCTCGGTCGGCAGGTGCTGAGTCACCTGGACGCGGTCGAAGTTTCCGGGCGCTCCATGGTCCCGACCCTCCGCCCCGGCGACCGCCTGCTGGTCGAGACCTGGACCTACCGCCGGCGGCCCCCACAGGTCGGGGAGGTGGTCGTCGCGCCCGATCCTCGAGCTCCGACCCGCGAGCTCGTCAAGCGAGTGGCAGCCGTTGACGACGGGCGCGTCTCGCTGCGCGGGGATGCCGCTCGCAGCACCGACTCGCGGCGGTTTGGCTCTGTTCCGCTGGCCGCGGTACGAGCCCGGGCTGCGTTTCGCTACTGGCCGCTGGCCCGGGCCGGCCTCATCCCGCCGGCAATCGCCGTCCCGCCGGCAAGCGTCGTCAGCGACTGAGCGCGACCACCGCCTCCGCGCAGGCGGCGCCGCTGACCGGCAGCATTACGACCCCCACTCCAGCCTCGGCCCCAACCAGCCAATCGGCGCCCGATCCCGGACGCACCGCGATTCGGGCCGCGGCCGCCCGCTCGCGTACGAACGCCACCACCGGGCCCAGCCCCGCATCGCCGAACTCGGGCCGGATGGCCCCGGTGTCGATCACGACCAGGTCAGGCGCCCGCAGCACGATGGCCTGGTGCAGGCGCGCCGCGTCGTTGTAGAAGAACACCAGCGCGCCATCGCCCCGCTGGTCGAGGATGGTCGCCAGCTCCCGATCGCGCGTCAGGCAGTAGACGATCGGCGTGCCCGGCGATCCCACATCGGGAGCGTATCATCCGCCTTCTCATGTCCCGATTTGTCCTTCCGCGCCTGCGGCGCGCCTGATCATTCGGTGGCCAAGACCTCGCTGGCTCCCCACAAGACGGCGACGCTCAGCGCCCCTCGTCACCAGGCCCTGGGCAACCTGCTCGGGCGCGTCTGGCCGGTGGATCAGGTCGGGATCGAGGAACGGGCCGCCATGCTCGCCAAGCGCAGCATCAAACGCGAGTCGAAGCTGTGGGCCCTCGACCTGGCCATCCGGATGATCGATCTCACCACCCTGGAGGGGAAGGACACGCCGGGCAAGATCCGAGCCCTGGCCGGCAAGGCGGTCCGACCCGACCCCACCGATCCCACCATCCCATCCGTGGCCGCACTGTGCGTGTACTCCAACATGATCGGCCCCGCCAAGGAGGCCCTGAAGGGATCGACGGTCAAGGTCGCGGCGGTGACGACCTACTTCCCCTCCGGCCAGGCGCCGCTGGCGGTCAAGCTCGAGGACGTGCGCCACGCGTTGGCCGCGGGAGCGGACGAGATCGACATGGTCATGGACCGCGGCGCGTACCTGGCCGGCGACTACGGGAAGGTCTACGACGAGATCGTATCGGTCAAACAGGCGTGCGGGGACACCCACCTCAAGGTCATCCTGGAGACCGGCGAGCTGGAGACCTACGACAACGTGCGAAGGGCATCGGTGCTGGCCATGGCCGCCGGGGCCGATTTCATCAAGACCTCCACCGGCAAGGTCCAGCCCGCGTCGACCCTCCCCGTGACCCTGGTCATGCTGGAGGCCATCCGCGACTTCCATGCTCAGACCGGGCGGGCGGTGGGCATGAAGCCGGCGGGCGGGATCCGCACCTCCCGCGAGGCCATCGCCTACCTGACGGTGTTGTACGAGACCCTGGGCCCGGACTGGATGACGCCTGACCGATTCCGATTCGGCGCGTCCACGCTCCTGAACGACCTGCTGATGCAGATCCGCAAGGAGCGCACGGGGCGCTACAGCGGGAGCGACTACTTCACCATCGACTAGCCCGATGGCGGCGGCCCCGCCTGGCCACCGCGCCGTACCCTTCGCACGTGCCTCACGTTTCGCCCCCTCGGCGCGTTTCAACCCGTGTGAGCCTGCCGCCGTTCCAGCGCCTGGTCGACGACCACGCCACCGAGCTGCATCGGTTCCTGCTGGGTAGTGTCGGGCCCGACCTGGCCGAGGATTGCCTCCAGGACACGCTGATCGCCGCGCTGCGGGCGTACCCACGCCTGCGTCACGCCGACAACCTGCGGGCGTGGCTGTACACGATCGCCCATCGCAAGGCGACCGATACCGTCCGGCTCCGGGCCCGGCGCCCAAGGACCATCCAGCTGGACGGAATCGGCCCATCGGTCGAGCCCCACACGCCAGCGGCCGACATTCCCGACGACGGGCTGTGGGCCGCGGTCCGGGAGCTGCCGGCCAAGCAGCGCGAGGCCGTCGTGCATCGGTATGTGCTGGACCTCGACTACCGCCAGATCGCCGAACGAATGGGCACCAGCTCCGAAGCAGCCCGACACAACGTGAGCGCCGGCCTGCGCCGGCTGAGAATTGAGGTAGACCGATGACCGGACTCGAACGGCGGCTCGCCCGCCCCGCGATGCCAGACCTGGATCCCGCGCGGGTCCGCGTCGAATTGGCGCGCCGCGCCGATGCGGAAGGCCTGCTCGACGTCGCATGGTCGACCCTCGACACGCCCCTGGGCCCGATCGCGGTGTTCGTGACGACCCGCGGCCTGGTCCGGGTTGCGTACGATCGCGAGAACTTTGGCGCGGTGGCGGACGAGGTCGCCGACCGCGTCTCCCCTCGCGTGCTGCTGGCTCCGCGGCGCACCGATGCGGTCCGAGCGCAGCTGGACGCCTATTTCTCCAAGGACCGGCGGGCATTCGACCTTCCCATCGACTGGACGCTGGTCCGCGGCTTCAACCAGGGTGTCCTGCGCGCCACGGCCGCCATCCCGTACGGGGAGGTCGCGAGCTACGGGGATGTGGCCTCGGCCGCCGGTTCGCCGCGCGCCGCCCGTGCCGCCGGCAACGCCCTGGCCGGCAACCCGATTCCGATCGTGGTGCCCTGCCACCGAGTCATCCACGCCGATGGTGGCCTGGGCGGCTACACCGGCGGCCTGGAGACCAAGCGCTTCCTGCTCAGGCTCGAAGGAGCGCGACCCAGCTGACGCGTTTCGAGCCGCAATCGGTCCATAATCGGGCCCATATGGCGCTGACCAAGAAGCCGGAGACCCGGCCCGCCGCCGCCTCGTGGGGCATGGCCGCACGAGGCGTGCCGTGGGAGTACGCCGCCGCTCCGGAGTCAACCGACCACATCCGGATCGAGCGCGAGTACGGGCTGTTCATCAACAACGCCTTCTCCCCGGCCCGGCCGAAGGCCACCTTCGACGTCATCAACCCGGCCACCGAGGAGGTCCTGTCCAAGGTGGCGCGGGCCAGCAAGGCGGACGTCAACCGCGCGGTGACCGCCGCCCGCAAGGCCCACGACACGACCTGGTCCCGCCTCCCGGGAAGCGAGCGGGCCAAGTACCTGTACCGGATCGCCCGCATCATGCAGGAGCGTTCCCGCGAGTTCGCAGTGGTCGAAACCATGAACTCCGGCAAGCCGATCAAGGAGAGCCGCGACGTCGACGTCCCGTTGGCAGCCGCCCACTTCTTCTACTACGCCGGCTGGGCCGACAAGCTGGATTACGCCTTCCCAAACCGCCGCCCGACCTCCCTGGGCGTGGCCGCGCAGATCATCCCCTGGAACTTCCCGCTTCTCATGCTTGCCTGGAAGATCGCGCCCGCTCTGGCCTGCGGCAACACGGTCATCCTCAAGCCCGCTTCCACTACGCCGCTTACCGCGTACTTATTCGCCGATGTCGTCCGTCAGGCGGAGCTGCCGCCGGGCGTGGTGAACATCATCACCGGGCCGGGCGAGATCGGGATGGAGCTGGTCCGCCATCCGCTGGTCGACAAGGTCGCGTTCACCGGCTCGACGGCAGTGGGCAAGCTCATCGCCCGTGCCATTGCCGGCACCCACAAGAGGGCGACCCTGGAGCTGGGCGGCAAGGCGGCCAACATCGTGTTCGATGACGCGCCCCTGGACCAGGCCATCGAGGGCATCATCAACGGCATCTATTTCAACCAGGGCGAGGTGTGCTGCGCCGGTTCGCGCCTGTTCGTCCAGGAATCGGTCTATGAGCCCCTGCTGGACAAGCTGAAGGACCGATTGTCCACGCTCCGCGTCGGTGACCCGCTGGACAAGAACACCGATGTCGGGGCCATCAACTCCGCGGGCCAGCTGGCCAAGATCGCCGAGCTCGTCGAATCGGGGATCGCGGAGGGGGCGGAGATCTTCCAGCCCGACTGCGTCCTGCCCGACAAGGGCTTCTTCTTCCGGCCCACCCTGTTCACCGGCGTGTCCCAGAGCCACCGGATCGCGCAGGAGGAGATCTTCGGGCCGGTCCTGTCGGTGCTGACCTTCCGTACCCCGGAAGAGGCGGTCGAAAAGGCCAACAACACCCCCTACGGCCTGTCGGCGGGGGTGTGGACCGAGAAGGGGAGCCGGATCTTCAAGATGATCGGCGCCATGAAGGCCGGGGTCGTGTGGGCCAACACTTTCAACCGATTCGACCCCACCTCCCCGTTCGGCGGCTACAAGGAATCAGGCTACGGCCGCGAAGGCGGCCGCCATGGGCTGGCGGGATACCTGCGCCTGGACGGCGCGGCCTAGGCCGATGGCCACCGCTCGACGTCCCACCGCCACCAAGATTCGCGTGGCCCGCGCCACGGTCGTCGCTGCACGCACGCCGGCGCCGCTGGCTCTGCGGGACGGGGTCGGGACCGCCGCGGAGCGGCTCGGCGTCCGCAAGACGTACAAGCTGTTCATCGACGGCGAGTTCCCACGCACCGAGTCGGGGCGGTCGTACCTGGTCTACGGAGCGCGGGGCGAGCTGCTGGCCAACGCGTGCCGAGGGACGCGGAAGGACATCCGGGATGCGGTGCGCGCCGCGCGCAAGGCGCAGCCGGGATGGGCGGCCAAGACCGCCTTCAACCGGAGCCAGGTCCTGTACCGCATCGCCGAGCTCATGGAGGGGCGACGCGGCCAGTTCGTGGCCGAGGTCGTGTCCGCCGAGGGCGTGGGCCGCCGGCGCGCGACGCGCCTGGTGGACGCGGCCATCGACCGCTGGGTGTGGTACGCCGGCTGGGCCGACAAGTTCCCCCAGATCCTGGGCAATGTGAACCCGGTCGGCGGGTCGTACTTCAACTTCAGCATCCCCGAGCCGACCGGCGTGGTGGGGATCGTCGCCGCGGAGGACTCGTCGCTGCTCGGGTTGGTCAGCCGACTGGCGCCGGTGATCGTGTCGGGCAACGCGTCGGTGGTGATCGCCAGCCACGCGCGCCCGCTGCCGGCCATCACCCTGGCCGAGGTGATGGCCACCTCCGACGTTCCGGGCGGCGTCGTGAACGTCATCACCGGCCTGCGCCGCGAGCTGGTCGGCCACCTGGCCAGCCACATGGACGTCAACGCCCTGGACGGCTTCGGCCTGGAAGCGGCGGCGGTGACCGCCGTGGAGGAGGCGGCCACCGACAACGTGAAGCGTTTCGCGCGCCCCCCGTCAGGCGGACTGAACGGCTACGACTGGCTCGCCCCAGCCGCCCAGTCGCCCTACCTCATCGGCGAGTTCGTCGAGATCAAGACCGTCTGGCACCCCATCGGCGTTTGAACCCCTCAGGGGTTGACGCTGATGTTCCCGGCGGTCACCGGATGGGTCCGGGCGTTGTCATCGGGCCAGATGCGCAGGGCGCAGTACTGCTCGGACGTCTCGATGGCCTCGCTCTTGAAGCCCATGAACGTGGACCGATCCGGATCGGCGGCCGATGCAGGCCCGGTGTCGAGGACCCGGAACCAGGCGTCATCGCCAGGAAGCTCGATGACGTCAGGATGGGTCGAGGTGACCTTGGTGAGGACGCCGCCCAACCAGGCACGTCCGGTTGCAGCGTCGACGGCCAGGCAGGTCACTTTGCCCCAGTAGTCGACCTGGTGACCGTCGAAGACGAATGAATGGTGGAATGCGCCCGAGGCGCTGCCATTTGGATGCTGCACCGCGCTGAACGAGAACTGGACGTCGACCTCACCGGCGAACAGGAAGTGGCCGCCGCCGGTCATCAGCGGGCCGCTCTGAGCGGCTGCGCTGAGCGGCAAGCAGGCGAGCGCCCCGGCGAGGGCGACCGAGACGGCGACACGACGAAAACTGGGCACGATCTCTCCTTCACCCTGAGGATGGAGCGCCACCATCCCGCGCATCCGTGCCCGCGTCTTGGACGCCCGCGCCGGTTTGGACGTGCGCAACATGAACCCGCGGCCGACTGGCTCGGTAGGCTAGGTATGGGTGTGGCCGCATCCAGCGCACCGGTCTCGCTCGGCGCCCGGCGGACCGAGCACCGCGACGTGCCCGGCTTCGCGGTGCGGCGGCTCGACTTCCCGCCGGACCTGTCGCTCCCGACCCATGACCACCGTGACGCCACGATCGCCGTCGTCCTGCGCGGCCGGTTCGAGGGTCGATGGGCGTGGGGAACGGCACCTGCGCGCCGGGCGCGCTCATCGTCGAGCCGGCAGGCGCTCAGCACTCGAACCGCTTCGGGCCGGCGGGCGCGGTGGTCGTGACCGTCCAGCCGACCGCCGCCCTGGCAGCCTCGCTCAGCGACCCGAGCCAGGCACTCAGCCCCGAAGCGCTGGCACTGGCCTGGCGCGCCGCGGCCGAGCTGCGGGTCGGGGACGACCTGACCCGGATCGCGCTGGAGGGCCTGTCCCTCGAGCTGCTCGCCATCGCTCGCCGCACCGCGGCGCCGTCGCCCAGAACCGCCGCTTGGTTGGACCGCGCGACCGAGCTCGTGGAGGAGCAGTACGCCCGTCCGCTGGCGCTCCGAGTGGTGGCGGCCGAGGTTGGGGTCCATCCGGTCCACCTGGCGCGAGGCTTTCGCGCTCATCACGGCCGGAGCGTGGGGACCTACCTCCGCGAGGTCCGCGTCCGGCGCGCCGCCGCGCGATTGGCGACCGGGAACGAATCGATCGCCGATATCGCCCTTGCCGTCGGGTTCGTCGACCAGAGCCACCTGCACCGCTGGTTCGTGCGCCTGATCGGGGAGACGCCGGCGCGCTATCGACGCCAGCTCCGCGGCGATTGATCGGCGGCGTCCGGGTCAGAGGTTGAGCACCAGCCGGGCGATCTCGAAGTAGATGATCAGCCCGGTCCCGTCCACCACGGTCGTGATCAGCGGCGCCGAAACGACCGCGGGATCGACCCGCAGCCGGCGCAGGACAAGCGGCAGGGCGGCCGCCACGGTCGCCGCCCACACGCAGATGGCGATGATCGTCAGGGCCACCACGACGCCGATGTCCGCGCTCACCCCAAGGAGCTCCGCCCGCACGTAGGCGGCCACGGCCATGACCCCGCCCAGGATCAATGCCACCCGCATCTCCTTGAACACGATCCACGCGATGTCGCGCATGGCGACCTCGTTGAGGGCCATGGCCCGCACGATGAGCGTGACCGTCTGGCTGCCGATGTTGCCGCCAGTGCCGATGAGGAGCGGGATGAAGAAGCTGAGCGCCACAACATCGGTCAGTTCACCCTGGAAGTTCTGGAGCACGGTGCCGGTGTAGCCCGCCGCCACGAAGAGGAGCAGCAGCCAGATCACGCGCTTGCGCACCAGGAGCCCGACACTCGCCAAGCGATAGGGCAGATTCAACGGCTGCGAGCCACCCAGCCGCTCGATGTCCTCGGTGGCCTCGGCCTGGAGGACGTCGGCCACGTCGTCCTCGGTGATGATGCCCAGGAGGTGGTCGTCATCGTCGACGACCGGGATGGCCAGCAGGTTGCGGTCGGTCAGCAGCCGGGCGGCAGCCTCCTGGTCGGCGGTGGCCCGGACTCGGACCGTGGTCGGGGCCATGAGCTCGCGCACCGGCGTCTCGCCGGGGCTCAGGAGGAGCCGATACAGGGACAGGACCCCGAGCAGGTGGCGTTCGGCGTCCACGACATACACGTAGTTCACCGTCTCCGCCTCGTCCACCAGGCGACGGATGGCCGCGATGGCCTGGTCGCTGGTCGCGTCGGCGGCGACCGCCACGAAGGCGGGGGTCATGATCCCGCCGGCGCTGTCGGGTGGATACGCCGCCAACCCGCGGATCTCGGCGGCGTCCTCGGCGCGCATCCGAACCAGGATTTGGTCCATTTCCGGGGAGGGGAGGTTCTCCAGGACGTCGGCCGCGTCGTCCGGGTCCATCTCCTCAAGGAGGGCGGCGGCCTCCGGCTCGGCCAGGGTCCGAAGGATGCGGGCCGCCTCCGCCGGCGGCAGCTCCTCGAGCAGGGCCGGGATCTCCTCGTCAGGAAGCCACTGGAGGAGGACAGCAACCTCCCGGGGTTCGAGCTGGGGGACCAGGTCCGCCCACTCCGGCGGTCCGATGCGCTCGGCGAGGCCGCGCACGCCTTCCTCCTCGCGCTCGCGGATGAGTGCCTGCACCTCGGCGAGCAGCTCGCCGGTCTCCACGGAGCTCATCGGACCACCTCCTCGTCAGTGCCGCGGGAGAGGCATGCAAAGACCACCTCGTCGCGGCCCCGTGATTGGGTAACGCGCCGGGTGGTCGTTCGTCGCCGGGTGCGCCGGATCGGGTCTCGCTAGGCGGTCACCTCGGCGCCGGCCGGCCGGCGGCGCGCGAATATCGGGGTTTGCAACCAGCGTCCACTGGGGCGATTCGGCCTCAGATGCGGATTGGTCCGATTCTAGTGTGCGGCACTGCCGGCGGGAAGGGTCGGAGCGCTCCGGGGAACGGCTGCGGGGAAGCTCGTCTGCCGAAGTCGGGCGCGGTGACGGGCCGCCTTGGCCTGGTTGCCGCAGGTCCGCATGTCGCACCAACGCCGCCGCCCGGTGGGGGAGCGGTCGATAAAGATCTCGACGCAACCTTCGTTGGCGCAGATCCTCATCTGCTGGACCGATCGGCCGGCCAGGAAATCGGCCATCGTTCCGGCGATCGTGGCTCGGGCCTGGTCCAGGCGGTCGCCGACCCGTGCCAGCCCGTACTGGGTCCCATCGGCGCTGACCTCGAGCTGGTGGTAATGGAGGCCGTGGCGCAGGATATGGTTCAGGGCCCGCACGTTGTCCCGGCTCACTCCTTCGGTGTCGGCGACCTCGGTCGCGATGGCGCGGATGAGATCGCGCAGGTCGTGGAAGCGCTCGATCCTGCGCGCGGCCTCGTCAGGATCGTCCCGCAGGTGTGCCCGCTCGGCGCTCGCCGCTCGATCCGATAGCAGGCGCGCCCGGCGCAGCCAGCTGATCAGCGCATCGGCATCGGGGACCTCGTCCGTGGGCCGGCCATGGGTGAAGACCAGGGTGTTCACGAAGCGGACCCACAGGTCGCTGGAGGGCGGTTCCGGCATGAAGTCACGCGTTCGGTTCATTAAGTAACCATTATAGGGCCCTTGACAAGTTACGGCCAGCATCCTACAATGAGTAACCTATAGAGACTTTATCAACAGTTACCGATGCCTCCGGTTCGCCCGGTGGGGAAATATCGGGGAACACAGGAGGACAAGGATGAGCCGCGGTTTGACCTACATGGCCTTGATCGCATCCATCCGCCAGCGCGAGCTGCTCGAGGAGGCGCATCGGGAGCGGTATCACACCGAGATCCCGCGTCGCCGCCGAAGCCGAATCTTCGGCTTGAGCCTGCCGCGCGCGCTGCGCCGGACGCGATAAGACCAACAGAACCGATGACGCCGGGCCGAAAGGCCCGGCGTCTTTCGTTTCCACTGCGTGTCGGTTCGTAGAATGGCCGGCATGCCGCGACCCCAGGCCGCCCGGCGCTCGGCGTCCACCGGGCTGTCCAATGCCGAGCTGGCCGCCACCTTTCGCGAGATCGGCGACCTGCTCGACCTCCTCGACGAGGTGCCGTACAAGGCGGTCGCCTATCGCCGCGTGGCCGATGCGGTTGAGCGTTACCCCGCCGACCTCGCGCCGCTGATTGCGGCCGGACGAATGCCCAAGATCCCGGGCGTGGGCCCGGCCATCGGCGCCCGACTGACCGAGCTGGCCACCACCGGCAAGCTGGAGTACCACCAGCGGCTGCGCGAGCAGGTCCCGCCCGGGCTCCTCGACGTGCTCCGCATCAGCGGCGTCGGACCGCGCACCGCGCGCCAGCTCCACGTCGAGCTGGGCATCACCTCGGTGGACGATCTGCGCGCGGCGGCCGAGGCCGGCCGGGTGCGCGAGGTGTCGGGCCTCTCGGCGCGCACCGAGCAGAACATCCTGGACGGCATTGCGCGGCTCGACCGCCAATCAGACCGATTGCTTCTGCACGAGGCAGATCGGCTGGCCAATGAGATCCTCGACGGCCTGCGTCGGGTGCCCGGCGTCCACCGCCTGGAGGCCGCCGGCTCGCTCCGCCGCCGGCAGGCGACCATCGGTGACCTGGATCTGCTGGCCGCCTGCGACGATCCGGCCGAGCTGGTGCGCGCCTTCGAGGGACTGTCCACCATCAACCGGGTCATCGCATCGGGGACCGACAAGGCGAGCGTCGTGCTCGCCGTCGACGGCGACCGGCAGGTGGATCTCATGTTGTGCCGGCCCGAGGCGTGGGGGTCGCACCTGGTCCATTTCACCGGCAGCAAGGAGCACAACGTCACGCTTCGGGCGCGAGCCCTGGATCGCGGGATGTCCCTCAGCGAGAAGGGGTTCCGGGTCGTGGACAGCGGGGAGCTGCTGCTAACGGCCGAGGAAGAGGAGGTGTACGCACGACTGGACCTGCCCTGGATCGCCCCCGAGCTGCGCGAAGGGGAGGGTGAGATCAGTGCGGCGGCAGACGGGCGCCTCCCGCACCTGGTCGAACGCGCGGACATCCGCGGCGACACCCACACCCACTCGTCCTGGACCGATGGCGTGGATGACATCGCGACCATGGCCAACGCCGCCCGGGCGACGGGCCTGGACTACATGGTCCTGACCGATCACTCCCCGTCGCTGGGCGTGACCCGTGGCCTATCCCCTGAACGGGTGGCCGAGCAGCGTGCCGAGATCGGGCGCCTGAACGCGGAGCTGGACCCGTTCCGCATCCTCCATGGCACCGAGATGGAGATCCACGCCGACGGCTCGCTCGACTACCCCGACGAGCTCCTGGCCGGGTTCGATGTCGTGGTCGCCAGCATCCACACCGGCCGCAACCAGCCCACCGAACAGCTGACCCGGCGCGCCCTGGCCGCGATCGAGAACCCGCACGTCGACATCCTGGCCCACCCCACCGGGCGCATCGTGAACCGCCGCGACCCGGTGTCCTACGACTGGCCGCAGCTGTTCGAGGCAGCGGCTCGCACCGGGACCCTGCTGGAGATCAATGGCAGCCCGCGCCTGGACCTCGACGAGCGGCTGGCCCGCGACGCAGCCCGCGCCGGTGTGCGGCTGACGCTGGCCAGCGACGCGCACCGCACCGAGGAGCTGGTGTACCTCGACTACGCCGTCGGCGTCGCGCGCCGGGCGTGGCTGGAACCGGATCAGATTGCCACCACCCGTGGCGCGGAGGACCTGCTCGGATGAGCGCCGTGGCCGACGGTCGACGGATGCTGCGTGCGGGGCGGCTGCGCAGCGCCCGGGCCATCAAGCGGGCCGGACCGCTCGCCCTGCCGCTGATGCTTGCCGCGCTGGTGGCCGCCGGCTGGGCCGTCGATCCGGTGGCCCTGGCCATCGTCCTGGCCCTCGAGCTGGCCCTGGCCGGCCTGGGGACGGCGGCCCTGCTGGGGGCGGTGCGCCCGTCGATCGGCTACGCGAGATACGCCATCCTGGCCGTGGTCGCCGTGTCGGTCACCCTCGCCGGACGGCAGCTGCCGGACGGCATCGGCCCATTGGCCGCCCCGGTGGCCTGGGCGTTCCTGTGGTGGACCCTCAATACCGAGCGCAAGGGGGCGACCAAGCCCAGTGGCCGGCTCGCCTTGGACCTGTTCCTGGTGCTGACCGTGTTTGCCGCCGCGGCCGGCCTGGCCGGATTGTTTCCCGAGGAGCTGTGGCTGCTGGACCTGGTCCTGCTGGGCATCCTCACCTCCGTCGCGTGCCTGCGCGCGGCCGAGGCACGGGGTGCGCTT
>DATKBC010000087.1:0-5562 GCA_035514415.1 Pleomorphomonadaceae bacterium | reverse complement strand
GGGCCCCAGGTTCATGTTCTCCATGCCCCCGGCCACGATCACGTTCGCGTCGCCGGCCCGGATGGCCGCGGAGCCGAGCATCACGGCCTTCAGTCCCGAGCCGCAGACCTTGTTGATGGTGGTGGCACTCACGGAGTCCGGGAGGCCGGCCTTACGGGCGGCCTGACGGGCGGGCGCCTGACCGGCGCCGGCCTGGATGACCTGGCCCATGAAGACTTCGTCCACCCGCTCGCCGGCGATCCGGGCCCGCTCGACCGCGGCTCGGATGGCGACCGCCCCCAGGTCGGTGGCCGGGACAGTGGACAGCCCGCCGCCGAACTTGCCAATCGGTGTGCGGGCGGCGGACAGGATGAACACGTCCGACGACATCGGCTCATGCTAGCCCGAATGCCGTCGCCGGGGCCGAATCGGCCCGGGCCGGAATCAGGCCGGAGTGCCCTCGTCTTCGAACAGCCGGTCGATCTGGGTCGGCCAGTTCTCCTCGACCACCCGCAGCTTGGTCTTCAGGGTGGGGGTCAGCTCGCCGTTCTCCTCGGACAGGGCGCGGGGCAGCAGCGCGATACGGCGCGGTCGCTCGAAGACGGCGAAGTCGTCCAGCAGAGCGCGCACGTCGCCCTCGATCAGCTGACGGACGGCGCGCTCCTCGACCAGCTGCTCAGGCCGCATGCCGCCCAGCCCATTGGCCTCCGCCCAGGGACCCAGCTCGTCGAAGTTCGGCGCGATGAGCGCCCCGGTATACGGCTGGCGGTCGCCCAGGATGACCGCCTGGGCGATGTACTTGCTGGCCGAGAGGGCCGCCTCCATGGGACCCGGTGACACGTTCTTGC
Source organism: Pleomorphomonadaceae bacterium (assembly GCA_035514415.1). GTDB lineage: Bacteria > Chloroflexota > Limnocylindria > QHBO01 > QHBO01 > DASTEQ01. Next base: position 4,735 of record DATKBC010000087.1, on the reverse strand, counting down.
CGTTGGCCAGGACGATGATGTTCTTGAGCCGATCGGTGATCTTGATCCGCCCGATGGCATCCAGCTCCCCGACGTCGCCGGTGTGGAACCAGCCGTCGGGATCGATGGCCTTGGCCGTCTCCTCCGGTTGGTTGAGGTAGCCGCGCATGATCTGCGGACCGCGGACCTGGATCTCGCCGGTCTCGGGGTCGATCCGGACCTCGGTCGCCGGCGCCGGGCGGCCCACGGTCCCGAACACGAAGTCGCCCGGGCGGTTGATGCTGACCAGCGGGCTCGTCTCCGACAGACCGTACCCCTCGAGGATCAGGATGCCGAGGGCGTAGAAGAACTCGCCGACCTCCCGAGACAGGGGCGCCGAGCCGGACACGAAGTAGCGGACCCGGCCGCCGGTACGAGCCTTGACCTTGTGATAGACGAGGCGGTCGGCGATGGCGTGCTGGATCTTGAGCCCCAACCCGTCGCCCGTGCCGGCCAGATGGTTCAGATACCGCTTGCGTCCGACGCCGATTCCCCAGTGGAAGATGCGACGCCGCATGGGCGGCGAGGCCTCGACCGATGCCAGAACCCGACCGTAGACCCGCTCGTAGAAGCGCGGGACCGCGGCCATGACCGTGGGGCGGACCTCGACCATGTTGTCGGCCAGGCGCTCGATGAGCGGCTCGGCATATGCGACGGTGGACCCGTGGGCGAGGGGGATGATCTCGCCCGTCAGCCGCTCGAAGATGTGGGACAGGGGGAGCCACGATAGGAACAGGTCGGTCTCGTAGAAGTCGACGATCTGGACCGCGGCCTCGTAGTTGTACAGGACGCCGCCGTGGGTGAGCATCGCGCCCTTCGGGTTGGCGGTCGTCCCCGAGGTGTGGATGACCGTCATCAGGTGCTCGCGCGGGATGGCCCGCCAGCGCTCCTCCCAGGCCTCGCGTTGGACCGCATCCGCCTGGCGCGTGGCCAAATCCTCGAGGGTCAGCGTCCCAGCCGGAAACTTGCCGGCTGCATCGAAGGTCACGATGGTGCGCAGGGTCGGGCACTGGGCACGGACAGACTCGATCTTGTTGGCCAGCTGGGCATTCTCGACAAAGATCAGGCTGGCCCCCACGTTGTTGATGATGAATGCCGTCTGTCCCGGCTCGGTCTGGGGGTAGATCGGGCAGGTGACCGCACCCAGAGCGAGGCCGGCCAGGTCCGCGACCAGCCACTCGGGGCGGGTCCGGGACATGATGCAGATGGTGTCGCCGTCGGCGATGCCCAGGCCCTCGAGGCCCAGCGAGACGCGAGCCACCCAGTCCCAGAACTCGGCGTAGGTCCGGCTCACCCATCCGCCGTCTTTCGGCAGCTTCCAGCGCAGGGCCTCCTTGTCGGGAATGCGCTCAACGGACCGATGGATGAGCTCCACCACGTTGCGGGCCTTCTGGTCGTCCGACATGAGCAGCGGCTCGACCTCGTTCCACATGCGTCGCCCAGCCGTCACGGGGGCCACGGGGGCAGCGGGTGCCGCAGTCGTCATCGGTGTCTCCTCTCCTCCGGGTCAGGCAATCTTATGTCCCTGTTCGTCGTACCGATAGAAGCCGCGGCCCGATTTTCGGCCCAGATGGCCGGCCGACACCATCTGGCGCAACAGCGGTGCGGCGCGGAACTTCGGGTCGCCGAAGCCGCGATACAGGACGTCGAGAATATTCAGCATCACGTCGTTGCCGACGAAGTCAGACAGCTCGAGCGGGCCGATCGGGTGGTTCAGCCCCAGCCGGGCCCCGCTGTCGATCGCCTCTGCCGTTCCCGTCCCGTCCATGAGAGCGAAGACCGCCTCATTGATGAACGGCGCCAGCATGCGGTTGACGATGAAGCCCGGGTAGTCCCGGCTCTCGATCACGTTCTTGCCGAGCTGGCCGGCGAACTCGCGGCAGGCGGCGGTGGTCGCATCGGCGGTCTCCAGGCCGCGGATGATCTCGATCAATCCCATGACCGGGACCGGCGAGAAGAAGTGGAGGCCGATGAACCGATCCGGCCGATCGGTGGCGGTCGCCAGGGCCGTGATGCTGATGGACGAGGTGTTGGTGGCAAAGATCGCCGCCGCGTCGGCGACGTCGGTGATGGCCGCCCAGCTCTCGCGCTTGAGAGCCTCGTCCTCGAACACGGCCTCGATGATGAGGTCCTGGCCGCCGGCTCCTTCGACCCCTACGCCGGTCGTTACCCGGCCCAGGATGGCGTCCGCGTCCATCTGCTCGAGCTTTCCCTTCTCGACCTGGCGGGCCAGGTTAGCGGCGATCCGCTGGCGCCCCTTGGCCGCCAGGTCCTCGGTCCGGTCGGCGAGCGTAACGGCCTTTCCAGCTGCAGCACTGACCTGGGCGATGCCGTGGCCCATCAAGCCCGCGCCGAGGACGAAGACCCGGTCCAGGCTCATGGCGGGACAGCCTAGCAGCCGCCGTCAGCCGAGCAGACGGTCGGCGGCACTGAACGGATCCTCGCGTCGCTCGGCCACGGCCGTCACGGCCGCCGCCCAGTCCGCCGAACGAGCCGCTCGTTCGTACGCGCGGGTTGCCACGGCCCGGCGCAGCAGCTCCCCGGCACGAGTCCGAACCTGCTCCGGCGTCCGGCCCGCGCGATGCGCCTCGATCGCCTCGCGCAGCGGCTCGACGCCGTCGCCGGCGATGGCGGTGGAGACGAGCACCGGCGGCGCCGGGCGTGACACGCGGCCGCCCGCGGTGGAGAGCATGGCCCGCAGCTGCCGGGCGGCCTGGTCGGCGCCGGGCCGATCTCCCTTGTTGACCACGATCACGTCGGCGATCTCCAGCAGCCCGGCCTTGATGGCCTGCACCTCGTCGCCCATCTCGGGCACCTCGACCACGACCGTGGTCTCGGCCAGGGTCGCGATCTCGACCTCGGATTGCCCGGCGCCGACGGTCTCGATGACCACCGGGTCGTAGCCCGCCGCGTCCAGCGCGGCAGCCGTCAACCAGGTCGTGGCCGCCAGCCCGCCCAGCGCGCCCCGCGAGGCCATGGAACGCACGAACACGCCGTCATCGCCCACGTGGTCCATCATCCGGATCCGGTCGCCCATGATCGCGCCGCCCGTCATCGGCGAGCTGGGATCGACGGCGATCACCCCCACCCGCCGGCCGCGGCTGCGCCAGGCCGCGATCAGGGCATTGACGAGGGTCGACTTGCCGCTTCCGGGAGGACCGGTGATCCCCACCAGGTGGGCGTCGCGTCCCGCGGCGATGAGGGCTCCCAGCTCGGACGGCGCCAGCGCCCCGTCCTCGATATCGGTCAGCAGCCGGGCCAACGCCCGGCGGTCGCCGGCCTGCGCGTCGCGCAGCCGCTCCGCCAGATCAGGCACGCCGACGGGCGTGCTCCCGGAAGTAGGTCGCCACCTGGCCGATGGTCGTCCCCGGGCCGAACACCTCCGCCACGCCGGCCGCCTTGAGCTTGGCGACATCGGCATCCGGGATGATCCCGCCGGCCGCCACCAGCACGTCGTCGAGGCCCTTGCCCCGGACGAGCTCCACGATCCGCGGCAACAGGGTCATGTGGGCACCCGACAGGATGGACAGGCCGACCACGTCGACGTCCTCCTGCTCCGCGGCATCGGCCACCATCTCCGGGGTCTGGCGCAGGCCGGTGTAGATGACTTCGAAGCCCTCGTCGCGAAGGCCGCGTGCCAGCACCTTGGCCCCCCTGTCATGACCGTCCAGGCCGGGCTTGGCGAGCAGGACGCGGATCGGGCGGGCGGACGCGTCGGCGGTCATCGGCCCGGCGATTCTAGCCCCGTCACCTCGGCCGGAACGTGCCTGTCGATCGTGGCCGCCAGGTCGACGTCCCGCCCGGTCAAGCCTCCAGCGGCCTTGGTCGTGAGCCGAAACGTCACCCGCCGCCAGCGGATGTCGATGTCGGGATGGTGATCGGCCGCCTCGGCGGCATCGGCCACGGCGTTGACCAGGGCCATCGCGTCCCGGAAGGTTGGAAGACGGACCGTCCGGACCAGGGTCTCCCCCTCGCGCCGCCATTCCGGCAGTGCCCGGAGTGCGTCGTCGATCTCCTCGGGGGACAGAAGCGGTGCGTACGGCATCGGTTCGGCGCTCCGCCTATCGCTCGGACGAGCGACCGATGAAAGTCAGGAACTCGGCCCGGGTCTTGGGGTCGCTCCGGAATGTGCCGAGCATGGCCGAGGTAACCATGGTGGCGCCGGGCCGACGGACCCCGCGCATGGCGATGCACAGGTGGGTCGTCTCGAGCACGACCCCAACCCCCTTGGGTTCCAGGCGGGTCATCAGGAAATCGGCGATCTGCTGCGTCATCCGCTCCTGGATCTGGAGGCGGTGGGCGAACAGGTCGACCACGCGCGGGATCTTCGACAGACCGATGACCGTGCCCCGCGGCAGATATCCGATGTGGGCCCGACCAAAGAACGGGATCAGGTGGTGCTCGCACAGTGAGTAGAGCTCGATGTCGCGGACGACGACCATCTCGTCGTACTCGACGTCGAAGGCTGCCCCCTGCAGGAGCGTGTCGGGGTCCGTCCGATACCCGGCGGTCAGCTGCTCCAGGGTGCGCCGCACCCGACCGGGCGTGCCGCGCAGACCCTCGCGATCGGGGTCCTCGCCGATCTCGGTCAGCAGGGTCCGCACCGCGTCCTCGAGTGGAGGCGTCCGCGCATCGGGATCCAGGGGCCGATGCTAGCAGCCGATCATCCCCACCTGGCCGGCTGGCCCGGGCTTGGGGGCCGCGCTATCGTCAGGCC